>CAMPJJ010000094.1 GCA_946886855.1 uncultured Roseateles sp. | reverse complement strand
CCGGTCGCCGCGGCGACCGGATCGCAGGCGGCAAGGGCGCTCAACACGACGATGGCCATCGCGGCGACGGGAACGCGGCGTACCGCGCGGAGGAACTGCTGGGGCTTCACTTCGACTCTCTCCCTGTGTCGCACGACGGTTGTCGCAAAGGCGATCTGCGCTGAACGGCGCGCGGCCGGTGCCGGTTGACGACGCATGTCCCGCATCGGCGCTTCAGCGGGCGGGACCGCCAAGGCCTCGTCGCCCATGCGCTTGCTCGTGCCCGCGTTCATCGCCGGCATTTCCCGCGCGCCTCGGCCAGCACCCAGAACGGCAGGCTGAGCAGGCCCGCGCCTCCGCCCGCGAACTCGCCTTTCAGGCAGTCGCCGGTGGCGCCCTTCATCATTTCCTTGCCGAGCTGGGTCGACGCGTCGATCTTGTCGGGCGCCCGGCTCGCCTGGTCGGCGCGCTCGGCCAGCAGCGGTTGTCCCTGCGTGCCCTGGCGGATCGCGCGCTGCGTCGCGGCGCCGTACATCAGGTCCCGCCCGGTCGGGCCGGACGCAGCCGACGCCGGCATCGGCGCGGCGACGATCACCGCGGCGCGCGGCTCTTCCTCGTGGCGATCGACCTCGGGCCGGGACCGCTGGACGCGCGCGGTGGGGTGCGTCGACGGCGCCGCGTCCGGCGGTGGCCGCCTGGGGTCAGGACTTGCCTGGCGGTCCGGAGATCGGGCGACCGGCGTCGTCTTCGGCCTGGGCACGGGCACGGGCACGGGCACGGGCACGGGCTTGGGCAGCGGTGGCAGCTGGATCGTCACCATCCGGACGGTCGAACGGCGCTGCTCGCGGTGCGCGTCGGCCCGGTGCCAGGCCTGCTGCAGCCAGCCGATCAGCGCGAGGTGCAGCAGCAGCACCGCGCCGATCGCGATCGTCCGGGGGCCGACGCGCCGCCGGGCCGCACCGGTCCTTCGAGGAGCGGGCGTATCAAGGGGCGCCCCCGATGACTCACGCGCCGCCATCGGGGCCCCCGTCCTCGGGCTCGTCGCCCGGCTCCCAGGCGAGCAGGTCGCCGGGCTGGCATTGCAGCGCCCCGCAGATCCGCGACAGCGTGTCGAAGCGCACGCCGCGCACCTTGCCGGACTTCAGCAGCGAGAGGTTGGCCTCGGTGATGCCGATGGCCTCGGCGAGCTCCTTGGAGCGCATCTTGCGCTGCGCGAGCATCACGTCGAGTCGGACGACGATGGGCATGGGCGGGGTTCCTGCGCCGGTCCGTTCAGACGAACTCGGCGTTCTCCTGGGCCATGCGCTGCGCTTCGCGCATCACCATGGCCATCGCGATCAGCACCAGCCCGAGCAGCAACACGACGTAGTGCTGGCTGCCGAGGTGAACGGAGAGCATCCGCTGTCCCGGCGGGTTGCCGAGCGTCAGCGCCAGGATGGTGACCGTGTCCGTCAGCGGCATCACCAGCGCCATCGCCGTCACCGATTGGCCCAGGCGCCGCAGGTGGCGCGTCGCGCCGTCGGTGAAGACCTCGCCGCGCAGGTAGGCGCCGAAGAGACGCCACAGGCACAGCAGCGCGAACAGCGTCAGCAGCGCTTGCGGCAGGTTGACCGCCAGGCCCCAGGCGCGCGAGACGGCGTCGAATTGCATGGGACAGTCCACGCACCATTCCTTGCGCGCGGTGCGTTCGACCAGGCCGCGGTGGGTCCAGAACAGCGCGTGGAAACCGACCACCACCGTCATCGCGATCAAGGCCATCGCACGCACGCAGTGAGCGATCCAGCGGATGCGCTGAAGGCTGGCGGGGAAGGGGGCGTCGCTCATGGTCTTACCGTCGGGTGGCAAGAAATTACTGTAAAACAATAATTCCTTGGATGCAATGCGGGGGCGGGTAAAGGGCGGCGCCAACGTCCGGGCGAGGCCCGCGCGGCGATCGCCCGGCCATCGTCCGTGCGCGCGGCGGCGGCGTGCGGGCTCATGCAAACTGACCGGTTGCGGCGTCCGGACTCGACCTCGGTCACGGGGTCTCGATCGCGCCGCGCTTCATGGAGAACAAGATGGAACGCATCACCCTCGGACAGTCGGACCTGTCGGTCAGCCGCATCGGCCTGGGCACCATGACCTTCGGCGAGCAGGTCGACGAGGCCGGCAGCCAGGCGCTGCTCGATCGCGCGGTGGCCGCCGGCATCAACCTGCTCGACATCGCCGAGATGTACCCGGTGCCCGCGCGCGCCGACAGCTTCGGCCGGACGGAGGAGATCATCGGCCGCTGGCTGAAGGCGAGGCCCGGGATGCGCGAACGCGTCGTCGTCGCGACCAAGGTCGCCGGGCCGTCGCGCGGCTACGACTGGATCCGCGACGGCAGCCTGGACCTGACCGGCGCGCAGATCGTGCAGGCCTGCGAGGACAGCCTGAAGCGGCTGCAGCTCGACACCATCGACCTGTTCCAGATCCACTGGCCGGCGCGGCATGTGCCGATGTTCGGCGGCGTCTATTTCGAACCGGCGAAGGACAAGCCGGTGGCGTCGATGCACGAGCAGCTGGAGGCGCTGGGACAACTGCAGCGCGCCGGGAAGATCCGTCACATCGGTCTGTCCAACGAGACGGCGTATGGCGTCGGCGAGTTCGTGCACCTGGCCGCGCAGCATGGACTGCCACGTATCGTGAGTGTGCAGAACCCCTACAGCCTCGTGAACCGCGTCGTCGAGAACGGCCTCGACGAGGCGCTGTACCGGCATCAGGTCGGGTTGCTGGCGTATTCGCCGCTGGGCTTCGGCTCGTTGACGGGGAAGTATGACCAGCACGGGTTGGCCGATCCCGCCAAGCCGGGCCGGCTGGCGATCTTCGAGAGCATGAAGAAGCAGCGTTGGGCCCGGCCCGAGACGCTGGCCGCGGCGCGGCGCTACAACGCGCTGGCGGCGGAGCTGGGGATGTCGCCGTCGACCTTGGCGATCGCTTGGGTGAGCGCGCGCTGGCAGACGGCGAGCACGCTGATCGGCGTCACCACGGCGGCGCAGCTGGACGAGAACATCGCGGCGATGGGCCAGACGCTCGACGCCGAGACGCTCGCCCGTATCGACCGCATCCGTTGGGAAATCCGCGACCCGGCGCAGTGAGCCGGTCGGACTCCCTCTCCCGCACTGCGGGAGAGGGGCCAAGCGGAGGGCTCTCTTTCAATCGCGGAGGGGCCGAGTGAGGGCGCTCAGTTCATGAGCAACTCGAACGTCCCGCCAGCGAGCCGCTGACCGTTGACCATCACCTCGATCGCATGCGTGCCCGCGTAATGCGTGCGGGTCGTGAAGTTGCGCAGCGCGCGGCGGATGCGGATGGGCGTCGACGCGCCGGCTTCCAGCTCCACCGTCTTCAGCTTGAATACCTTCGGCGACGCGCGCCCGTTCTTCTTCACGTAGTGCACGGCGTAGTCGACGACCAGACGCTGCGTCGTCTCCGCGGTCGACCGCAGCTCGAAAGCGATCTCGACCTCGCCGCCGATCGCCACGCGTGACGGCGCGATCGCCAGACGCTCGACGACGGCCAGCGCGCCGTCGCTCGCCCCGATCAGCTTCAGCGCCCGGGCGTCGCCCTGCTTGATCCGTGATCGCAGCGCATGCTTGACGATCCACGCGCTGCGCTCGTCGGCGAGGTCCCAGTCCCCCACGTGTGCGAAGACCCAGTCCGCATGGTCCTTGGTGATGTCGTTCAGGTTGTTGGCGACGGAGCGCCGCACGTAGAGGCTGTCGTCGGCGCGCAGCGCCTGCAGGATCTCCGCCAGCGGCCCCGGATCCGCGACCAGCGCGTCGAGCCGGAACGACCACGGCAGTCTTGGCCGACTGCCCTCGCTGGCGAGGCGCCGCACGTGCTCGTCGCGATCCGTTGTCCAGCGCGTCATCGTCTTCAGCGTGCCGGCCAGGTCCTGACGCAGGAAGGGGCGGATCGCGAATTCCGCGGTGCCATGCGCGGTCATCCGCTTGAGCGCCTTCAGCGACGCCGCCGGATCGTGCAGCCCGTAGCTCGCGACGAAGTCGCACAGCCCCATTTTGACGAACGCCCCACCGGTCTTCGGCGCCGCCGCGACGACGGCGTCGAGCTTGTCCGCGAAGCTGCCGGGCAACGCCGCATCGAGCGCCTCGGCCACGCGATGCACGCGTTGCATGATCGACAGCGGCACCAGCCCGTCGGTCGCGACGGCCATGAAGCGCTTGCGCTGGAAGCCCGGCGTCGATTCGGCGAACACGGACGCCAGCGATCGCAGCGCGGTCTCTCCGATCAGGTCCTTGAGGTGGTAGCTGGAGGTCGAAGCGGCGTCCGTCATGGGGGCTCGGTGAACACGAAGTGCGCCGCAGGGTAGCGCGGTCGCCGCCAGGGGGTGTCAGGAGGGGGGAGGCCGCGCGGCGCTCGTGCGGCGCGCGCAGCAAGCTCGTACAAGCCGCCGCCGCGGCCAGCGCGGACAATCGCGGCATGAGCAAGAAATCCGCCCATGTCAGCGAGACGCTGGCCACGCAGATGCTGCGCCAGCACAAGATCGCGTTCGGCGAGCACGTCTACGACTACGTCGATCACGGCGGCACCGGCGAGTCCTCCAAGCAGCTCGGCGTGCCCGAGCACGAGGTCGTCAAGACCCTGGTGATGCAGGACGAGAAGGCGCAGCCACTGATCGTGCTGATGCACGGCGATTGCACGGTCAGCCTGAAGGAGCTCGCCCGCCAGATCCCCTGCAAGAAGGTCGAGCCCTGCAAGCCCGACGTGGCCCAGCGCCACAGCGGCTACCTCGTCGGCGGCACGTCGCCTTTCGGGACGCGCAAGACGATGCCGGTCTTCGTCGAGGCCAGCGTGCTTGCGCTGCCCCGCATCCTGATCAACGGCGGGCGCCGCGGTTACCTGATCAGCCTCGAACCCCGGGTTTTGACCGAGCTGCTGGAGGCCCGCCCGGTCGAGTGCGCGCTGAAGTCCGGGGCAGAATAGCGCCCCATGCAAAGTGTCCTGTTCCCCTTGTTGGCCGTGTTGGCCGGGTATCTGATCGGCTCCCTGTCCTTCGCGGTGATCGTCAGCCGGCTGATGGGCCTGTCCGATCCGCGCAGCTACGGCAGCGGCAACCCGGGCGCGACCAACGTGCTGCGCTCCGGCAACAAGGCCGCCGCCATCCTGACGCTGGTCTTCGACGCGCTCAAGGGCTACCTCCCCGTGCTGCTGGTGCTGAAGTTCGGCGCTCCGTACGGCCTGGAGGAGGGCACCGCCGCGCTGGTCGGCCTGGCGGCCTTCGTCGGCCACCTGTGGCCGGTCTTCTTCAAGTTCATCGGCGGCAAGGGCGTCGCCACCGCGGCCGGCGTGCTGCTCGCGATCAACCCGTGGCTCGGCCTGGCCGTGCTCGGCGTGTGGATCGTGATGGCGGTGGTGTTCCGCTACTCGTCGCTGGCGTCGCTGGCCGCCGCCGTCGCCGCGCCGCTGCTGCAGATGCTGATCTGGGACGTCGGCCCCGAGCTGCCGGCCATCGCGCTGATGAGCCTGCTGCTGATCTGGCGCCACGCGCCCAACATCAGGAAGCTGATGGCAGGGACCGAAAGCAAGCTCGGCCAGAAGGCGGCGCCGGTCGCCGCGCCCGCCGCGAAGTCCCATCGCCACGAGCAGTCGCGCGCGCAGCGGCACGATCACAAGCGCGATCACAAGCCGTCCAGCAAGGCTTCCAGCAAGCCGTCCGGCACGCCTTCCAACAAGCCCAACCAGCACAGCAAATGAGCAACATCGAACGCTTCGACGTCGGCCCGCGTCTCTCGGAGATGGCCATCCACAACGGCGTGGTCTACCTCGCCGGGCAGGTGCCCGACGACGCCACCGCCGACGTGAAGGGCCAGACCGAACAGGTGCTGGCGATGATCGACAAGCTGCTGGCCCGCGCCGGCAGCGACAAGACCAGGATCCTGCGCGCGCAGCTCTACATCGCCGACGTCAAGGACCTGGCCGGCATGAACGCCGCGTGGGACGCCTGGGTGCCGGCCGGCCACACGCCGCCGCGCGCCACCGTCGAGGCCAAGCTGGCCAAGCCGGAGTGGAAGATCGAGATCGTGATCACCGCAGCGGTCTGAGCCCTGCCGAGGCCGCGGGCCTCGTCATGCCTTTCATGCAAAACGCCGGCTTCGCGCCGGCGTTTTGCAGGGTGCCTCGATCGGGCGTCGCGCCCGCTCCGGCCTCAATCGTCCGCTCCGGCCTCTTCGAGTTCCAGCCCCAGGCAGGCCGGATCGCCGCAGCCGCGGCGCACGAGGACCGGCGGCTCGGTCGTCAGGTCGACCACCGTGGTCGGCTTCATCGGGCAGGCGCCGGCGTCGATGATGAGCTGGATCAGCTTGTCGTAGCGGGCGGTGATCTCTTCGGGGTCGTTGATCGGCTCGTGCTCGCCGGGCGGGATCAGCGTCGTGGCCAGCAGCGGGCCGCCGATCAGCGCCAGCAGGTCCTGCGTGACGCGGTGGTCCGGCACGCGCAGGCCGATGGTGCGGCGCGACGGATGCGACAGGCGCCGCGGCACTTCCTTGGTCGCCTCCAGGATGAAGGTGAACGGCCCCGGCGTGGCCGTCTTGATCATCCGGTACTGCTTGTTGTCGACGCGGGCGTAGCTGCCGAGCTCGCTGAGGTCGCGGCACAGCAGCGTCATGTGGTGCTTGTCGTCGACGCCGCGGATGCGGCGCAGCGCCTCGGCGGCGGCCTTGTCGTCGAGCTGGCAGACCAGCGCGTAGCTGGAGTCGGTCGGGATCGCGCCGATGCCGCCCTGGTTCAGGATCTGCGCCGCCTGACGCAGGAAACGGGCCTGCGGGTTGTCGGGATGGACTTCGAAGATCTGGGCCATGGTCCTCACCTGGGGCAATCGGCATGCGCGCCGATCTGGGCGCCGGTCTGCGCCGGCGATGGTTGCGGCGGGCGCGATCCGCGAGGATCAGGCCGGCCAGTGGATGCGGTGTTCGAGCGCGCCCCACACCGGTTTCAGCCGGCCGGAGAGGTGCTGGTCGAGTTTGCCGATGTCCACGCGGCTTTCCTCCGGGCTGTGGAAGTCCGAGCCGCGCGACGCCAGCAGGTCGAATTCCAGCGCCGTGTCGGTGTACTGGATCATGTCCGCGGCGGTGTGGCTGCCGGTCACGACTTCGATGCCGCGTCCGCCGTGCGCGATGAACTCGGTGATCAAGGCGTATTCCTCGGTCGGCGTGAAGCCGTAGCGGCCCGGGTGCGCGATGACGGCGAGGCCGCCCGCGTCGACGATCCAGCCGACCGCGTCGCGCAGCGCCGCCCAGCGGTGCGGCACGAAACCGGGCTTGCCTTCGGTGAGGAAGCGGCGGAAGACCTCGGGCACGTCCGAACACTGGCCGGTCTCCACCAGGAAGCGCGCGAAGTGGGTGCGGGAGATCAGCTCCGGATTGCCGGCGAACCTGAGCGCGCCCTCGTAGGCGCCGGGGATGCCCGCCCTGGCGAGATCGTCCGACATCTCCTTCGCCCGCGCGCCACGGCCGCCGCGCGTGGCGCGCAGGCCGGCGACGATGCGCGGGTCGTCAGGGTCGAAGCCCAGTCCCACGATGTGCACGACCTTGCCCGCGAAGCTCACGGAGATCTCGACCCCGGTCAGGTAGGGCAGCCCTGCGGCCCTGGCCGCCGCCATCGCGCGCTGCTGGCCGCCGACCTCGTCGTGGTCCGTCAGCGCCCAGAGCTCGACGCCGTTGGCCTTGGCGCGCGCAGCCAGGGCTTCCGGCGACAGCGTGCCGTCGGAGACGGTCGAGTGGCAGTGGAGGTCCGCGTTCGTCTGCGCGTGCAGCGCAGGCACCCCAATCTGCCCGGGCGCGGCGGCGGATGCCGGCGGCGCGTCGGTGGGGGCGGAGGAAACCGGCGGTGCCGGCAGAACGGGGGATGGGGTAGTCACCCCGTCGATTCTAGGAGCGGCGCCATGTCCGTGACGCCGGCGCTGGATCGGCGGCGGTCGACGAAGTAGCGGCTGGGTCCGGTGCCGCACTTGGCGACGTGCTTGGGCTCGGCCAGCGCGGCCGACAGCGCGCGCACGCTCTCGAAGGCGCCGGGCTGCACCTGGATCACGCCGGCGCTCAGCGTCGGCAGCGGGTTGAAGGATTCCTGGTTCTGGCGGTTCAGCGTCACGTAGCCGCCCAGCGCCTGGTGGTCGGCGGAGAAGAAGGGGCGGATCTGGCGGTCGAACTCGCGGCACACGCGGGTGACGCGGGCGGTCCAGTCAGGGGAGCCCAGCACCATCACGAAGTCGTCGCCGCCGATGTGGCCGACGAAATCCAGCGCCGGGTCGGCGGCGTCCTGCAGGATCTGCGCGCAGAGCTTGATGATGTCGTCGCCCGCGGCGTAGCCGTAGACGTCGTTGAAGGGCTTGAAGTGGTCGATGTCCCAGGCGACGACGACGAACTCGCGCGCCTCGTGCAGCAACGCGTCGAGGTGCTGGTCGGTCGGCACGTTGCCCGGCATCAGCGTCAGCGGATTGGCGTAGCGGGCGCTGTGGACCTGCAGGTCGGAGACGGCCTTGAGCAGGTCGGTGCTGCGACCGGTGCCGAAGTATTCGCCGTTGCGGGTGACGATGAAGCCATCCACCATCAGCCGGTCGTCGAGGCTGGAGATCGCGTCGCTCATCTCGCGCAGGGAGGTGCCCGCGTCGAAGATCAGGGGCTGCGGATCCATCAGCGCGGTGCAGGAGCGCTTCTCGTGGATGTCCATGAAGTAGCGCTCCGCGCTGCGCTTGAGCACCTGCAGCGAGCGCAGGATGCCGATGGGGCGGTTCGCATCGTCCAGCACCGGCATCGAGAACAGCTGCTCGTCGCGCTGGAACATGTCGGCGACCGCCTGGCAGTTGAGCTTGGGCGTGACGGTGTGGCTGCGGCGGGCCAGTTGCGCGGCGGTGGTGATCGCGTCCGGCGGCAGCCGCATCCAGTCGGCGTTGCGGCGGCGGTGCTCGGGCGCGAGCAGCGCGTCCACTTCCGCCCGCAGCGCGGCGCGCGGGGCGGCGCTCGGGCGGGCGAGCAGGTAGCCCTGGCAGACCGGCACGCCCAGGCGGCGCAGCACGGTCAGGTCGCTGAGCTGCTCGAGGCCTTCGGCGACGACGGTGCAGCCGGAGGTGGCGGCCATCTCGAGGATGGAGCGCACGAACTGCTGCTTGAGCGGATCCTGCGCGATGCCGTCGATGAAGTGCCGGTCGATCTTGACGAAGTCCGGGCGGATGTCCATCCAGCGCTTCAGGCTGGCGAAGCCCTCGCCCAGGTCGTCCAGCGCGACGACGAAGCCCAGTTCGCGCAGGCTGCGCATGCTGTCCTGCAGGCGTTCGGGCTCGAGGATGGGCCGGGTCTCGGTGAGTTCGATGACCACGCGCGAGGCGGGCAGGTCGAGCTGCGCGAACTCGCGGGCGATCAGCGCGCCGCGGTCGCTGGTGGCGAGCAGCGTGTCGGCGGTGAGGTTCAGGAAGAGCTGGCCGGGGAGCTTGAGCTCCTTGAAGCGGCGCAGCGCGCGGCGCACGACCAGGCGCTCCAGCTCCACGAGCCGCCCGAGCCGCGCGGCGGTTTCGAACAGCACCAGCGGCGAGTGCAGGGGCGTGTCCGCCGGCCCGCGCGTCAGCGCCTCGTAGCCCAGGATGTTGGCCCGCTCGACCTCGACCAGCGGTTGGAAGTGGATGTCCAGCGCGCCGTCGCGAATGATGGCGGACAGGGCGATGCTCAGCGGGTCGGGCGGTTGCAGATGGGTGGTCGGCATGGGGAGGCACCACCGCGGACGGAGCGCCGCGTGGTGTCCCCATTCTGGGTGGCCTCTATGTCATCGATTTGACAAACTGTTACAGCAGGGGTCAGGTGTGAACCACCTCACGGCTTCTGCTTGCTGAAGTCCCGCTCCGGGAACAGGCGCGTCGTCAATGCGCCCAGGCTTTCGTGGACGACGTCGACGTTGGTCTCGGCGATGACGAGCTTGGTGATCTGCGGGCTCAGCGCCTTGCGCAGCAGGCCCAGGAAACGCGGCGCGGCGACGACGTGCAGCTGCGTCACCTCCCCGTTGTTGTAGCCGTCGTCCAGCGTCTTGGCCACGCGGGCCGCGAAGCTCATCGCCTCCTGATGCGATTCGTCGACGCCCGCCGATGCGGTCACGTTGTTGCCACGACGCCCCGCGGCATCGCGGCGCAGATCGGCATTGTTCGCATGGGCGGCGGCGTCGGTCAGCGTCGTGACGTCCTCCAGGTCGCCGCCTTCCTCCGGCAGCTTCAGCAGACGCGCCACGCCCTCGTCGGCCACCAGCACCCACAGCTTCCCATCGTCTTTGTATGCGGTCATCCCGGTTCCTTCAGCAGAGTTGTCGTTGACGGCAATGTGGCAATCGTCGTACCTCGGCCCCTGCGGGCGCGGCAAGGACGAGGGCGAAGACGAGTGAGGGACGAGTGAGCGTGAGTGAGCGTGAGCGAGGGTAGGTGAGGGCGCGCTTGGCGATCGGGGACGAAGCAGGGAACATGGCTTGCCTGCCGGTAGATCGCACCGGCTCTTCCGACCCGAGACCGCCATGGACACCGACCACTCCGCCGCCGCCGTCAGCCTCCACATCGTCTGCCCGTCCTGCGGTGCAAAGAACCGCGTGCCGCGCGAGCGCCTGGGCGAATCGCCCGACTGCGGACGTTGCAGCACGCCGCTGATGCGGGCCGAGGCCCTGGACCTCACGCCGGAGGTGTTCGACAAGTACATCGCCGGCACCGAGCTGCCGGTCGTGGTCGACTGCTGGGCCGAGTGGTGCGGTCCTTGCCGGATGATGACACCGCAGTTCGAGAAGGCCGCGGCGATGCTGCCCGAGGTGCGCTTCGTCAAGCTCGACACCGAGGCCGCGCCTCAGCAGAGCGCGCGTTACGGCATCCGCAGCATTCCCACGATGCTGTTGTTCCTCGATGGGCAGGAGATCGCCCGGGCGTCCGGCGCGATGCCGGCTGAGGCCATTGTGGACTGGGTGCGGAAGCAGTTGCTCGGCTGAGCGGCTGAGCGGCTGAAGGATCAGCCGCGTCCTTTCACGCTGTCCGCTGCAGTCGTCGCCAAGCCGCGCTATTCGGCCATCGCTTCCACGACCATCTGAACGCGCTGCTGGCCCTGGAACTCGTCGAGGCTGAGCCGGTAGGCCAGCGTCACCTGCTCGGGCAACTGCTCGGTGTGACCGAACCAGATGGCGTCGCGGATCCAGGCGCCCTGACGCAGGCGCAGCTTCAGGTGGCGCTCGCCGACGATGCGCTGGTTCACGACCTGCACGCGGTCGCAGAACAGCGGCGCCTCGAAGGCCTGACCCCAGACCTGCGCTTCCAGTTCCTGGACCGTCTCGGCGCAGAAGGCTTCCGGCGGCAGCGGGCCGTCGGTGCGCAGCGTGCGGGTGAGCGAGGCCTCGTCCAGCCACTCACGGGCGACGTCCTCGAACGCGCTGCGGAAGGCGTCGACGCCGCCGGGCGCCAGCGTGCAGCCCGCCGCCATCGCGTGGCCGCCGAACTTCTTCAGCAGCTCGGGGTGGCGCTTGGAGACCAGGTCCAGCGCGTCGCGCAGGTGGAAGCCGGGGATGGAGCGGCCCGAGCCCTTGAGCTGGCCGTCCGCGCCCTCGGCGAAGACGAACACCGGGCGATGGAGCCGGTCCTTGATCCGCGAGGCGACGATGCCGACGACGCCTTCGTGGAAGTCGGCGTCGAACAGCGCCAGCGCGGGCGGCGGGGCGCCGTTCAGGCGCGGGTCCGTCATCAGCCGTTCGAGCAGCGCGAGCGCCTGCTCCTGCATGCCGGCTTCGATCTCGCGGCGCTCGCGGTTGATGCGGTCGAGCTCGCGCGCCAGGGCGAGTGCCTGCTCGCTGTCGTCCGTCGTCAGGCAGGTGATGCCCAGCGTCATGTCGTCGAGGCGGCCGGCGGCGTTGATGCGCGGACCGAGCGCGAAGCCGAGGTCGAAGCTGTTGGCGCGCGCGGCGTCGCGGCTCGCCGCGGTGAACAGCGCCTGCACGCCCGGCTGCATGCGGCCGGCGCGCATCCGCCGCAGGCCCTGCGCCACCAGGCGGCGGTTGTTGGCATCCAGCCGCACCACGTCGGCGACGGTGCCCAGCGCGACCAGGTCGAGCAGGCCGTCGAGCCGCGGCGGCGGGTTCTCGCCGAAGGCGCCGCGCCGACGCAGTTCGCCGCGCAGCACCGTCAGCACGTAGAACGCCACGCCGACGCCGGCGAGGCTCTTGCCGGGGAAGGGGCAGCCCGGCTGGTTGGGATTCACCAGCGCGTCGGCATCGGGGACGGTCGGTTGGCCGTCGGCGGTGACCGCCGGGAGGTGATGGTCGGTGACCAGGACCTTCAGCCCGAGTGCGCGCGCGAAGGCCACGCCGGCGTGGCTGGCGATGCCGTTGTCGACGGTGACCAGCAGCCTGGGGTCGTGCTTCAGCGCCAGTTCGACGATCGTCGGCGTCAGCCCGTAGCCGTGCACCGCGCGGTCGGGCACCACGTAGCTGACGGTGCCCGGCTTCGCGCCCAGGAGCGCCAGTCCGCGCAGCATCACCGCGCAGGCGGTGGCGCCGTCGCAGTCGTAGTCCGCGACGATGCAGATGCGCTCGTCCGCGGTGATGGCGTCGGCCAGCAGCACCGCGGCCTTGTCGATGCCGAGCATGCCGAGCGGCCCTTCGGGCGGCAGCAGGTGCTTCAGGTCGGGGTCGAGCTCGTCGCGCGACAGCACGCCGCGCGCCGCGAAGAGGCGCGACAGCAGCGGCGAGAAGCCGGCTTCCTGCAGCGCGTGCGCGGACTCCGGCGGGACGTCGCGGGTCAGGAGGCGGGGGCTGCTCACAAGGGCTCCAGGGCGGCGGCGACGGACGCGCTCGGCGCCGCGAATCGTTCCTTGAGACGCTGCCAGCCGCTGGCGGTCTGGCGTCTCCAGGTGCGGGCCAGTCGCTCCCCGCTCAGCGTGAGCGAAACGGGCTGGTTCGCGCGCGCGGCGTTCAGCAGCTGTCCGATCGGGCCCTGGTCCAGCGCCTTCCAGCCTTCGCTCCAGGCGTAGAGGTCGCCGGTCAGCATCGGTCCGCGCAGGCGCGGGTCGACGAGGAGGTCGGCCGGCAGGGCATGGCCGCGCTCACGCGCGCCGCCGCCGATCCAGACGGCGTTCAGCGGGCGCAGGCCGCGCTGCTCGCGCGCCTGGTTGAGCGGGTGATCGTGCAGCAGCATCTGCGCCTCGTTGAGCAGCGTGCGCAGGCGGCGCGCACGCGGGTACCAGGTCTCGACCCCGCGGTTGAGCACGCGGTCCGCGCTGGCGGCCTCCAGGCCATCGAGCTCGTCGTGCGCGATCGCCCATTGGCCGGTCGACAGCCAGGCGGTCCGCCAACCCTCTGCGGCGGGGAACAGGGCCGTCGACAGGGCGTCGAGGAAGGCGCGCGATTCGGCTTCGTCGAGATCGAGCGTCTCCGGCCCGAGCGCGGTGACGCCCTCGGTGCCGATCGCGAAATGGGCGGGCGTCAGCAGCGCCCAGGCCGCGTCGGCGGGATCCTGCCCGGCGGCGCGCACGCGCCAGGCGGCGATCGGCGGAGGGGCGTCGGCGACGCCGCGGCGGCGCGCCAGGAAGTGTTCGTGCGGGGGGAGCGGGGCGGTCTCGTCGCCGTCGCCGACGTCCTCCACCGGGGCCAGCAACCCGAGCAGGCGGCTCAGGTTCGGCAGCTCCAGTTCGCGCAGGGCGCCCTCGAAATGAGGATCCAGCGAACTGGCAAAGGGGATCAGCAGGTGCATGGCGGGGGATTATCGGCGGTCCGGTCATCAAGCTTTCATCCAGGGTCGGCAACCTGTGGGGCCATGCTGACCGACACCCTCATGGCCGCCGCGATGTCGAACGAACCGCCTGGGGCCGAGGCGGCGGAGCCTGACGACGGCGGTTCCCTCCGCGTGCGCACGGTATGGATCTCCGATCTGCACCTGGGCACGCCGGGCTGCCAGGCCCGGGCGCTGCTCGAGTTCCTGCGCGAGGTCGAGTGCGAGCAGCTCTTCCTCGTCGGCGACATCGTCGACGGCTGGCAGTTGCGCCGCAGCTGGTACTGGCCGCAGGAACACAACGACGTCGTCCAGAAGCTGCTGCGCAAGGCGCGCAAGGGCACGCGCGTCATCTACGTGCCGGGCAACCACGACGAATTCGCCCGCAAGTACCTGCAGCACAGCTTCGGCGGCATCGAGGTCGCGCACGAGTGGATCCACGAGACCGCCGACGGCCGCAAGTTCTGGGTCACACACGGCGACCTGTTCGACGGCGTCATCCAGCACGCGAAGTGGCTCGCCCATCTGGGCGACACGCTCTATGAGTTCACGTTGAAGCTGAACCGCCACCTCAACTCGCTGCGCGCGCGCATGGGCCTGCCGTACTGGAGCCTGAGCAAGTACCTGAAGCTCAAGGTCAAGCGCGCGGTCTCCTTCATCGGTGAGTTCGAGCAGGCGCTGGCCCGCGAGGCGCGCAAGCGCGGTGTGCAGGGCGTTGTCTGCGGCCACATCCACCACGCCGAGCTTCGCGACATCGACGGCATCACCTACGCCAACGACGGCGACTGGGTCGAGAGCCTCACCGCGCTGGTCGAGCACGCGGACGGCCACCTCGAGATCCTCGACTGGGCCGAGCGCCAGCGCCGGGTCACCGAGCAGGGCACCGCGGACGCACTCGCCGCCGCGATGCGCCAGCCGGCCTGATCCTCGCCCCCGACTGAAGACCTCCGTCGTCCGGACGGCGGAGGACAGATGTCGCCCGCGCCCTCGATCCAACCCTGGCCGGGCCTGGGTCACCCTGAGTGACCCTGATTGACCCTCGGTCACCCGCCCGAAAGAGGGTCACCTGACTGTCACACCAGCTTCATAGAATCAGTTCATGACTTTGCCTGATGTTCCGCTGCTCAACCGCGAAAACGCGATCCTCGAGTTCAACCGGCGCGTCCTGGCCCAGGCCCAGCGCGTCGACGTGCCGCTGCTGGAGCGGCTGCGCTACATCTGCATCGTGTCCAGCAACCTCGACGAGTTCTTCGAGGTGCGCTTCGCCGACATGCTGGACATGCAGCGCGATGGCAGCGGGCTGGTGACGCCGCGCGACGTCGAGCGCGTCGGCCGTGCTGCCCACGACCTGATCGACGAGCAGTACGCGATCTTCAATGACCAGGTCATGCCCGCGCTGCGCGAGCACAACATCCAGATCCTGAACCACGCCGACCGCACCGACGAGATCCGCGCGTGGGTCGCCAAGTTCTTCGAACGCGAGGTGCGCCCGCTGCTGGTGCCCGTGGGCCTGGACCCGGCGCATCCCTTCCCGCAGGTCGGCAACAAGGCGCTGCACTTCATCGCCCGGCTGTCGGGCAAGGACGCACTGGGCCGCGACAACCGCATCGCCATCGTCAAGGTACCGCGCGTGCTGCCGCGGGTGATCAAGGTGCCGGCGGCGCTCAGCGGCGGCAAGCAGAGTTTCGTGCTGCTGACCAGCGTCATCCGTGCGCATCTGGAAGAGCTGTTCCCGGGCCGGCACGTCGAGGCCTTCTCGCAGTTTCGCGTCACACGCGACTCGGACCTGGAAGTCGACGAGGAAGAGATCGCCAACCTGCGCCATGCGTTGCGCTCCGGCCTGACCACGCGCCACTTCGGGCGCGCGGTGCGGCTGGAAGTGGTCAACACCTGCCCCGAGGAGCTGTCGCGTTTCCTGCTCGAGCAGTTCGACCTGCCGGAGGCGGCGCTCTACCGCGTCAACGGGCCGGTGAATCTGGTGCGCCTGAACGAACTGATCGACCAGACCGACGCCGAGGACCTGCGCTTCCTGCCCTATGAGCCGAGCTGGCCCACGGGCCGGCTGCCGCGCGGCAAGTCGATCTTCGACAAGCTGCGGACCAAGGGCGACGTGATGCTGCATCACCCGTTCGAGAGCTTCGACCCGGTGGTGCAGCTGCTGCGCGAGGCGGTCGAGGATCCGGACGTGCTGGCGATCAAGCAGACGATCTACCGCACCGGCAGCCAGTCGGTGCTGGCCGACCTGCTGATCGAGGCGGCGCGGCGCGGCAAGGAAGTGCTGGCGGTTGTCGAACTCAAGGCGCGTTTCGACGAGGAGGCCAACATCAACTGGGCGGAGCGGCTCGAGGCCGTCGGCGCGCAGGTGGTGTACGGCATCGTCGGCCTGAAGACGCACGCGAAGCTGATGCTGATCACGCGCCGCGAGGGCGGCAAACTGCGTCGCTACGGGCACCTGTCCACCGGCAACTACAACCCGAAGACGGCGCGCTTCTATACCGACCTGGGCTACCTGACGGCCGACTCGGAGATCACGGCCGACATGGACCTGGTGTTCAGCCAGCTGGCGTCGCTGTCGAAGTTCAAGGCGCCGAAGAAGCTGCTGCTGGCGCCGTTCAACCTGCACCGCACGATGTGCGAGCTGCTGACGCAGGTCGAGGAGGCCGCGAGGCGCGGCGAGCCGGCGCGCGTGGTCCTGAAGATCAATGCCCTGACCGATGCCGAGCTGATCAACGGTCTGATCCGCGCGGGCAAGGCTGGCGCCAAGATCGACCTCATCGTGCGCGGCGCCTGCATGCTGCCGCCGGGCCTGCCGGGCGAGACGGACAACATCCTGGTCCGCTCGGTGGTGGGGCGTTTCCTGGAGCACTCGCGGATCTTCTATTTCCGCTGGGGCAAGGACGAGCAGGAGGCGCTGTACCTGTCGAGCGCCGACTGGATGGCCCGCAACATGCTGAGACGCATCGAGGTGGCGTGGCCGATCACGGACGCGAAGCTGCGCCAGCGCGTGATCGACGAAGGCCTGACGCCGTACCTCTACGACAGCCTGGACGCCTGGCAACTGGGTCCTGACGGCACCTCGCAGCGCATCGGCACCGAGAACACCCCGTCCCGCGTCTGCGCCCAACAGGCCCTGATGCGCCTCTACCGCGAAGAGCTCTGACCCTCGCCGAAGTCCTCCCTGCTGGTGGACGGGCATGGCCCGGGCCGGCGACGAAGTCGAGCTTCAAAAACTGACTGGGGCGCCGTCTGTCTGAGCGGCGCGAGCCGAAGGTGAGCAAAGCGAGTTGGCGCCTGCTCGACGCCCGTCGCCGGCCCGGGCCATGCCTGTCGCGCTCAGGCTTCCAACGCCAACTGGACTTTCCCGATCTTCGCCCAGGCGTCCAACTCTTCCCGCAGCAGGAAGTGCGCCCGCGGATGCGTGTCTGCCCAGCCTTTGCGCATTTCGATGGTCACGTCCATGCCGTCGCGGCGGATCTTGATGTCCGCCGGATCGACGTTGCTGCGCGCATGGCACTTGATTGCCGCGAGCCGGAGCGCCAGCAACTGCCAGACCATGGACTCTTCCTGCAACTGTTCCTCCAGTTTGCGCAGCCCGCCGCGCTGACCGAGCGCGAGGTCTCCGAGGCGCCGCAACTGGTTCTGCGAGAAGCCTGGCGCGTCGACATGCGACAGCAGATAGGCGCTGTGGCGATGGTGGTCGTGGTGCGAGACCATCATGCCGATCTCGTGGAGCGCGGCGGCCCAGGAGAGTTCGCGGCGGTGTTCTTCCTCGGCCTTGGGCGACAGCTGGGCGTGCAGGCGTTGCGCGAGCGACTGGACGCGGCTGGCCTGCTCGCGGTCCACGGCGAAGCGGCGCTGCAGCTCGGCGACCGATTGCTCGCGCATGTCGCGGCCGGCGGCGAGCAGGCGCGGATCGAGGCGCTCCGCGAGGTCGAAGATGACGCCCTGGCGCAGCGCTCCCTTCGCGGGGTGCAGACGATCGATGTCGAAATGCGTGAGCAGCGTGTAGAGGATGCACAGTCCGCCGCCCACCACGGCACGGCGATCCTCTTTCAGTCCGGGCAGCTTGAGCGCGTCGACGCGACCCGCGGCCAGGCACTGTTCGATGCACCAGCGCAGCCCGTCGAGCGTGATGGAGCCGTCCGGGCTCACGCCGCTGGCGGCCAGGATCTGGGAGACGGCGCCGACCGTGCCGGACGAGCCCAGCGCCTGCCTCCAGCGCGGCTGCGCCGACTGGCGGGAGAACTGGGTGATGGCTTCCTCGAGCTCGGCGCCGGCGGCGACCTGCGCGGCGCGGAAGGCTTCGGCGGTGAAGCGGCCTTCCGGGAAGAAGCGCATCGACAGGCTCACGCTGCCGATCTGGAAGGACTCGGTGCTCACCGGCTGCGCGCCGCGGCCGAGGATCATCTCGGTCGAGCGGCCGCCGATGTCGATCACCAGGCGCGGGTCCTCGGCCGTCTGCAGGCGGGCCACGCCGGCGTAGATGAGACGGGCCTCCTCGCGGCCGGAGATCACCTCGATCGGATGCCCCAGCACCTCCTGCGCCCGCGCCAGGAAGGCGTTGCGGTTGCGTGCTTCGCGCAGCGTCTGCGTGGCGACCGCGCGCACCTGGCGGCCGGGCAGTCCGGACAGCCGTTCCGCGAAGCGCCGCAGGCAGGCCAGGCCGCGTTCCGTGGCTTCCTCGGTCAGCATGCTCATCGCATCCAGGCCCGCGCCCAGGCGCACCGTTTCCTTCAGGTAGTCCAGGCGGCGGTACTGCCCGTGCTGCAACTGGGCGAGTTCCAGACGGAAGCTGTTGGAGCCCATGTCGATGGCGGCCAGGATCAGGGGGACTTGCGCTTGCGTCATGGGTCGCGATTGTCGCGGTGTTTGACCCGCCCGCCGGGAACGAAGTGCTTTCAACTTGAGCGTCCCCGCAGGTGTGATCCTGGGTGTCATCGTGCTGTCGCGCGGCACCCGCGCTAGCATCCGGCGTTCCGTCCCCCCTTGCATCCCAACCGAGGAGCCGCAGATGACGAATTCCGATTCCCGCGACGAGGGCGCCGCTGGCGTGTCCCCTGAACTGGTCGACGCGATCCGCGACGACATCGACGCGCTGGCGCCGGGCCGCGCCTTCAGCCGGCGCGCCTTCGTCGGCACGGCGGTGGGCAGCGGCTTCGCCGCCGCCGTGCTGCCGGTCTCCGCGCAGACGATCAGCACCGACGCGCAGGGCCTGGACGCGGGCCCGGTGTCCATCCCGGTCGGCGACTTCAAGATGCCGGCGTACGTGGCCCAGCCGGCGGGCAAGAAGAATGCGCACGTCGTGCTGGTGATCAGCGAGATCTTCGGCGTGCACGAGCACATCGCCGACGTCGCGCGCCGCTTCGCGAAGCTGGGCTATCTGGCGATCGCGCCCGACCTGTTCGCGCGGCAGGGCAACGCCACCGTGTACTCGGACATCGCCAAGCTGCAAAGCGAGATCATCCAGCGCACGCCCGATGCGCAGGTCATGAACGACCTGGACGCTGCAGTCGCCTGGGCGAAGCAACAGGGCGGCGACACCTCGAAGCTGGCGATCACCGGCTTCTGCTGGGGCGGTCGGATCGTGTGGCTGTATTCGGCGCACAGCAAGGCGGTGAAGGCCGGCGTGGCCTGGTACGGCCGCCTGCAGGGCCAGACGAACGCGATGACGCCGAAACATCCGATCGACGTCGTCGGCCAACTGAACGCGCCGGTGCTGGGCCTGTACGGCGCCCAGGACACCGGCATCCCCGTGTCGACGGTCGCCGCGATGCAGGAGGCGCTCAAGCAGGGCAGCGCCGCCGCGAAGGCGAGCGAGTTCGTCGTCTACCCGGACGCCGGCCACGCCTTCCACGCCGACTACCGCCCCAGCTACAAGCCCGAGCCGGCCAAGGACGGCTGGGCCCGCTGCCAGGCCTGGTTCAAGCAGCACGGGGTTTGAACGTCCTCCGAAGCAGGGGGGCTTGACGAGTCTGAGACAATTTTGAGAACCCCATCCGGCGCACCCACAGTGGTGCGCCTTTTTTATCCATGACCCTGACCTACATCCTGCTGGTGACTTTCGCCGGCGGTCTCGCCTCCGTGACGATCGCGGCGATGCTGACGGTCGGCCTGCTGAGCCGCATCGTCAAGCACCTCGTGAGTTTGTCGACCGGCGTGCTGCTGTCGACGGCGCTGCTGCATGTTCTGCCGGAGGCGTTCGAGAGCGGGGCGGATCCGCACAACCTGTTCCTGGCGCTGCTGGGCGGCTTGATGTTCTTCTTCCTGCTGGAGAAGGCGGAACTCTACCGTCACACCCACCACCATGAGGGGGACGGGCACCATCATCATCACCATTTCGACCAGGAGCAGGCGGGCCGGGGTGGCTTGTCGGTGCTGGTGGGGGATTCGATCCACAACTTCTGCGACGGGATCATCATTGCCGCGTCCTTCCTGGCGGACCATCACCTGGGCTGGGTCACCGCGATGGCGATCGTCGCCCATGAGATCCCGCAGGAAGTCGGCGACTACATCGTGCTGCTGAACGCGGGCTTCACACGCAGGAAGGCGCTGTTCTTCAATGCCGTGTCGGGGATGGCGGCGGTGATCGGCGGGCTGGTGGGCTACTACGTGGTGGGCCCGTGGCAGCAGCTGTTCCCCTACCTGCTGGTGGCGGCGTCGAGCAGCTTCGTCTACGTGTCGGTCGCCGACCTGATCCCGCAGTTGCAGCGCCGGCTGCCCTGGAAGGACACGGCGCTGCAGCTGCTGTGGCTGGGCGTGGGGATCGTGTTCGTGCTGATCGTCGTGGGCGGCAAGCACGCCCACTGAAAGGGCGCCAGGCGCCTACTGCGGGGCGCCTTCCCCGTGCACCACCAGGACGGGGAACGCGCAGTGCGTCAGCACCTTCTGCGTCTCGCTGCCCAGCAGCAGCGCCTGCAGCCCGCGCCGGCCGTGCGTGGCCATCACCAGCAGGTCGGCGTCGACGCGCTTGGCGTGGTCGATGATGGCCTCCCAGGGATGCAGCGCCTCCACGCTGTGGGCGTCGGCCTCCAGGCCTTCGGCGCGCGCCAGCGAGAGGACGTGGGCCAGACGCTCCTGGGCGATGCGCTCCTGGGCGTCGAAGAACTCCTGCGGCGGCGTCGGCTGCATCTCCGACACGGCGCTGTAGGGGAAGGGCTCCTTCACGCTGAGGGCGAACAGCCGCGCGTTGTGGAACTTCGCCAGCTGGATGGCGGTGGTGATCGCCTTGGCGGTGATGTCGGAACCGTCGGTGGGAATCAGGATGCGCTGGAACATGGCGAGCCTCCTTCGAGCGAACGGAATGGTGCTGGTGGGCGCCCGACCTCAAGCCCGGTCGGGGTCAGGGCTTGACCTCCAGCCCGAGGCAGTCTGCCCTTGTCATGGTGCTCGCGCCATGCGCAATGTCAATAAGGGCCGGTGTCAGCCGTCGCACACCGCGTCGCACACCGCGTCGCACACCGCGTCGGTCAGCCCTTCGCGAGCGGGAAGCGCGGATTGGCGCTCCATTCGCTCCAGGATCCGGGGTACAGCCGGCTGCCCGGCAGCCCGGCGCGGTGCATCGCCAGCAGGTTGTGGCAGGCGGTCACGCCCGATCCGCATTGGTGCACCGTCCCGTCCGCGCCCTGCGGGCCGAGCAGCGCGGTGAATTCCTCGCGCAGCTGGGCGGCGGGCTTGAAGCGGCCGTCTGGCGTCAGGTTGGATTTGAAGAACCGGTTCGTCGCGCCCGGAATGTGACCGGCCTGGGTGTCCAGCGGTTCGACTTCGCCCCGGAAACGCTCGCCCGCGCGGGCATCGATCAGGCGGACCCGGCCCAGCCCGGCGAGCAGCTCCTGCGCGGACCACGGTGTCTCGAGCGGGGCCGCAGGCTGGAAGTCGGCGGCTGGGTCGGCAGGCGCCGTCGCGGCGGATGCGGTTCCGGCCGCGGTTCCGGGTGCGTCGACGCTCACCGCGCCGCCCGCCTGTTGCCAGGCGGCGAAGCCGCCGTCGAGCACCGCCACCTGCGCATGGCCCAGCCAGCGCAGCATCCACCACAGGCGCGCCGCGTACATGCCGTCGGCGGCGTCGTAAGCCACGAGTTGCCGGCCCCGCGTCATGCCCAACTGCCGCAGCCGCTCGGCGAAGGCCTCGCGCTCCGGCAGGGGGTGGCGACCGCGGAAGGCCCCGAAGGCATCCTGCTTCGGTCCGCTGAGGTCGCGATCGAGGTGCAGGTAGGACGCCCCGGGCACATGGCCGGCCGCGTGGGCGCGCTCCCCGGCGGCGGTGTCGGCCAGGTCGAAGCGGACGTCGACGATCAAGGGCGGTGTCGACGAGGCCATCAGCGCCTGCAGTTGCCCGACGCTGATCAGGCCGTCAAGACCTGCCCCGGCGGGGGCGGACTCGGGGGAGGTC
>CAMPJJ010000093.1 GCA_946886855.1 uncultured Roseateles sp. | reverse complement strand
TGCGCCGAGCCGGACGACAGCACGTAGTTGCCCGCGTCCGCGCCGGTCAGCGCGAACTGCACGTCGACCGCCTTGCCGTTGCCGGCATTCTTGTTGTCGAACTGGCCGCTGGCGGCAACGTCGAGCTGGTCACCCGCCACCGTGCCCGTGAGGCCGCCGGTGTTGACCTGCGCGTCGCGGGTGCCGTCATAGACCTTGCCGCTGACCTGGATCGCGCCCACGCCCACCGTCTTGGGCGTGATCGACGCCGTGGCGCCGGCACTGGTGTCCAGCACGTAATTCCCGGCATCGTTGCCCGCCAGGACCAGGCCGGACAGATTGACGGCCTTGCCGCTGCCGGCGTTCTTGTCCAGGAAGTTGACCGCACCGCTCAACGCCGTGTCGTCGCCCGCCACGAGGCCGGCGATGCCGCCGCCCGAGAACTGCGCCGTGGTGTTGCCGTCGTAGACCTTGTCCTGCACCGTGCCGTTGGCGACCGTCACGGTCTTGGGCGTGACCTGGCCGATGGCGGCGCTGGCGCTGCCCGAGACCAGCCGGTAGCCGTAGACGGCGGTGCCGCCGTTGTGGCCGTCGGCGATGACGACGCCGTCGACCGTCACCGTCTTGCCGGTGCCGACGTTCTTCGTGTCGTAATGGGCCGAGCCGCCGGAACCGATGGCCAGGGTCACCACGTCGCCGTCGATCGCGCCGGTCGCGCCGAGCAGCAGGCCGCCAGAGCCCGCGTCGACGTTGCCGTCATAGACCTTCGTGGCGCTGCCCGACAGGCCGGCGGTCAGCGTCGGCGCCACCGTGTACAGGAAGCCGTTGCCGCTGCCCAGCACGGTGTCGCCGTAGCTCGCGTCGTACTGCTTGAACGCGGCCACCAGACCCCCGCGCGTGTCGTTCAACGGGGACGTCGAGTACACCTGCCAGGCACCGCCGTTCGCCGCCTGCAGCGCCGCGGCGCCCGCCTGGTTGACGAAGTTGCGACCCGCGCGCAGGACGATCGGCGTTGCGATCGCACCGTCGTTGCCCGCCGCGATCTGCTGCTGCAGCGTCAGGTCCGCGTTCGCGCCCTGGGCCCGAAGGGCGACCGCGCCGTCGGCCTGGATGCCTTGCAGGCCGTCGGCGGTGCCGACGATCAGCGAGCCGGTGTTGGACATCGACAGCGAATGGACATCCGCCGCGACGGTGCCGACCTGCTGCGCGCTGCCGAAGCTGGCGTCGCCGCCGCTGCGGAGCGCCAGCTTGCCGGCGGTGACGACGCCGCCACCCAGGTTGCCGATGCCGACCGTGCCGCGATCGTCCAGCGAGACCGTGCCGCTGGCGTTGATGTTGCGCGCGACGTCGATGCCGCCGGCCTCGGCGCGCACCAGCACGCCGCCGCTGGTCATCGTGATCGCGCCGGTCTGGGTGAAGGTGCCGCCCAGCAGTTCCAGGCGGTTGCCCAGGGACAGCTGGACCGGATCGACGACGCTCAGGTCGAGGTCCGACGCGCTCACGCGCAGCGTGTTCACGCCGTTGAAGCGCGCCAGCATCGTGTTCGTCAGATCCGCCGTGGTCGTGCCGCCGACGGTGATGGCGGTGGCCGGGCCGGTGCGGTCGAAGACGACCGTGGCCAGCGCGCCGTTGGTCGTCACCTGGTTGGTCGTGCTGCTCCAGCTCGGCGCCTGCAGCGTGAGTTGCGCCGCGCCGCCAGTGAAGTTGATCGGCGCGTCGAGCGCCAGCGTGCCGGTGCCGCTGTTGAGCGTCACGTTGGCGGCGCCGCGCGTGGTCAGGCCGACGACGCCGTCGACCGTGCCCAGCGTGAAGCCGTTGGCGCTCGCCGGGTTCACGACGGTGGTGCCGCCCACGTCCAGCGCCAGGCGCGTGAAGCTGAAGGTGTCGTCCGTCAGCGTCGCGCCCTGGCCCGCGGTCACGGCCACGTTGGCCGCGGCCACGCCGCCGTTGACGCCGAGCACCTGGCCGCCGCTCTTCAGGCTGACCGTGGTGGCGTTGGTGGTGATGTCGCTGTCGAAGACGAGGTTGCCGCCGTCGCTGCGGCCGACCTCCAGCGTGGCCGCGTTGACCTGGCCGATGGAGGCGTTGCTCAGTCCGCCGCCCAGGTGCAGCTCGTTGGCGGCCGTCATCTGGCGGATCGTGACCTTGCCCGCGCCGCCGTTGGCGGTGATGGTCTGCGACAGGTTGACGTTGTCGCCGGTCAGCACGATGTTGCCGGTGGTGTTGTTCAGCGTGCCGGCGGTGATGTCGATGGTGCGGTCCACCATCTCGAAGCTGCCCGCAGCGTTGAAGCTGAAGTTGCCCGGCACGCTGATCGTGCCGGTGCCGTCGGCGCGGCCGATCGTCAGGTTCTTGATGCCCGGCAGCTTGGCCAGCGTGGTCGCGGAGGCGAAACCGCTGGCGTCGCCCAGCACCATGTTGGTCGCCGGGTCGTAGGGCTCCAGGCGCATGGACGCGGTGCTCAGGTTCTGCAGCGTCGAGCTGCCCCAGTCGATGCGGTTGGCGCGCAGCGTCAGGACGCCGGTGCCGGTGTCCATGTTGACGTTGACGTTGCCGAAGTTGATCGCGCTGTCGGTGTAGATGCTGGCGCCGCCCTTGAAGATGAAAGGCGTGTCGATGTTGACGTCGCCGCTGACGCTCAGCAGCCCGGCCAGGATCTTGTTGCCGTTGGTGTAGGCGCCGTCGGCGCGGAAGAAGATCCGGCCGGTGCCCAGGACCATGCTGGAGTTCAGCGTCACGTCGCCGCTGCCGGTCGACACGTAGAGGTTGCCGCCGTTGGTGGCGACCGGCGCGGACAGCGTGAAGAAGCCCGCCCCGCCGTTGTCGGAGTCCGCCCAGATGCGGACATAGCCGCCGTTGGTGGTCAGCGAGCCGCCCACCGTCGCGCCGTCGGCGCCGTAGACGGTGATCGAGCCCGCGCCCGGCGTGCCGCTGCCCGGGCTGGAGACGTTGTGCGTGGGCAGCGCGCCGGACGGGTTGGCGCCGGCGCCATGCGCGATCAGCGTCGGCACGTTGAGCACGCGACCCGAGTTGGTCGCGCCGGCCACCAGCATCAGGCTGCCGCTGCCCGACACCTCCAGCACGTTGCTGGCATTGGTGAACATCAGGTCGGTGTAGGCGTTGAAGCTGCCGTCCGTCAGGTTGGGCGGCGGCGTCAGGTGCGCGCCGTTGGCGGTGCCGGCCTCGATGCGCAGGCTGACGTTCGGCTGCATCGTGATCTTGCCGTCGCCGCCGTTGAGGTTCAGGTCGTTGACCAGGATGTCGCCGGTGGCCTGCAGCAGCACGTTGGCCTGCTGCGCCTCGATGTCCTTCTCGTAGACGACGGAGCCGGTCAGCACATCGGTGCCGCTGCCGCCGCCGTTGATGGTCAGCGAGCTCGGGTCGAGCAGCAGGTCGCCGGTCGTGCCCTTGGCGGCGCGCGCGTCGGCGCGGCCGCTGTAGGCCAGCTCCTGCTTCCCGGAGACCTCGATCCGGCCGCCGTTGCCGCCTTGATCGCCGCCGCGCGATTCGACGCGGCCGGCGAATTCGGTGCGGCCGTCGGACCAGGTCACGACCTCGCCGCCGTTGCCGTTCACCGTCGCGTTGGCGCGCAGCGTGGACGCCGCGTCGACGCTCACGGCCTTCGCGTTGGTCAGGCTGGCATCGCTGCCTTGCCAGCCGCCGCCCACGTGGATCTGGCCGCCGCCGGTCGCGCCGCTGGCGTCCAGCGTCGCGCCGCGCAGCGCGATCGTGCCGCCGGTGACGCGCACGTCGCCGCCCAGACCTTGGGCCGAACTGGCGTCGAGCCGACCGGTGACGTTCACCTGGCCGTTGTCGCCGCCGTCGAGGAGGATGCGGCCGCCCTGTTCGGACAGGCCCTTGGCCTCGACCACGCCATCCATGTTGATGACGCTGGCGCGCAGCGCGCTGGCGCTGGGGGCGCTCAGCACGACATGCCGGCCCTGGACGAGGCCTTCCTGCGACAGCTCGGCGTCGAGCGCCGCCTGATCGACGCGGACCTGCAGCAGCCCGTCGCCGTTGAAGTCGAGCGCGACCTGCTGGCCTGCCGCCATGGCGACCTGGCCGGCGCTGATCGTGCCGGTGTTGACCACGGAGGCGCCCATCAGCGCGACCACGCCGTCGGCGCGGATCGTGCCGTCGTTGCGGACCTGCGCGGTGCTGGTGCCGGAGAAGCGCGCGCGGCCGCCGAGGAAGTCGGCGTCGCGGACGTTCAGCGTGCTGGCCACCAGGCCGCCGACGTTGACCGTCGCGCCCTTGCCGAACACCACGCCGCTGTTGTTGACCAGCCAGACCTGACCGTTGGCGGAAAGGTCGCCGAAGATCTGGCTAGGCGCGCCGCCGGTGACGCGGTTCAGCGCCACGGCGTCGGCGCCGGTCTGGTTGAAGCGCACCGAGGCACCGCTGCCGATGTCGAAGCTGTTCCAGTTGAGGATGAGCTTGTTGGAGCTCTGGTCGATGCGCAGTTGCGAGCCTTGCTGCGTCAGCGCGGCCTGACCGGCGGCGACCTGGCCGCCGGTGGGCAGCGCGCCCGCGTCGAGCGCGGCCGCCGGTCCCGCGAAGCTGCCGGCGGCGGCGGCCGCGATGGCGGCGGCGATGGCGCGGCGGACGGTGCCGCCGGTGCGCTTGCCGCGTCCGCGGGCGAATTCAGGCACGGCGACGAAGGCGCCGCAAAGCTCGTTCCAGACGAGGCGATAGCTGTGGTTCAACGATCCCATGATGGTTCTCTTTTCTCTATGCGGTTCATGCCGTCGGGGCGGCCGGGTCAGCGGGTCCGGAGACAGGCTCGGAGGCGGGCTGAGGCGCGGCCGCGGCGACGATCAATAGTGGAAGGAGGCCTGCAGCCAGAAGCGCTGGCGGTCGTCGCGGCCATCCGCGTCGCGGCCCGCGGCGGTGCGCCCGGGGTTGTGGCCCACCGCATGCGCCCAGCTGGCGCGCAGCGCCCAGCGCTCGCCGGCCAGGTTGGCGCCCAGGCCCGCGCCGCCCAGTCCGTAGGAATTCGGCTGGCCGGCCAGCGCGCCGGTCCAGGGACGCTCGTGCTGCTCGACGCGGCCGTAGTCCGCGAAGGCGATCAGCTGCGCGGCCAGGCCATTGCCCATGCGCAACTCGCGGCGCAGTTCGGCGGTGCCGACCCAGCCGTTGTCGCCGCTGGCCTCGCCGACCGGATAGGCGCGCACGCCCGACGGTCCGCCCAGCAGGAACTTCTCGGACGAGTCCAGGTTGCGCGCGCTCATCTGGCCGTAAGCGCCGACGAACAGGCCCCAGCCCGGCAGCGCCTGCGCCGTCTGCAGGCGCGAGACGCGCCAGGTCGCCTTGTCGTAGCTGCCCGAGGTGCGGGCGGTCAGCGCGTCGGCGACCTGGTCGCCGGCTTCGCGCAGGGCGACGGTGCCGCTGGTGACGCTGAGGCCGAAGTCGTTCTGCGCGCCGCCCAGCACGTTGTCCCAGGCGTTGCCGTAGACGTTGACCGTCAGGCGGTTGAGGCGGCGATCGCGCAGCGTCTGGCCCAGCGCGTCGTCGACCAGGGTGCGCTGCTCGCCTTCGGCGGAGACCCAGAGGTTGCGCTCGCGGCCGCGCAGCAGCGGATAGCTCAGGCTGGCCGAGACGGTGCGCGCGGTGCCGCGCAGGTCCAGCGGCTTGAGTTCCTCGCCGACGTGATAGTCCAGCCAGGTCGTCGCCAGCTGGGCGCGCAGGCCCGAGGCGCCGACGCCGAAACCATAGACGAGGGCGGCCTGCCGGCTGCCGTCGGTGCGCGACACGCTGGCCTGCAGCAGGTCCTCGTGGTTGAGCGGGCGGATCAGCGAGGCCGCGGCGCCGACGCGCCACTGCCCGGTGTAGCGGTTGTTGTAGTCGTCGACGGAGGCGTCCAGCGCCCAGGCGCGGCCGGTGTCGGCGCGGACGTCGAGACGGCTGGTGCCGGGCTCGTCGCCGCGTTCCAGCGTCGCGCGCGCCTGCACGCCGGGCACGTCGTTGATCAGCAGCAGCGCGCGCTCGAGCTGCTCGTAGCGGACCGGCCCGGCGGCGAGCGCCGCCTCGGCGATCGCGCCCAGGCGCGGCGCCAGGGCGTCGTCGGCGCCGGTCACCCGCACGCGGTTCGCGCCGGACTGCAGGCGGCCCGACAGCACGGCGATCTCCAGCTCGCCCTGGGTCAGGTCTTGCCTGGGCAGGTAGGCGCGGGCGAGCACGAAGCCGCGCTGCTGCAGCGCCGCGGTGACGCGGGCGGCCAGCGCCTGCAGCTGGCTGTGCGACAGCTGGCGGCCCTTCGCGTCGGCGACCAGCGCCTGCAGCTCGGGCTCGGGGATCAGGCCGTCGGCGCCGGTGAAGCGGATGCGGTCGACACGCGCGCGCAGGCCGGCCTGCTTGTCGTCGCCCAGCGGGGCGTTGACCGTCGGGGTCTTGTCGAGATCGCCGCGCTGCGCGGGCGGGGTCAGGCGGCGCTGCTCGTTGAGCAGCTGGCCGGCATCCGGTGCCGCCGCCCAGGCCAGGCTGACGGACAGGCTCATCAGGCTCAGCCCCAGGCCGGCCGCACCTCGGCACGTGCAGTACTTCATTCCCAATCTCCGATGTTGTGTAGCAAGGGCGCGGTTATCCCGTGCGGTGAAGCGCCGGAGTTCTGTCAATTCGCCGTCGATGTTTGGCGATTCGTTCAAGGGCGGGGGCGGGGGTCAGGCCGTGCCTGATTCCGGTAGTTTTTCCGCTCCCTTTCCTCCCCCCCAGATGGGCGTTTTGGTCGCTGGGCGCCCAACGAACTTGACCTTCCGTTCGCGTTTCGGGGAGTCGGCCCGGACAATCCGCCGATGTCCCGTGCCGCGCCCGCTCCCGCGATCCATCGCCCGTTGCTGCTGCTGGTGGACGACCAGCCCGAGGACCTGCGCTGGTTGACCGCGCTGCTGCATCCGCTCTACCGGCTGGCCTTTGCCGAGAGCGGCCGGGCCGCGCTGCAGAAGGCGCAAGGCCTGGCACCGGACCTGGTGCTGCTGGACGTCGGGCTGCCCGACATGGACGGCTTCGCCTTGTGCCGCCTGCTCAAGGCCGACCCGGCGACGCGCGAGATGCCGCTGCTGTTCCTGAGCGCCCACAACGACGTGGACAGCCGCATCGAGGGCCTGTCGAGCGGCGCGGTGGACTTCATCAGCAAGCCCTTCCATCCGCAGGAGGTGCTCGCGCGCGTGCGGGTGCACCTGCAGCTGGCCGCGTCGCGTCGCCCGGCGGCCTCGAACGAGGAGGCGCCCGCGCCCGTGGCGGAGCCCGGCACGCCCGACCAGCGCCTGCTGAACGCGGCCCGGCAATACATCGGCGAGCACCTGGGCGAGCCGCTCACGGTGAACCAGATCGGCCGGCAGGTCGGGCTGACCGGCCGGCGGCTGCTGGCGCTGTTCCGCGAGGAACTGGGGCTGACGGTGTCCGGCTACATCAGCGATGAACGCGTTCGGACCGGGCAGCGTCTGCTGGCGGACACCGACATGAGCATCACCGATGTCGCGTATCACGTGGGGTACTCGAACGCCGGCAACTTCGCGACCGCGTTCCGCGAGCGCAACGGGCTCAGCCCGCAGGCCTACCGGACGGCGCTGCGGGCGCGTGATCGTGACGGCGCCGACGAGCGCGATGACGACGGCGACGGCGACGGCGACGGCGGCACCGGCGACCCGTCGACACCCGAAGGCCTGGAGTCCTGATGGCGGGCTGGCGCCGCTGGGCGGCTGCGCTGGCGCTCGTGCTCGCCGGCGGTGCCATGCCCGCGTGGGCGGTGTCCGGTCAGGCGCTCTCCGTGCCCGAGGCGCCCGCCGAGGTGTCGGCCGACGTGCAGCCCCAGCCGGTGATTCCGCTGCCCGGCACCGCGCCGGGCCGCCTCGCGCTGGTCGACCGGGGCGAGTTCTGGATCGAGCGCGCGGAGCAGCCGCCCCGCGATGGCACGGCGCGCTGGCGACCCGCCCATCGGGCGGCGCTGTCGCCCGGCTACACCCGCGATGCCTACTGGTTGCGCTGGACGCTGCGCCAGGACGGGACCGAGGCGGTGCGTTACGTGCTGACCGTGGATCCAGCGCGGATCGAGTCGGTGGCGCTCTATCGCCGCCGGCTGTTGCCGGACGGCAGCGCGACGCCGTGGACGCGGGAACGCGCCGGCACCGAGGTGGCCTTCCGCCAGCGGCCGTTGGCGTTGCGGGAGAGCGCCTTCCCGATGCGCATCGAGCCCGGCGAGGTGTGGGAGCTGCGGCTGCGCGCCGCCAGCCGCAGCTCGCTCTCGATCGAGCCGACGCTCTGGGTGGCGGAAGCGCTGGTCGAGGAGCAGCAGTGGCGGGTCTGGCGCGACGGGATGCTGTCGGCGGTGGGACTGACGCTGGCGGCGCTGGCGGCGGGTCTGGCGGTCTCGCTGCGCGACCGCGGCTACGCCTGGATCGCGGCGTTCCTGTCCAGCGCGATGCTCTACGAGATGGCGATGCGCGGCACCGCCTTCCAGCGTTTCTGGCCGGACGCGACCGACTGGGCGCAGCGGGCGCTGGGCACGACGGGGGCGCTGACGACGGTCTTCCAGCTGATGGCGCTGGCGACGGTGCTGCGGCTGCGCAGCACGCAACCGGCCGTGCACCGCGCGCTGGTCGTCGTGGTGGGGATGAGCGTGATCGCGGTCGGGGCCTGCATCGTGGCGGACTACCAGACGGGCACGCGCATGGCGGCACCGACCAACCTGGCGCTGACGGCGATCGGCCTGATCGCGAGCTTCCGGGCGATGCGACGCGGCGATCCGGTCGGCGGCGTGTGGCTTTGCGCGCTGGTCGGCGTGGTGCTGGGCATGGCGCCGCGCTACTTCAGCCTGCTGGGCTTCCTGCCCTATGCGGACTGGATCGAGCTGGCCCCGTCGATGGTGGGCACCGCGGGCGCGGCGGCCGTGCTCGTGGCGATGCTGCGCCTGCTGCAGCGCGAGCGACTCCAGCAGGCGCAGGCCTTGGAGGCGGCGGTGCTGGAGCGCACTGCGGAGCTGGCCCGCGCCAGCGCGCACGCGCAGGCCAGCGACGCCGCGAAGGGCCGGCTGCTGGGCCACATCGGCCACGACCTGCGCGCGCCGCTGGCGTCGATGGTGCAACTGACGCGGCGATTGACGCCGGGAACGGAATTCGAATCGACCCGTCAGGCGCTGGAGCACGGCGGGGTGATGCTGCTCGACACGATCGACGAGTTGCAGCGCTTCGCCCGGCAGCCGACGGCGGAGGCGGACGTCGAGGTGCTGAATGCACCGGTCTACCTGCACGGGCTGCTGCATGAGCTGGCGCTGCAGTCGCAGGCGCTGATGCTGGCGGGCAAGACGCGGTTGTCGCTGGTGATGGACGACGCGTTGCCGGCGGTCGTGGCCTTGGATGCGCGGCGGCTGCGGCAGGTACTGCTCAACCTCTTGTCGAACGCGGCGAAGTACGGGCCGTCGGGTGAGGTCGTGCTGGCGGCTCGCCTGATGGGTGGGCAACTGGTGCTGTCGGTGACCGACGAAGGGCCGGGCCTGAGGCCGGAGGACCTGGAACGCATCTTCGACCCGTTCACGCGGGGTCGTTCGAGCCGCGACGTGCCGGGTCTGGGCCTCGGCTTGGCGATCGCCCGTCAGACGGTGCGCGCGATGGGCGGCGAGTTGAGCGCGCGCAGCGCACCGGGGCAGGGCAGCAGCTTCATCGCGGAACTTCCGCTGATCGAGGCGACCGAGTCGGAAGTCCAATGGCCGGCCTTGCAGACGCAGGCCGGCATGGAGCGCATCGGCGACGGCTGGGTCGCAGTCGTGTGGGATCGCTGCGCGGCGGTGCGCGAGGTGATGCTGGAGCGGCTGCTGCAATGCGGCTTCGACGCGCGCGAGGTCGAGCGGGTGGAGGAGCTGCCTGAGGCGCTCGCGGAAGCGGCAGGGACAGGGCAGGGACTGCTGCTGGCCTCGTCACCGGAGTCGTTGCCGTCGGTCGAGGCGTGGCAGGACTGGCGCGCCGGCTGGCCGGGGATGAAGACGCTGCTCTGCGCGGCGTCGCCGCGCAAGGACTGGCCGGGGGAGGCCGGGCTCGTCAAGGTGCCGAAGCCGGCGCCGCAGACGCTGTGGGTGCCGGCGTTGTGGGAGTTGTGCCGGGAGGCGCAACGCTCGTCCTGATCCAGGACGTCCGGAGGGCGGAGCCCGAAGGGCGTCTGGCGACCAAGCGCGCCGCTTGCCGGCGTCGCCTGGGCGCCTCTTCCCACACTGCGCATCAATCCATTCCAGAAACGCATAACCCCCGCGCGCGTTGGAGTTACGGCGTGATTACATTGGAACCAGTGTTCGGCGAAGCACCACGCTGAGGCGCGGCATTGGGTCAGCTCCGCGGTCTCCTCCTCTGTCAGACAGGGGCGGGAGCCACCGGAACGGAGCTGACCCAATTCCGCTTTTCATATCCTCAAATTGGAAACCGTCATGAACCAACCCGTCATGGAAGGCTTGCGCCTGAACGTACCGGCCTACGTCAAACACCAGCGCCTGGTCGCCTGGGTGGCCGAGATCGCCGCCCTCACCGAGGCCAAGGACGTCTACTGGTGCGACGGCAGCCAGGCCGAGTACGACCGCCTGTGCCAGCAGCTCGTCGACGCCGGCACCTTCCAGAAGCTGAACCCGGCCAAGCGCCCGGGTAGCTACCTCGCGTGGAGCGATCCGAGCGACGTGGCGCGCGTGGAGGACCGCACCTTCATCTGCACGAAGAACAAGCTCGACGCCGGTCCCACCAACAACTGGATGGAACCGGCCGAGATGCGCGCCCTGCTGCAGCAAGGCGACAAGGCGCTGTTCCGCGGCGCCATGCGCGGCCGCACGCTGTACGTCGTGCCGTTCTCGATGGGCCCGATCGGCTCCCCGATCGCCCACATCGGCGTCGAGCTGTCCGACAGCCCCTACGTCGCCGTGAACATGCGCATCATGACCCGCATGGGTCGCGCGGTCCTGGACACGCTGGGCGACAACGGGGAGTTCGTCCCCTGCGTCCACACCGTGGGCGCGCCGCTCGAAGCCGGCCAGGCCGACGTCAAGTGGCCCTGCAACAAGACGAAGTACATCGTCCATTACCCCGAGACCCGCGAGATCTGGTCCTACGGCTCCGGCTACGGCGGCAACGCGCTGCTGGGCAAGAAGTGCTTCGCGCTGCGCATCGCGTCGACGATGGGTCGCGACCAGGGCTGGCTGGCTGAGCACATGCTCGTGCTGGGCGTGACCTCGCCGGAAGGCAAGAAGCACCACGTCGCCGCCGCCTTCCCCAGCGCCTGCGGGAAGACCAACTTCGCGATGCTGATCCCGCCCACCGGCTTCGAAGGCTGGAAGGTCACCACCATCGGCGACGACATCGCCTGGATCAAGCCCGGCAAGGACGGCCGCCTCTACGCGATCAACCCTGAAGCGGGTTACTTCGGCGTCGCTCCGGGCACCAACGTGCAGACCAACCCGAACTGCATGGCCAGCCTGGACAAGGACGTGATCTTCACCAACGTCGCGCTGACCGACGACGGCGACGTCTGGTGGGAAGGCATGACCGACACGCCGCCGGCCCACCTGATCGACTGGCAAGGCAAGGACTGGACCCCGGCGATCGCCAAGGAATCCGGCGCGAAGGCCGCGCACCCGAACGCCCGCTTCACCGTTGCCGCGACCAACAACCCGGCGCTGGATGCCGAGTGGGACAACCCCGCCGGCGTGGCCATCGATGCGTTCATCTTCGGCGGCCGCCGCTCGACGACCGTGCCGCTGGTGACCGAAGCCCGCGACTGGACCGAGGGCGTCTACATGGCCGCGACCATGGGCTCCGAGACCACCGCCGCGGCCGCCGGCCAGCAGGGCGTCGTGCGCCGCGACCCGTTCGCGATGCTGCCCTTCATGGGCTACAACATGGCGGACTACTTCCAGCATTGGCTGACGCTGGGCGCCAAGCTGGCCCAGTCCGGCGCCAAGCTGCCGGCGATCTTCTGCGTCAACTGGTTCCGCAAGGGCGCCGACGGCAAGTTCGTGTGGCCCGGCTACGGCGAGAACATGCGCGTGCTGAAGTGGATGCTCGAGCGTGTCGACGGTCAGGGTCAGGGGGTCCAGCACGCATTCGGCACCAGCCCGCGTTACGAAGACCTGAACTGGCAAGGCCTGGCCTTCACGCCGGAACAGTACAAGACCGTCACCCACATCTCGAACGAGGACTGGGCGACGGAGCTGAAGCTCCACGACGAGCTCTTCGTCCAGCTGGCCCAAGGCCTGCCGGCGGAACTGCCCGCCACCAAGGCCAAGATCGAACAGCGCCTGGCCCAGGCCTGATCGACCCCGGATTCCACCCGGCGACCGCCTCGAAAGAGGCGGGTCCGGGGAAAGCACAAAAGGCAAAGCCCGCTCGAAGCGATTCGAAGCGGGCTTTTCTTATGCGCGGTCTGGGGCGGTATTCAATGAGAGCCTGCGCTCACATCACAATCGTTCCAGCCTTCGCGGCCAGGCCCATGCGGCACCCGGCGGGGTCGGCTGCTCAGCCGTTCAACTGTGTGCTCAGCCGTTGCGGCGGGCGTTCGCGGCGCGCAGCTCAGCGGCGAAGGAGGGCATGCTCTCTTCGTACTGGGCGGCGAGGGCCAGGATCTCGCGCTCGGCGCGAGCCATCTTGGCGGACTCGATGCGGGCCTTGACGTTCGTGATCGTGCGGGCCCAGACGCGGGCGCCGATCGTGGCGAACGTGCCGCCGCGACGCACCGTGCGGCTCAGGGGAAGACCGAAGGTTTGGGTAGCGACGCTCATGGCGATTTCCTTTGATTGGCTTGTTTGGGTCGGCTCTGTAGAACCGATGGACCGAACTATAGGGTTTCCCCTAGGCATGCCGCCAATGAAAGATGGGCATTAAATGTATGAACACTGTGCATATCATTGGGCGGAACGCGTCCAGCCCGTGATGCGCATCACGCGGGTGGTCGCCGAATGCCAAGGAATGCGCACGCTGAGGCTCCGATGACCGGTGCGGGTGGCTCCTTCCGACCGTTGCGCAGCCGCCATTCCCGTCTGTTTTCCGTGAAAAAGTGCCTGCCATGAGCTTCCGGAACCTCGATCTGAACCTGCTGAAGGTGTTCGACGCCGTCATGGCCGAACGCTCCATGACCCGCGCCGCGGAGCGGCTGTCGATGACGCAGCCGGCCGTCAGCCATGCGCTCAAGCGGCTGCGCGAAGCGCTCGGCGAGGACCTGTTCGTGCGCCAGGCTTTCGGGATGAAACCGACCTCGCGGGCGGAGGGGCTCTGGCCGGAAGTGCGGTCGGCGCTGACCCGCCTGCGGGTGGCGCTGGATCCCGGCGACTACCAGCCGACCTCGGAGGAATACACCTTCCGGCTCGCGATGGCCGACGCGACGGCCGCGCTGATCCTGCCGCCGCTGATGCAGCAGCTGGAGCGCCTGCGCGCCCTGGCCAACGTCCATGTGCTGCCGCTGACCACGCGCGACCCCCGCCTGCTGCTGGAACAGGGCGAGGCCGATTTCGCGCTCGGCTACTTCCCGAACGCGGTCGCGGCGCTGAAGGGGCAGGGCGACATGGCGGCGATCCGGCAGCAGCGGCTCTACGACTCGTACTACGTCTGCGTGATGCGGCGCAGTCACCCGCTCGCCGACCAGGAGCTGACGCTGGACGCCTTCTGCCAGGCGCATCACCTGCTGGTGAGCTTCTCGGGCCGGCCCTACGGCTTCGTCGACGAGGCGCTGGCGGCGCTCAAGCGCAGCCGCCGCATCGCGCTGACCGTCAACCAGTTCTTCACCGCCGGCCGGGTGGTGGCGCACTCCGATCTGCTGACGGTGCTGCCGCAGTCCTTCATCACCGCCACCGGCTACCAGGACGCGCTGATCTACCGGCCGCTGCCGATGCCGCTGTCGCCGGTGCACGTGGACGTCCTCTGGCACCTGCGCAACGAGGACCGCAGCGCCCAGCGCTGGATGCGCGAACGGCTGATCGACGCGGTGCGTCCGCCGTCCGGCCACACGGCCGCCGACGTGAGCGGCGACAATCGCGCCCCATGAGCATTGCCCACGACCTTTCCGACGCCGAGTTCGACGAACTCGACGAACTCCTCGCCATCACCCCCGAACCGCTCGAGCCGCTGGACGCCTCGATGCTGGACGGCTACCTCGCCGGCGTGCTGGTGCAGCCCCGCCTGATCCCGATCGAGGAATGGCTGCCGCCGATCTTCGACTACGAAGGCCGCGCGCTGCCCGACGACGTCGACCCCGCCTGGCTGGCCCGCATCCGCTCGCTGGTGGAGCGCCGCTTCGCCTCGCTGAACCAGAGCATGCTGGAGCAAGGCTGGTTCTACCCGGTCGTGCTGGACCTCGACGCGGAAGAAGCCGGCGAGGACGCGGGCGCCGAAGACGCCGAGCCGACGGCCGCCGTCGAGCCGGCTGTGGAAGTGGCTGCGGACGAGCCGGTCGATCCGGACGCGCCGCAGCTCCCCGACGATCCGATCACCCAGGCGCTGCTGCCGTGGGTCGGCGGTTTCGAGTACGCCGCGGTGACCTTCCCCGATCTGCACGAGCAGGCCGACGACAACATCAACGCGCTGCTCGCGCGTCTGTACCGCCATCTGCCGGCCGAGACGCCGGAGGAGGTGGAGATCGTCGAGCTGCTGAACCAGGAGCATCCGCTCAAGAACATCGACGAGGCCATCGAGGACCTGATCCTGACGGTCGTCGACCTGCAGGAAGCGACGGAGCAGCAGCGGTATCACGTCGAGCAGGTGCGCCGCGACGCCCCGAAGCTGGGCCGCAACGATCCCTGCCACTGCGGTTCGGGCAAGAAGTTCAAGAACTGCCACGGCGCCGCCTGATCGCCGCCGGTCGCCACGCCGCGCCCGAGGCGCGGTGAGGATGGTGACGACGACTGTGAAGACGCATGACGCCGGCCCTCGCGCCGGCGTTTTTCATGCTCAGCCGCCGATCGCGAAGTCGGCGATCGACACCGTCCGCAGCGCGGCGTCCATCAGCGCGACATCGCCGCCGAGCAGCCGGCTGGCCTCGCGCGCGGCGCCAAGCACGGCGCGGCAGGCGCCCAGCATGGTCTCCGGCGGCGACAGCCGCACGCGCGGTCCCGAGAGGGCGATCGCGCCCTGCAGGCGCCCGTCGATGGCGAACACCGGCGCGGCGACCGAGGCGGTGTCCGGTTCGCGCTCGCCGTAGGAGACGCCCCAGCCCCGTTCGCGGATGGTGGCGAAGCGCTCGCGATGGTCGCTGGAGAACGCGCACAGCACCTTGCCGGACGCGCCCTGGTGCAGCGCGTATTGCTGCCCCACCGCCACCGCCGCACGCACCGAGCGCGCCGGCTCCCAGCGATGGAGCGCGATCCGCGCCTCGCCGTGGCGGACGTAGAAGGACGCGGTCTCGCCCGTGTCCGTGCTGAGCTGCTTGAGCAGCGGCTCCACGATCGGTCCGACGTGGAACGAGCGCTGGTAGATCGTCGCCAGCCGCAGCGGTGCCGGTCCGATCGCGTACTGCCCGTCGGGCAGCCGCCGCACGAAGCCGCCGTGTTCCAGCGCGGCCAGCAGCCGCAGCACGGTGCTCTTGTAGAGCCCGGTGCGCCGCGACAACTCCGCCAACGACAGGGCGTCGTCGTCCTGCCCGAAGGCGCCCAGCAGCGCGAACGCACGGTCGAGCACGGCAACGCCGCTGGATCCGGCCGACGCCTCCGGGTTGTCGGCAGCTGCACTGTCTGTTTCGGCCACGGGTAATCCCTCGCCCCTGACACCGAGAGACGTTCTACAGTTCTATCAAACAAACCGACGTTCTGCTAGATAGAACAAACACGGAGACGCGACATGACGCAGTTCCTGGTTCCGCAGTGCCTGATCCGAGGCGCAGCCTTCACCCTCATCGCTGCAGCCAGCGCGGGCCCGGCCGCAACGTCGGCGCTGGCCGCCGATGCGACTTACCCGAACCAGCCCATCCGCCTGATCGTCCCGTTCCCGCCCGGCGGCGGCACGGACATCGTGTCGCGGCTGATCCTGGAGAAGGTGCGCGAGGACACCGGCTGGACCTTCGTCCCGGACAACAAGGCCGGCGCGGGCGGCAACATCGGGCTGGACGCCGTCGCCAAGAGCAAGGCGGACGGCTACACGCTGGGCATGGGCCAGACCGCCAACCTGGCGATCAACCCGACGCTCTATCCCAAGATGCCCTACGACGCGGCCAAGGCCTTCACGCCGGTGGCGCTGGTCGCGGGGCAGCCGGTGGTGCTGGTGGTCTCGTCGTCGTCGAGCTTCAAGACGGTCGCCGACCTGGTCGCTGCCGCCAAGGCAAAACCTGGCACCTTGACGATGGCCTCGGCCGGCAACGGCACGGTGGGTCATCTGACGGGGGAGCTGTTCTCGAAGCAGGCGGCCATCCAGCTGACGCACATCCCCTACAAGGGTGCGGGTCCGGCGGCGACGGACCTGCTCGGCGGTCAGGTGGACTATTACTTCGCGACGCCGCAAACGGTGGTGCCCTTCATCAAGGCCGGCAAGCTGCGCGCGCTGGCGATCAGTTCCGCCGCGCGGCTGCCGGTGCTGCCCGATGTCCCCACGGTGGCCGAGAGCGGCTTCAAGGGCTTCGACACCTCGGACTGGAAGATGATCGTCGCGCCCGCCGGCACGCCGGCGGCGGTCGTGACCCGGATGAACGCGCAGGTGCAGAAGGCCCTGTCCAAGGCGGCCACGATCGGCCAGCTGCAGTCCGAAGGCAGCGTGCCGATGGCCGGCACGCCGCAGCAGGCCGCGCAGTTCCTGGCGCGCGAGCAGAAGCGCTGGGGCGACGTGGTTCGCAGCGGCAACGTCAAGGTCGACTGACCGGCTGGGCGAAGGAGCTTCGGATGAGTCCATCATGAGCCAATCTCCCTTGCGCGGCGTCCGCGTTCTCGACCTGACCAATGTGCTGGCCGGCCCCTTCGCCTGCCACCAGCTGGCGCACCTGGGCGCCGACGTCATCAAGGTCGAGGCGCGCGAGAACGGCGATCTCGCCCGCCAGCTCGGCGCCGACACGGCGCTCAATCAGGCGCACATGGGCGTGTCCTTCCTGGCTCAGAACCCGGGCAAGCGCTCGATCACCATCGATCTCAAGAACGCCGCCGGCAAGGCGGTGTTCCGCAAGCTGGTGGCCACGGCGGATGTCGTCGTCGAGAACTTCCGGCCCGGCGTGATGCAGCGCCTGGGCGTGGGCTTCGACGCGCTGCGGCAGGTCAACCCGCGGCTGGTCTACTGCGCGATCTCGGGCTTCGGTCAGGACGGACCGCTGCGCGATCTGCCCGCCTACGACCAGATCATCCAGGGCATGTCCGGGATGATGAGCATCACCGGCGGTCCGGACACGGCGCCGTTCCGCGTCGGACATCCGGTGGCGGACACCATCGGCGGCCTGACGGCGGCGATGGCCATCGCCGCGGCGCTGGCGGACCAGGAACGCGCGGAGGCGACCTTCATCGATGTGTCGATGCTCGAGGCCGCGATGGCGACGATGGGATGGGCGGTGTCGAACCTGCTCGTCGCGGGCCGCGAGCCGCAGCCGATGGGCAACGACAACGTGACGGCCAGCCCGTCGGGCACCTTCCGCACCGGGCAGGGGCTGCTGAACATCGCAGCCAACAAGCAGGAGCAGTTCGAGGCCGTCTGCGACACCGTCGGCCATCCCGAGTGGAAGACCGATCCGCGCTTCGTCGATCGACATGCGCGGCTGAAGCACCGGGCCGAGCTCAAGCATCTGCTGGAAGCCGCAATGAGCGATCGCTCCGCCGCGGACTGGTGGCAGCGCCTGAATGACGCCGGGGTGCCGGCGGGGCCGGTGTACTCGGTGAAGGAGGCGCTCGCGCATCCGCAGATCGCCGATCGCGGCATGGTCGCGAATTTCGAGAATGTGCCGGGCGTCGGGCGCGACGTCCGCGTGCTGCGCACCGGCTTCAAGCTGAACGGGCAGGCGCCGTCGGTGTCGACGCCGCCGCCGCGGCTCGGTCAGGACACCGAGGCGATCCTGGAAGAACTGGGCTACGGCGCCGCCGAGCGCGCCGCGCTGAAAGAGGAGCAGGCCGTATGAGCGCCGATGACACCAACGACGCCACTGCGCCCGCAAGCGCCGGGCCGGTCCACGATCAACGCGTCCCGGACTGGTGGCGCACCTCGATCATCGAGATGTCGCCCGGCGTCATCCGCTATCGCGGTCACGCCATCCAGGACCTGATCGGACAGGTCAGCTTCGCGCAGATGATCTGGCTGATGACGCGCGGCGAGCTGCCGGGTTCGGAGCAGGCCAAGCTGTTGGACGTCGCGCTGATGGCGGCCGTCGACCACGGCCCGCAGGCGCCCAGCATCGCGATCGCGCGCATGGCCGCCACCTGCGGCGTCGGACTCAACAACGCGATGGCGTCGGCGATGAACGTGCTCGGCGACGTGCACGGCGGCGCGGGCGAGCAGTGCGTGGAGATGCTGCAGTCCATCGCCGTGCGCATGGAGGCCGGTGCCTCGCTCGACGAGGCGACCGCCGCGGGCCTGGACGAAGCCATCGCGCTGCGCGGCAAGTTCGTGTCGGGCTTCGGGCACCGCTTTCATCCGGTGGACCCGCGCGCGCCACGGCTGCTGGAACTGGTCGACGAGGCGGCTCAACTCGGCGTCGTCTCGGGGCGCTTCGCGACGATCGGTCGCGCGGTGGAGGTCGAACTGCAGCGACGCAAGGACGGCCGCCGCATCCCGATGAACATTGACGGCGCGACCGCCGTCATCTATGCCGAGCTCGGCTTCCCGGCGCCGTTGGCGCGGGGGCTGTTCTGCATCTCGCGCTCGGTGGGGATCCTGGCGCACGCGTGGGAGCAGACGCAGCAGGGCGGCCGCAACAAGGGGCCGATGCCGCGCGAATACCTGTGGACCTACGACGGTCCGCCGGCCAAACGCTGAAGGGAGCGGGCGCGCGATGCTGCGAGCCCGGATGCGCGACGACGTCGCGTGCGCTCAGACCTCGATGACGAGGTCCGGCCGGTAGTCCTCCTGCTCGCCCTTGTTGGCGTAGCCCAGCGGATTCGCGACGACGCGGCAGCGGTGCGGCGTCCCGCCGCGCGGCCCGGAGGCGGACTCGACCACGTAGTCGTGGGCGCAATGCAGGTGGCCGTGCAGCCACAAGTCCGCATAGGGCAGCAGATCGTCGAGCGAATTGCAGAAGCCGGCCGTGCCCGGTGTCAGACCGTAGCGCGGATCGGCGCTGCGCAGGCTGGGCGCGTAGTGGGTCACCGCCACGGTCTTGCCGTCGAAGGGCCGTTCGAGCGCCTCACGCAGCCAGGCCTGGCAGTCCAGCGCCAGGTCGCGCTGCCGTTCCGCCAGCATGTGCTGCCCGTCGACCAGCGTCGAGAACCGGCGCAGGTAGTGGTTCGCCGCGCGGAAGGCCTTCTCTCTGGCGGCCAGCTGCTTCGTCGGCGTCGCTTCGCGCGCGGCCAGCGCGTCGAAGTCCGCCCACAGCGTCGTTCCGAGGAAACGCACGTCGCCGATGACGATCTGCTCGCGGTCCAGCCACTCGATGCCGAGATCGGCGCAGGTCTGGCGCAGCCGGGCGTGGGCCGTCGCGAAGTCGATGCCGTCGTACTCGTGGTTGCCCGGGACGTAGAGCACCCGCGGCCACGGCGCGCCGTCGCGCTTCGGGGAGAAGCGGCCCAGGCCGAAGTCGTCCGTCACCAGCCGGGAGCCAGGCTGGTACGAGCCGACGTCGCCGGCCAGCACCAGCAGATCGACGCCCGGCGCGGCCGCGGTCTGGAAGTCGGTCTGGCGCTCGAGATGGAGGTCGGAGATCAGTTGCAGGCGCACGGCGGGTCGGTGGAGGGCGGATGACGGACAGGGGATTGTCCAACGTCAAGGACGAAGCATCCTGCGGCATCGGTGCGGCTTTCCGGAAGCCGCCCTGTGACACACTGGTCCGAGGCCGGTCGTCGGCCGTTCCAGAGGGAGATCACGATGAAGATCCTCGTCGCCGTCGATGGCAGCACGTACTCGAAGCGCATGCTGGCGTATCTCTCCGCCCATGACGAGTGGTTGGGCGGTGCGCATGACTACACCGTGGTGCACGTGGTCCCCGGCGTGCCGCCGCGCGCGGCCGCGGTGCTCGACAAGGCCGTGCTCGCCGAGTACTACCAGGACGAGGCCGAGAAGGTGCTCAAGCCCATCCGCAGCTTCATGGACAAGCGCGGCATCAAGGCCCAGTACGTGGTCAAGACCGGGCACGCGTCCGAAGCGATCACGGCCGCGGCGGAGAAGGGGCGTTTCGACCTGCTGATGATGGGCTCGCACGGCCACACGGCGCTGGGCAAGCTGGTGCTGGGCTCGGTGGCCACCAAGGTCATGGCCAACAGCGACGTGCCGGTGCTCCTGATCCGCTGATCCCCCGATCCGTCGGGAAGACGCCCCCGGCAATGCAAAAGGCGCCCGCGTGGGGCGCCTTGCGTGTCAGCCGCGTCGGGCGGCCATCCAGGAGAGGGGCGACTCGATCGTCGCCGGCGGTGCCGCCTCGGACTCCAGGCCGTAGTCGCTGCGCCGGAAGTCGTCGTACTCGCTGTCATCCCCGAAACTGGCTTCCATGCCGAATGCAGTGCCCATGTCGGCCGGCTCCGGCTCATGGCCGGCAGGCGATTGGCGACGGAAAAGGCGCAGGGCGGAGGTGATTCGCATGATGGACCTCGTCGGGAAGCACGGGGTGTGACTGCCGCGCGGTGCCGGTGCTGCGCCGCGCGTTGAAGCACAGTTTGCGCGTCTTTGTCTTCAGGCAAATCCCCAGATTGCGGGTGCGCAGGAATCGCGCTCACAAATACACACAGATTGGCGCGCCACCGCCACAGGTGAGGCGAAATAACCACGCGCCCCACTTAGGTGTGATGCCCCCCTCAATCAGGGGTGACTATGCTCCGGGACTTCCCTAATTCGTGGAAGCCATTGCTTTCTCATGTCTCCACTGATTCACAAATCGATGACCTGGGCGATCGTCAGCAGCGTCGTGCTGACCTCCGCCTGGCTGGCCAACTCCGTGCAGGACAAGCATGAGCGCGGCGGTTTCCGCATGCGCCTGGCGGAGCAGGGCGCCGCGCCGGCTTCGGCCGCGCCCGTCGTGACGCCGGCCCACCTGCAAACGCAGGCCAAGGTCCAGGTCGCCGTCCTCAAGCGCTGATCAAGGCGTCCCTGGCCCCCCGGGCCAGCGCTTCCCCGATCTGATCCAGCAACGCCGGAGGCGCCCCGCCTTCCGGCGCGGTCGCCTTTCCGACCGTCGCGATGCCTGCGGCGCCGGCGGCGTTGTCGCCGCCGAGTTTCCACTGGTGCCAGTACAGGGCGACCTCCACCTGCACCTCCGGCCGCAGCGCCACCAAATCCCCGCTCGCGAGCAGCGGCCGGACCTGCAGTTCGGGCGCCACGCCCACCCCCCAGCCCATCCGCACCGCGTTCACGTAGCCCTCGCTGGACGGCACGTAACGGGCGTTCAGCCGCGCAGAGCGCAGTCCCATCGCCTGCCGGACCCATTGCTGCTGGGCGTCGTCCTTGCGGTTGAACACCAGGAACGGCACCTGCGCGAAGTTGGCCGCGCCCAGGCCGTTGGGCAGCATCCGGGCCGCGAAATCCGGGCTGGCCACGGCGATGTAGCGCATCACGCCCAGCGGCTGGGCGATGCAGCCGCGCAGGGCCTGCGGCACGGTCGTGACGCAGCCCAGCACCTCGCCCTGGCGCAGCCAGTCGTGGGTGAAGTCCTGGTCGTCGACGACCAGCTCCAGGCCGAAGCCCTCCCGCATCCCGCGTTGCACCAGCGGGTCGAGCGCCGGCAACACCCAGGTGGCCAGGCTGTCCGCATTGACCGCGATGGGAAGCCGTTCGGCCTGGGACGACTGCACGCCCAGCTCCCGCACCACGTCCGAGCGCAGCGCCGCCAGTTGGCGGGCGTAACGCAGCAGGCGCTTGCCCGGTTCGGTGAGCCGCAGCGGGCGGGAGCGGACGACCAGCAGCTGCCCGACCTGCGCCTCCAGGCTGCGCAGCCGCTGTGACACCGCGCTCTGCGTGATGGCCAGCGCTTCGGCCGCGCGGTCGAAGCTCCGTTCGTCGGCGAGCGCGGCGAGGCAGTCGAGGCCGGCGGCGTCCAGGTCTTTCATAAGTGCCTCTAATGGATTCGCTGAGATATTAATTCTTCTTCATTAAAGCGAGGGTGCTCCCCACAATCCCGCCCATGACGCCTTCGGGGGTGTGGCAACGCTCGCCCCGACATTTGCCCCCTCGCCCCC
>CAMPJJ010000092.1 GCA_946886855.1 uncultured Roseateles sp. | reverse complement strand
CATGCGCGTTACCCCGACATCCAGATCGCGCTGGGCGTCAGCGATCGCGCGATCGACCTGCTGGTCGACAACGTCGACTTCGTGCTGCGCGTCGGCGCGGTGCAGGACGCCGGCCTCGTCGCGCGCCGGGTCGGTCAGATCCAGTTCTGCACCTGTGCTTCGCCGGCCTACCTGGCGACACACGGCACGCCGGAAACGCCGGAAGACCTCGACCGGGAACCTCACCAGGCCGTCGGTTATTTCTCGTCGCGGACCGGACGGGTCTTCCCGTTCGTGTTCCATCGCGGCGACGAGCGCATCGAGATCGAAGGCCGGCGCCGGCTCGACGTCAACGACAGCAATGCCTACGTCGCCGCCGGGCTGGCGGGGCTGGGTGTCGTCCAGCTGGCGAAGTACGCGGTCCAGGAGCAGCTCACGAGCGGCGAGCTGGTGCCACTGTTCCCGGGGTGGCACCACAACGCGGTGCCCGTCCACCTGGTCTATTCGCCCAACCGCTATGTGTCGGCGCGCATGCGCGTGTTCATCGAATGGGTGGCCGAGACGCTGGCGAAGAAGGGCCTCGGGCCGGAGTGAAAGGCAGGCCGATGCGGGGCTTGATGCGCGGCGTGATGCGCGGCCTGATGCGCCCGCTCACACGACGCCGGCAGGCGGGCCGCCGCGGCCCATCAGCCACACGACGAGCAGCACCATCAGCAGCACCCACAGCACGACGATGGCCGCGCCGACCTTGAGGTTGCGCGGCAGCCGGCCGCGCTGTTCGGCGGCGCGCAGCCGCGCCCGCGCGATCACCTGCGGCGGCATCAGCCGGAGCACCAGCCAGAAACCCAGCGGCACCAGGATCAGGTCGTCGAGCAGGCCCAGCACCGGGATGAAATCCGGGATCAGGTCGATGGGGCTGAGCGCGTAGGCCGCGACCGCGATCGCCACGAAGCGCGCCAGCCAGGGCGCCTCCGGGTCGCGCGCCGCGTAGAAGACGGTGAGCAGCTCGCCCTTGAGCAGGGCGGCCCAGCGCTTGAGGGATCCGCGTTTCATCCGCCCATCATGCGTCAGCCGCCGCGCGGACGCGTCAGTCCGCCCAGATGACTTTCCGGCGCTGGGCGATCCACTTTTCCAGACGCGGGCCGTAGACCTCGTCGACGCGGTTGCGGCGCACCTTGAAGGTCGGCGTGATCAAGCCGTTGTCGACGGTCCACGGCGTCGCCGTGACGATCAGGCAGTCGAGCTGCTCGTGCGGATCCAGCCGCGCGTTCACCTTCTCCAGATGCGCGGCGAGTTCCTGCTCCAGCCCGGCGCGATCGCGCGCGGCGGCTTCGGGCGACAGCATCGCGATGCCCACCGGCTGCGCGAAGTTCGCGCCCGTGACCGCGCAGGCCTCGATGGCGGGATTCGTCGACAGACGGTCCTCGATCGGCGCCGGCGACACGTACTTGCCCTTGCTCGTCTTGAACAGGTCCTTCACCCGGCCGGTGATGCGCACGCAACCGGCGAGCGCGCCCTTGTCGGAGATTTCCGCCTTGTCGCCGGTCTTCAGCCAGCCGTCGGCGGTGAGCGTCTCGGCGGTCAGCTCGGGCTGCTTGTAGTAGCCCAGCATCAGCGCCTGGCTCTTCATCTGCAGCTCCCCGGTGATCGGATCCAGCCGCGTCTGCACGCCGTCGTAGGCGGGGCCGACGCTGCCGATCTGGTCGCGGCCGGGCACGGTGATGTGCGACAGCGCGAGGTTCTCGGTCATGCCGTAGCCCTCGTTGATCGGCAGACCCAGCGCGCGGTACCACTTCAGCAGCGCGACCGGCATCGGCGCGGCACCGCCCGCGGCGAAGGTGCATTCGTTCAGGCCCAGCGCCTTGAGGATCTTCCTGCGCACCAGGTTGCCGATGAAGGGCAGCTTCAGCAGCCGCTCCAGCTTGGGCTGCGGCAGCTTGGCCTGCACGCCCTGCTGGAATTTGGTCCACAGGCGCGGCACGGAGAAGAACACCGTCGGCCGGGCGCGTTGCAGGTCGGCGGCGAAGGTGTCCAGGCTCTCCGCGAAGTACACCGTCATGCCGGTGTGGAGCCAGCCGTGCTCGACCAGCGCGCGTTCGACGACGTGCGCCAACGGCAGATAGGACAGCATGCGATCGCGCTCGCTCAGCGGGATGCGCTTGAGTCCCGTGGCGATCGCCCACGCGAAGTTGCCGAACGAATGCATCACGCCCTTGGGCGTGCCTGTCGTGCCGGAGGTGTAGATGATGGTGGCGAGGTCGTCGGCCGCGCGGATGGGCTTGCCCTTGAGGGGCTGCGTCTCCGCGCAGACCGCGTCCCAGTGGTCGTAGGTGTCCTGGACGTCGTCGGGGGAGACTGGATAGGAGATGCACGGGAGGCCGAGCGGCACACCGGGTCGCATCCCTTCCCAGCCGTCGAGCTTGCCGACGAACAGCAGCCTGGCCTCGCTGTGGGTGAGGATCTGGTGGATGGTGTCGGGGGCGAGCGTCGGGTAAAGCGGCACGCTGACGTAGCCTGCCATCCAGATGGCGAGGTCGCTCATCAGCCACCAGGCGCAGTTCTTGGACAGGATGGCGACGCGGGCGCCGGGTTCCCAGCCTTGTTCGAGGCCCAGCGTCTTCAGGTGGGCCGCCATGCGGCGGGCCTGATCGGCGACCTCTTTCCAGGTGAAGTCCTTGACCACGCTGCCGCCCATCGGTTGGCGCAGCGTGACCCGATCCGGCGTGTCCAGCTCCCAGGCGTAGAGGCGTTGCAGCGCCAGGGAGTCGGCAGGCAGGCGGGTCGTCGTGGACATCGGTGGTCTCCTTGTTGTGTGTTGAATCGTGACGGAATCAACGTTGGAGACTACGACGCCTCACGTCGAGGAACGAGCGGGTTTCTTCGATGACCGTGATCGACTTGGCACCCTGATCCAGGGTTTCCTTTCGACACCTCACCCTTCCCCCGCCCCACGCGCAGCACCCTCACCGGTCGGCGGGAGCCGGGGCTCCCCCGGGCGATTTAGCGGAGCCTGCCGAGCGTATGAGCCCGGGGGAGCCCCGGCTCCTGCCGACGCGCTCGGTCCCGCGATCGGAGGCTCAGCCCTTCGCCGCCGCCGCTTCCAGCTCTGCGGCCACGAGCGCTTCCAGCGCTGGAAGCAGCACCTCGTCGCCGGTCGCCTTGGACACTGGCGCGTCGCCCAATGCCGCTGCGCCTTCGCGCTTGAGCTTCGCGACCCACTGACCGGCTTCCTTGCCCTGCGACAGCCCGGTGCTTTGCAGCAGCAGCGTGCCGTCGGCCGAGAGCAGCTTGAAGTAGAAGAGCCCGTCCGCTTCCCGGTACTGCTTGAAGGCTGGCACGGTCGACTTCGCCCTGGAGGCCTGGGCGACCGGTGCTGCCAACGGCTGGAAGCGGCGCAGGCCGACGGCCTCGCGCGCCTGCGCCAGCAGCGGGCCCGCGATCGCGCGGGCCTTGGCGGCGCCTTCCATCAGGATTTCCTCGATCTTCTCGGGATTGGCCATCAGCGCGTCATAGCGCGCACGCATCGGACCGATCTCCGCGTCGATCAGCGCGAACAGCTGGTCCTTCGCTTCGCCCCAAGACAGGCCGGCATGCAGCGCCGCGCGGAAGCTCTGTCGTTGCGCGGGCGTCGCGAACGCGTCGTAGATCTGGACGAGATGCGAGCCCTCGGTCTCCTTGGGCTCGCCGGGCAGGCGCGAGTCGGTGACGATCTTCGAGATTGCATCGCGCAACGCTTTCGCGCCGCCTTCGAACAACGGGATCACGTTGTCGTAGCTCTTCGACATCTTGCGCCCGTCCAGGCCGGGCAGCAGTTCCATCTCCTCATCGATGCTCGCCTCAGGCAGCACGAAGAGTTCCGTCTTGAAGGTGTGGTTGAAACGCTGCGCCACATCCCGCGCCATCTCGATGTGCTGCGCCTGGTCCTTGCCCACCGGCACGCGGTGCGCGTTGAACATCAGGATGTCCGCGGCCATCAGGATCGGATAGCTGTACAGGCCCATGGTGATGCCGGCGTCCGGGTCCTCGCCCGCGGCCACGTTGGCGTCGACCGACGCCTTGTAGGCGTGCGCGCGGTTCATCTGGCCCTTGGACGTGACGCAGGTCAGCAGCCAGGTCAGCTCGGGGATCTCGGGGATGTCGCTCTGGCGGTAGAAGACGACCCGGCTCGTGTCCAGGCCGGCGGCCAGCCAGGTCGCGGCGATCTGCAGGCGCGAGGCCTCGATCCGGGCCGGCTCGTCGCACTTGATCAGCGCGTGGTAGTCGGCCATGAAGAAGAAGCTCTCGGCGCCGGGCTCGCGGCTGGCCGCGATCGCGCGGCGCACCGCGCCGACATAGTTGCCGAGGTGCAGGGTGCCGGTGGTCGTGATGCCGGTCAGGACACGCAGGGTCATGGGAACTCGTCGCCGTCGTTTCGCAAAACGGCGATTGTCCCGCAAAGGCGGGCCCCCATCGGAGGGACAGGTGATGCGGGCCGGCAGGCCCGGCGCGATCAGCCCAGGGTGGCCATCGATTGACCGAGGCGCACGGCGCCCCCCGGTTGCCAGTGCGCGTCGAACTGCATCGGCAGGTCCTTCGGGAACAGCAGCACGACGGTGGAGCCGAGCAGGAAACGACCCATCTCTTCGCCCTGCTTGTAGCTGAAGTGTTCGTTCTCGTAGTGCCAGGTGCGCAGCCGTCCCGGGCGCGGCGGATTGACGACGCCGTGCCACACCGTGGCCATCGAGCCGACGATGGTCGCGCCCACCAGCACCAGCACCCACGGGCCGTGCTCGCCCTCGAACAGGCAGACCACGCGCTCGTTGCGGGCGAACAGGCCCGGCACGCCGCGCGCGGTCGTCGGGTTCACCGAGAACAGGTCGCCCGGCACATGCACCATGCGCACCAGGCGACCGGCGCAGGGCATGTGGATGCGGTGGTAGTCGCGCGGGCTCAGGTAGATCGTCGCGAAATGGCCGTCGCGGAACTGCGCGCCCAGTTGCTGGTCGCCGCCGAGCAGCGCGGTGGTCGAGTACTGATGGCCCTTGGCTTGGAAGATCTGGTCCGAGCGGATCGGTCCGAACTGGCTGATGGCGCCGTCGACCGGGCAGATCAGCGGGGCGTCGGCCAGCGGACGGGCGCCCGGTTTCAGCGCCCGCGTGAAGAAGGCATTGAAGGTCGAGTAGGCGGTCGGATCGGATTCCGCCGCCTCGGCCATGTTCACGCCGTACTTGTCGATGAAGCGCTTGATCGTCCAGGTCGTGAAGCCGCCCAGTTCAGCGCTCGCCAAGCGACCGGCCAACCGCGTCATGGCCCCTTTGGGCATCAGGTATTGGGGCAGGACGGCGAGGCGATCGGACACGGCGGTAGGCCCCCGGAAGGGCGAAAAAAGGGTGGCGGATTCTAGGCGGGCAAGTCCGAGTCCCGCACCCGGGTTGCTCCCGGGCCGGCGAAGGACCTCGGTACCATCGCGTCCTGCGTCCCGTCGTCTTCAGTGGTCCTTCCGATGTCCTCCCCCGAGCAAGCGCACGATCAAGCGCACGCGCACCCGCCCGCCCATGAGCACAGCTCGTTCTACAAGTTCGTCCGGCTGGACGAGACGTCGGCGCTCGCGCAGCGTCTGCGCGAGGTGAACGAGTCGCTGGGGCGCGCCATCGGCGGCAATCTCCTGCTGTCGCCGGAAGGCATCACCGGCGCGATCGGCGGACCGCCGGCAGCGCTCCAGGCCTACGAGGCCGCACTGCGCGCCGAGCCGCCGTTCGCCGACCTCCACTTCAAGCGCAGCTTCTGCACGACGCGCCCGTTCACGCTGCTGAAGGTGCATGAGAAGCCCGAACTCGTCGCCTTCGGACTGGACGGCGTGACGGGCCTGGCCGACGCGCGCGACACGCATGTCTCGCCGCGCGAGTGGCGCGAGCTGATCCGGCGCGAGGACGTCGTCGTCCTCGACAACCGCAACCACTTCGAATTCGAACTCGGCCACTTCGAGGGCGCGGTCGATCCGGGCGTGCGGCATTTCCGCGACTTCCCGGCCTACATCGACGCCCACGCCGACGCCTGGCAGCGCGAGGGCAAGACGGTCGCGATGTATTGCACCGGCGGCATCCGCTGCGAGAAGCTCTCGGGCTGGATGACGGATCGCGGGCTGACCGTGCGGCAGCTCGACGGCGGCATCCTCAACTACTTCGAGCAGATGCCCGACGCCGACGCGGACTGGCGGGGCGAGTGCTTCGTCTTCGACAAACGGATCGCGATCGACACCCATCGCCGCGAGACCGCGACGACGGCGGAAGAGGTCTACGGCGACGATCCCGCCGAAGCCTGGCGCCTCGCGCGGGCGAAGCGGCTCGATCCCAAGGGCTGAATCCGGCCGGCCTTTCAGCTGTCCAGCTGTCCAGCCGTTCAACCGCTCAGGTCCTGGTTCAGGCGCAGGCGGCGCGGATTGCGCGTGTCGATGACGGCGGTGTGCGCGGCCTTGTCGTGCAGGCCCTGGCGGTTGGCGTCCCACAGGATCTGCAGGAAGCCCATGCCGCCGGTGGTCGCGCCGGCCGCGTAGCCGCCGTAGCGGCGCACGCAGAGCATCGGCTTGAGCGGCTTGCCCGTCAGCTCGACGATGCGCAGGCCCATCAGTTTCTTGCCCGGCGTCTGGCCCGGCCAGATCAACGGGAAGGCCACGAAATACACGAAGGCCCACACCAGGTTCAGTCCCACGACCTCCCACCAATGGCGGAGCTTCTCGAGCGGCGAGCGCCTGGCCTCGTCCTTGAGCGTGCGAACCTCTTCCTGCAGCGCCTTGATGCGGACGCGGTCGGCCTTGCGCTGGAGTTCGCCGTCCTTCTCGACCTGACGCATCACTGCCTGCTCGAGCGTGTCGGAGGTCGATCCGGAGGCGGCCGACGCCGCGGCCGCGGCGGTCGCGACCGCGTGCTTCACGAGGTCCCGGACATCCTCTCGGGCGTCGCTGATGGCGGCCTCGTCGGCGTGCTCGTCGGCCTTGGCGGCCTTCTCGGTCGAGGCGGCGGCGACGGCCTCGCGGCGGGATTGTTTCGTCGGCTCGTCGATGTGCTCCATCGTGCTTGAGTAGAGCCCGAACGCGACCAGGCACAAGGCCGGCGCCCAGCCGAGCCAGCCGGACTCCCGCTGCACCTCGCCGCGCGAGGCGCGCTGCACCTTGTACCAGCGCCACGCGACCCAGCAGCAGCCGCCGAGCAGCGGCGTGTTGCCGAAGTTCGAGAGCACCGTCACCAGCGTCACGTCGACGGCCATCGCCTTCGCGCGCTGCCAGGGCGAGGCCAGCGGCAGGCCGAGCAGGGCCGGCGCGACGTTGAGGTCCTCGGGGGTGATCCAGTCGCGCGGGTCCTCGGCGGCCTGCGCCGAGGCGCGCCGCTTCGCGAGCAGCCTGCGCACGGGCGACGACGCGTTGGAGGCCACGGGCACTTCCGGCATCGAAGGCGCGGCGGCGGGCGTGGACGGATCGACGGGCGGAATCATGGGCGAGGATTGTCGCGAGGGCATTCCCGCTCCGACGCCCATGACTTCCCTACATCCGCCCCCCGCCTTTCCCGCCTTTCGAAGGGCGACCTGCGGCCGCCCGTCCGGAGGATTTCCTCCGTCGCCGGAACACAAGCTCGCTGGCGCCGCTGGGCCCTGCGTTGCAAGATGCCCTCCCATGTCCCGTTCGAGCGCCGGGCCATCCCGCGACCCCCGATAATTCGCGCTCGTCCACCGAATTCCATCCGCGCGCCCCGCGCCAGGCCATGTCCAACCTCATCGTCCACGGCGGTTCGCCCCTGAAGGGCCGCATCGTTCCCTCGGCCAACAAGAACGCCGTCCTGCCCATCCTCTGCGCCACCCTGCTCACCCGCGAGCCGGTCCGGCTCCACGGCGTGCCCGAGATCACCGACGTCAAGAAGATCCTCGAGGTCTTCCGCAAGCTCGGCAGCAGCGTGTCCGTGGACTTCAAGAGCGGCGTGCTGGACCTGCACCACCAGGACACCCACTTCGATCCGGCCAAGGACCACCTGCCCGAGGAGATGCGCTCCTCCATCATGCTGGTCCCCGGCCTGATGGCGCGCTTCGGCGCCGCCCGCATCGAGGACGACGTCAAGGGCTGCACCCTGGGCGCGCGCGAGATCGATCCGCACGTCGAGGTCTTCCAGCGCTTCGGCGCGAACGTCGACCGCGCCGCCGACGGCCTGGTGGTGAAGGTGGAAGGCCAGCTCCGCGCCAACGACCACTGGACCGACTACGCCTCCGTCACCACGACCGAGAACTTCGTCCTCTGCGCCGCGCTCGCCCACGGCACATCGACGCTGATGAACGCCGCCAGCGAGCCGCACGTGCAGGAGTTCTGCCAGTTCATGCAGATGCTCGGCGCCAAGCTCGAAGGCCTGGGCACCTCGCGCCTGACCATCCACGGCGTCGCCGCGCTGGGCGGCGGCGAATTCACCTTCGCCGAGGACTTCCACGAGATCGTCACCTTCCTGGCGCTGGGCGCGATCACCGGCGGCGACGTCCGGGTCAAGAACTCGCAGCCCGAGCAGTTCCCGCTGATCGACCGCACCTTCGCCAAGTTCGGCGTCCAGATCGTCCACGAGGACGGCTGGTCGCGCTCCGTCGTGGACGGCAAGCTCAAGGTCAAGGAACCCTTCACCCGCAACATCCTGCAGAAGGTCGAGGCGGCGCCCTGGCCTTACCTGCCGGTCGACCTGCTGCCGATCTTCGTCGCGCTCGGCGTGAAGGCCGAAGGCAGCGTGATGTTCTGGAACAAGGTCTACGACGGCGCGATGGGCTGGACCACCGAGCTGTCCAAGTTCGGCGCGCACGCCTTCCTGTCCGACCCGCACCGCATGGTGACCTTCGGCGGCAAGACGCTCAGCCCTGCCGAGGTCGAGAGCCCCTACATCATCCGCGTCGCCATCGCGCTGCTGATGGTCGCGGCCAGCATCCCCGGCAAGTCCGTGATCCGCAACGCGACGCCGGTCCGCCGCGCCCATCCGCAGTTCGCCGAGAACATCACCCGCCTCGGCGCCAAGGTGGAATGGGTCGAAGGCGACTGACCCGCGGCCGCGCCCGCGCAGCCCCGGGCTGCCTGGCGTGGGCGGTCCCGGTCCTCGTGGCGGCGTGGCTCGCGGCGCTCGGTGCCGTGACGCCCGTCGCGGCGCAGCCGTCGCCACTGCCCGCGCCACCGCTGCTGCGCTGGATGGTGCAGGACATGCCGCCGCATTTCGCCTATCGGGACGGCAAACCGCCGCAGCGCGTCGACGATCTCGGCCAGGGCGAGGTCGACGGCTTCCTGCGCCTGCTCATCGAGCGCATGCCGCAGTTCCGGCACGAGTTCATCGAGCTCAGCCTTCCCCGTTTCGAGGCGCAGGTGCGTCAGGGCGAGACGCTGTGCTCCGTGCTGCATGTGCGCACGCCCGAGCGGCTGCAATGGCTGTACTTCACCACGCTGTTCCCGCCGATGATGTCGCGCCAGATCCATGTGATCGTGCGGCGCGAGGATCTGGCGCGCTTCGAGCCCAACGGACAGGCGCTGCAGCTCGCGGACCTGCTGCGCCGCACCGATCTCACCGGCCTGCTGCCGCGCGACCGCAGCTACGGGCCCCGCATCGACAAGCTGCTGGCCGCGAATCCGGATCGCGCGCCGCGCTCGATCGTCGCGGGCCGCGGCGCCCACCTGCTGCCGATGCTGCGGGCCAGGCGGATGGACTACACGCTCGAGTACCCGATCACCGTGGACGACTACAACGCCACGCACCCCGGCCCGCCCGAACTCGCCAAGCTGCCGCTGGCCGAGGGTCGCAGCACCTCGGTCGCCACCGCCGGTTGCAGCCGCACGCCCGAAGGTCGCCGCGCCATCGAGGCGATGGACCAGGCCATGCGCCAGCTCGCCGCGGACCCGCAGCGCGAGGCGTGGATCAAGACCTGGCGCAACGGCGCGCCGATCGACGCCGACGACCTGCAGCGCCTGAACCGCTTCCTCGACGAGCGCGCGCGGGGTCCGGCGCAGATCGAGTGAACGACGCGGCCCGCTGACGCTTCGTTCTCACATGGCACGTCCACCGAAGCTCACCCTGCCGCTGCGCGACGGCGTCGCCGCGAGTGCGCTCGCCTGTCCGCCGGGGCCGTGGACGCTGGTGCTGGACTTCCTGGCTGATCGCCTGCCTCTGGTCGCGCGCGACGATTGGGCTGCGCGGATGGCGCGTGGCGACGTGCTCGACGAGGCGGGCGAACCGCTGGCGCCCGACGCGCGGTACCGCGCGCAACGCCGCCTCTACTACTGGCGCTGGCTGGAGGACGAGCCGCAGGTGCCTTCCGAGGCCCGCATCCTGCACCTCGACGAGCACCTGCTCGTGGCCGACAAGCCGCACTTCCTGCCCGTCACCCCCAAGGGTCGCTACGTGCAGCAGACGCTGCTCACGCGCCTGCGCCGGGAGACGGGCCTGGCGGATCTGAGTCCGGTGCATCGGCTCGATCGCGAGACGGCGGGGTTGACCTTGTTCTCGGTGCAGCCGGCCACGCGCGATGCGTACCAGCGGCTATTCCGTGATCGCGATGTCGAGAAGGTCTACGAAGCCATCGCGCCGTGGCGGAACGACATCGGCGCGCGACTGCCGTTCGCGTACGAAAGCCGGCTCGAGGAACATCCGGTCGACTTCATGCAGATGCGCACGATCGATGACGAGGGCGCCGTGCCGAATGCGCGCACGCGCATCGCGCTGATCGAGCGGCTCGACGTCGATCGCGCCCGCTACGAACTTCGTCCGCACAGCGGCGTCAAGCATCAACTGCGCGCGCAGCTGTGCGCGTTGGGCCTGCCCATCGAGAACGACCGCATCTATCCGGTGCTGCTGCCGGTCGAGGAGACGGTGGACTTCACATGTCCGCTGCAGCTGCTCGCGCGCGAGATCGCCTTCACCGATCCGGTGACTGGCCAGCCCAGGAGGTTCATGACCTCGCTCCGGCTTTCCGCGATGCGGACGGAGCGGGCGGATGCCAGGTGTCAGAAGCCGACCTGAAGGGAGGCGCTCAGCATGTCCCCACGGCTGCGGTAGGTGTTCCCCCAGAGGTAGGCCGCCGTCAGTTCGGCGCGTCCGCCGAGCTCGATCCTCGCGACCGGTCCGGCGCGCCACGACTTCGGCTCGGCGAAACCCTGCACGCCGAGGCGCCAGCCGGGCTGCCAGCGGTGCAAGGCCTGCCATTGAAGCTTCGTCTGGTTCTGGCGTCGCGAGCCCGCGTCGTGGCTGAAGAAGACGTTGAGATTGAGCTGCGTCATTCCCCATTCGGTCTGGAAGATCGGACCGACTTCCATGGCGTTGCCCTGGCCCCGGTTGCGGATGAGCTGGAGATGCAAGCCGAGGTCATAGGGCGTGTCGCCCTGCGTGAACAGGATCTGGTTGACCCAGTTGATCGAACTCAGGGTCTGCTCATGCAACGTCGGGCCGATCCAGCTGAGCAGCAGCTCGGTGCTCCAGCGCGAGTTCATGCCGTAGCGCAGGCCGACCTCGGGCCACAGCGTGGCGGCCTCGTCCGGCGGATCGACATGCCAGTAGCGCAGGTCGAGCGTGGCCTGACCGGCCTCGCTGTAGGGCCGCACGAGGTAGTAACCCGGATCGGCCCAGACGGCGCTCACGCCGAGCAGCAGCCACGCGGCCACACCAGTTCGTTTCATCGCCTCCCCCCTGAGGTGTGGTGGGGGGCCATTCTGCGACCCGTCCCTGCCTGGAGTTTCCCCGGGGAAACCAGCGAACACGGCTCGGCACAATGGCCCGACGATGACTTGACGGTGTATAGCGCGACTTCCGTCGCAACCTCGGCATCCACGCATGACCCACAAGGCCATCCGCATCTCGGTGGGCGCCCGCCCGCTGCTGGCGCTGTTCGTGTTCGGACTGCTGCTGGTCGCGTTGTCCAGCGGCTGGGAGTTGCGCGAGACCACGCGGCGTCGCGCCGCCGAGGCCGACGCGGCGCTGAGCGCCATCCCCCTGCTCTATGCGGGCCCGCTGGCCTACAGCCTCCAGCAGCGGCTGGAACGGCCCGAGGCGCTGCATGGCCTGCTGCATCACATCCTGACGCGTCACAACCTGCGCCGCGTCGAGCTGCGCACGCGCGACGGCGAGCAGTTCCGTGCCCTCTCGGACGACGAGGGGGAACCCGGTCAGAGCGCCGAGTTCTCACTGGCCGGCAGCGGTGAGCTGCGCCTGCAAGCCTCGGCCGCGACGGTCGGCGACACCTTGAGGCGCGACCCGTTGCTGCGCTCCGCGCTGCTTCATCTGGCCTTGGCGACGGCGCTGGGCCTGGTCGCCGCGCTCATGCTGGACCGCTGGCTGCTGCGGCAGTTGAGCCACCTGTCCGCGCAGGCGAGCCGCTTCGATCCGACGCTGCCGCCGCAGAGCCTGACCTGGCTCGAACCGGGCGAACCCCGCCCGCGCGAGTTGCTGCAGCTGGAGCAGGCGCTCGACCATGTGCGGACCTCGCTGGGCGACGAGCTCCATCGCGAGCAGTCGCGCGGGCGCGAGCTGCGCGAAGAGATCGCGCGCCAGCATCACGCGCTGCAGCAGGCGGAGCGCTCCCTCGAGGTGAAGCGGCGCGAGCTGGCCTCGATGGAACGCCACGACGCGCTGACGGGCATCGCCAATCGGCGGGAGTTCGATGCGGCGCTGCGGCGTGAGTTCAAGCGCGCCCAGCGCGACCAGGGCCGACTGGCGCTGGCGATCCTCGATGTCGACCACCTGAAGCCGTTCAACGAGCGCCACGGACGCAGTGCCGGCGACGAGGTGCTGCGTCGACTCGCGCGGCTGCTTGCCGAGCATTTCCAGCGCGACACCGACCTCGTCGCCCGCCTGGGCGGCGAGGAGTTCGCGGTGCTGCTGCCGGGCTTCGACATCGAGACCGCGCAGGGATTGATGGAAGCGCTGCGCGAAGGATGGCGTGCCCTGGCGGTGCCGCATGGCGCGTTGCCGGACGGCGCGTCGGAGGAGGGGATGGTGACGATCAGCGCGGGCCTCGCGGCCTCGCAGCCGGGTCATCCCTACCTGGGCCCGCAGGCCTTGCTGCAGGCGGCGGACGAGGCGCTCTACCTCGCCAAGCGCATGGGGCGCGATCGGCTCTGCATCGCGTCGTGAGCGGCCGGGCGCGTCCGCCGACGTGCCGGGCCGTCGGGCCGTCGCGTCGGGCCGTCGCGTCGGGCGTCAGCGGCCGCGGGACTCGGCCTGCTGCAGCTGCTCCTCGACACGGCGGGCGGCGCGCAGCATCAGCGTCTCGTCGAGCTGCGCCTGCGGCGCGATGGCCATCACCGTCTCGTCGAGCGCTTCCGGCTTGTTCATCAGCGTCCATGCGACCAGCGAGATCGCGCCGACGCCGCGGCGCTGCATCGCCTCGGGCATCAGCAGCTCATCCTGCAGCTGCACGTGGTACCGCACGCTGGCCACCGCGGCGGGCGCCAGGCCCCAGCTCTCGCACAGCGCCGCGCCCAGCGCGTCGTGGCTGACGCCGAAGGCGGTGTGTTCCAGCTGGACGAGCTCCTTGTCGCTGGCGGTCGCGCGCAGCATCGCCGGGTAATGCCCTGGCGCATGGCGGTAGAGCACCGCCTTGCCGCATTCCTCGAACAGACCCGCCGAATGTGCCGCCCATGGGTCGACGCCCAGCATCTGGCCCATGCGGCCCATCAGCAGGCCGCGCTTGGCGGCGCGGGTCCACACGGGTTCGAGCTCGACGGCCGGCGGGAAGGCCGCGCGCAGGCCCATCTCGAAGGTGATCGCGGCGACCTCGCGCATGCCCAGGTAGGTCAGCGCCTGGTGCACCGTCTGCACCCGGCCGCGCAGGCCGTACAGCGACGAGTTCACCGCCTTGAGCACCGCGGCGGCGAGCGCCATGTCGGTCTCCACCAGCCCCGAGACGGCCTGCAGGTCGATGTCCTCGTCCGCCATCAGCAGCGAGAGCTTGACCAGCACGTCCGGCTGGGTGGGGATCTCGATATCCAGCGCGCGGAGTTGAGGATCGACAGGCATGGTGGTCAGCGGTTGTTTGGTTGGGATGGTAGCCCGGGCGGTGGGCCACCGGCATCCCGCCTTTGGCGGACAGTCGGCGGGGGGTTGTTCGGAGGGCGTCTGGCGTGCCCGCGGGGCGGTGCGCGGCCAGCGGGCCCGGGTTCAGCGGAGGAAGGCGTCGTAGCCGGTCTTGAGGATCAGCAGCGACACCACGACGACGAACATGCCCCGCACGAAACCCGCGCCCTTGGCCAGGGCCATGCGCGTGCCGACCAGGCTGCCGACGACATTGGCGACCGCCATCACGGCCGCGACGTGCCACCAGACATGGCCCTTGGCGGCGAACAGCACCAGCGCCGCGAAGTTGGTGGCGGTATTCATCAGCTTGGCCGTGGCGGAGGCGTGCAGGAAGTCGAAACCCAGCAGCCGCACGAACAGGAACACGAAGAAGCTGCCCGTGCCCGGCCCGAAGAAGCCGTCATAGAAGCCGATCGTCAGCCCGATGACGCTGGCGATCAGCGTCTGCGTCACGGCCTCGTGGCGCGGGGCATGGTGCCGGCCGAGGTCCTTCTTCGCCAGCGTGTACAGCAGCACGCCCAGCAGGATCGCCGGCAAGGCCTTGCGCAGGCCGCTCGGGTCCACCTGCGTCACGGCCCAGGCGCCGGCGAAGCTGCCGACCAGCGCGGCGGCGGCCGCCGGCATCAGCGCCAGCCAGGGCAGCGACACGCGCTTGGCATATTGGTGGGTGGCCCAGGCCGTCCCCCAGATGGCGGCGCCCTTGTTGGTGCCGAAGAGGGTGGCGGGCGCGGCGTTCGGATAGACGCTGAACAGCGCGGGCACCAGGATCAGTCCGCCGCCGCCCACGACGGCATCGACGAACCCGGCCAGGAGCGACGCCACGGCCGCGGTCAACAACTCGATCATCTGCAACGACTCGCAAGGGCGGCTCCATTGCCGCGGACACGGGCCGAGAACGATCGCGGGATGCGCGCAAAACCAGGCCACGAAAACAAAACGGGCACCTGATCCAGGTGCCCGCGAATTGTGACAGTGTCACTGTTGTTCGTTCGAATTGGTCTGATCTGTTTTGTCTCCTCAGCCCCCGTAGGCAACCCCCTTGGTGCCGGCTTGTCGCCGGCGCGGGACGGGTGTCGCGTCGAGTGGGGTGGATGCTAGGACCCGGCCTCCGTGCACGCACTTGGGGTTTTCACTTGGCGGATGCACCAAGATGGAACGGTTGGCCGGCGCTCACTTGCGTGAAATGGCCCCATCGAAAACGATTTGCGAACATCGCACGGTGCACTGTTCTCGCTCCCCGGGCGAGGGCCGCCCGGTGTGGCGTGGCGGTGTCATTCCCCTGAAACAAGGGGGCGGGCAGAAGCAGAAGCGCCGCCGCGCATCGGGGGATGAAATTCCTGTGTGCGAGCCGGGAACTTTTCGAGCCGCCCGCGCAATACGTTCAACATCCCCACCACGCAACGCACGCCGCACGCCCGATGAGCTTCTGGACCCGCCTGGCTGGACGCGCCCGCCCCGACCCCGCCGCCGGCCCCCCGGCCGGGAGCGAGCGTGACCCGCCGCCCTCTCATGTCGCCGCCAGCGAAGCGCTGGTGCGCCGGCTGCGCCAGGGCGACGCGAGCGCGCTGGAACCGCTGTACCGCAGTGAATCGTCCGGCGTCTTCCGCTACGCCCTGGCGCTGTGCGGCCAGTCCGACTGGGCGGCGGACGCGATGCAGGAGGCCTTCGTGCAATTCGCCGGCCGGCCCGAAGGCTGGGACGCGGGCAGAGGTCCCCTCGGTGCCTACCTCGCCGGCATGGCGCGGCATCACCTGCTGGCGCGCTGGCGGGACCTGCCGGTGGCCCACGACGAGGACGCGGAAGACGCCCGCCACGACCCCGCCGATGCGCCGGAACAGCAGCTGGTCCGGGCCCAGGACCAGGCGCGCGTGTGGGCGGCCTTGCAGACCCTGCCCTGGACCTTCCGCGAGGCCATCGTGCTCGTCGATCTGCAGGAGCGGCCCTACGCCGAGGCGGCCCGCATCGCCGGCGTGGAGCTCAACACGCTGCGCACCCGGCTTCATCGGGGTCGGGCGCGCCTGCTGGCCGCCTTGCAGGACGAGTCCCGGCCCCTGTCGTCCGCCGCGGCGGACACGATCGAACGTTCATCGAAGTCCGCATGATGAAGACCACCGACACCTCACCGCCCCGCACCGCACGCCTGGCCGACTGGCTGTGGGCCATGGCCCAGGACCTGCGCCAGCGCACGCCGCCCTTCGAGCGCGACGACGCCGTGCTGGGGGCGATGCGCCAACAGTTCGCCGCCCGCCAGAAGGCCGCCCGGGCCGGCCGCTGGAGATGGGCGCTCGCCGGCCCGGCGCTGTGCGCCTCCGTGCTGGTCGCCTGCGTCTGGCTGCTCGGTTCCGCGCCACCGGGCGAATCGGGCGCCACCGTCATGGGCAATCCGGGCAGCGGTTTCATCGTGCTCGTGTCCGCCGACCGCTGGGCCGCGTTCGAGAAGGCCGGGACCGGCAACGCCTGGCTGGTGCCTGCGGAGGTGCCGCGCGAGCGCCTGGCCTTGCTGGGCCTGCCCTACGACCCCGCCGACGCGGCCGCGCCGGTGCGCGCCGAATTGCTGGTGCACGCCTCGGGCGATGTGCTCGCGATGCGGGTCATGCCCTGATCGATCCGAAACCGCCGATCCACAGCCCCGCGACTCCCCGATTCCCTCGCCGCACCTTTGAACAACGACCCGTTTCCCTCCCTGGAGACCGCCATGAAGACTTCCCTCACCACCCTCGCCCTGGCGCTCGCCACGATCGCGGTCCAGGCCCAGCCCGCCCATGCGTCGCCGGAGCCGGACGCCCGGCCGGCGCCTCCCGCGCCGCCCGTGATGCCCGCCGTGGTGCCGCCCGTCCCGCCGGTTCCGCCGGTGCCCGACGTCGCCGAACTGATCGCCGAATCCGGCGTCGCGATGCACATCCTCAGCGCGGAACGCGTCGTCAAGGGGGCGCCGTATTGCGCCCAGGCTGTGCATGAAACCGTCCAGCCGCTGGCCGACGGCAATCGCATCGTCCATCAGCAGACCAGCCAGCTGTGCCGCGACGGCGAAGGCCGGACGCGCCAGGAAGTCGAACGCCAGGGGCGCAAGGTGGTCTATCTCCGCGACGCCGTCAGCGGCGAGAACTGGCTGCTGGATCCCGAACGCAAGACCGCGCGTTATCTCGGCGGCGGGCGCGTGGACGCCGAGGCCCAGCGCGAGTACGGCGAACGCATGCGCGAGTACCAGGACAAGATGCGGGACTACAACGACAAGATGCGCGAGTACGGTCGACGGATGCGCGACTGGGCGCGCGAGAGCTTCGGCCCGGGCGAGACGGCGCAGCGCGTCGAGGCGCCGAAGCCGCCGGCCGCGCCGGCGGCACCAGCGGCGCCGACGGTTCAGGTCCACACGCGCATCGCGACGCCGGTCGTGATCGCCCCGGGCGACAGCAGCCAGGAGGTCCGCGTCATCCGCGTCGAGACGCCGCCGGGTTCCCTGGGCCCGCTGGCGCCGATGTCGCCGCTGCCGCCGGCCGTGGCGATGCGCATCGAGCCGATGATCCTCAACGGCCAGCTCAACGGACAGGATGCGCAGCCGGACAACCTGCCGCCCAAGGAGATCGACGGGCTCAAGGTCACCGGCAGCCGCGCGACGCGCACCATCCCCGCAGGCAAAGTCGGCAATGAGAAGCCGATCGTGATCTCGCGCGAGGTGTGGACGTCGCCCGACCTGAAGGTGACCGTCAGCACCCAGACCAAGGATCCGCGCAGCGGCGAACAGAACTACCAGCTGCGCAACATCCGCCGCGCCGAACCCGAGGCCGCGCTGATGCGCGTGCCGGCGGACTACGCGAAGACGGGTCTGCCCAAGCCGCGCACGCCCAAGGACGGCAAGGCGCCCAAGGACAGCAAGGAAGGTTGAGCGGCTGGGCTGGGCCGAAGCGCGGCGGCAACTCGATCCGGCGGCTTGATCCGGCAGGTCGTCGGGGCGTCGACAATGACTCCCCGATGACCGCGCCGCCTTCCCCGCTCCCCCCGAAACTGATCCTGCAGACGCTGAACCGCGGTGACGGGCTGCTCGGCCTGCGGCCGCACGGGAAGCTGGGGCCGCGCGGCGATCGCGTGTCACTGCTGCGGCTGGCGCGCTGGCCGGCGGATCCGGCGGCGCTCGAGCAATGGCAGGCGTTGCCGCTGCACCCGGTGGACGTCGAGATGCTGCAGTGGCGTGACGCGTCCTTCGGGCGAGGCCTGACCCCGTGCTGGACGCTGGAGCAGGAAGACCTGTTCCCCGACTTCGCCGCCGACGAGGTGCCCCGGCTGCGGCAGCTCGGCTGGGAGGTCGACGTCCTGCCCGGCTTCGCCCACCACAGCGTTGCGATCGACGCGTGGTCGCTGGAGATCCAGCCGGAGGACGAGGAGCCGGTCGACGTCCAGACCGCCATCGCGCCCGGCACCGGTGACCGCCTGCCGACCTTGGCGCTCTCGCGCCGCAAGGGCTCGTGGATGCTGAGCCTGGGCGTGACGGTGCAAGGTCAGCGCGTCGACCTCGCGCCGATGATCTGGGACCTGTTGCGCAAGGACAGGCGCTGGCTCTACGCCGACGCGATCGCCGGCATAGCCGACGACGCCATCATCAGCCTGAAGGCGCCCGGCGGCCGGCGGTTGCATTCGACGGCGGCGCCGCTGAAGCGCCTGATGCTCAACCTGCTGGACGTCCTGGTCGCGCAGCGCTCACGGCGCGGACCGGTCAAGCTCAGCTCGTGGGAGGCGGCGCGACTGGCGGCGCTCGACATGCCGGACAGCCGCTGGCAGGTCTACGGCGCCGACGAGCTGCGCACGATGTGGGAGCGTCTGCGTGACGCCGGCCCGCCGCCGGCGTCAACCGCGCCCGAAGGGCTGGGCATCACGCTACGCCCCTATCAGCTGCAGGGCCTGGCCTGGCTCCAGTATCTGGCGCGCCAGGAACTCGGCGGCATCCTGGCCGACGACATGGGCCTGGGCAAGACCGCGCAGGCGCTGGCGCATCTGATGGTCGAGAAGCAGGCCGGGCGGTTGAGCTCGCCGGCGCTGGTCGTCGCGCCGACCTCCCTGATCTTCAACTGGACGCAGGAGGCCGCGCGGGTCGCGCCCGATCTGCGGGTGGCAACCTTGTCCGATCCGGCCGAGCGCGCGCAGGTGATGAAGCGCCTCGGCGACATCGACCTGCTGCTGTGCAGCTACGGCCTCGCGTGGCGCGAGGTGCGCGCCCTCTCGAAGCCGACATTCTCTGTCCTCGTGCTGGACGAGGCGCAGGCGGTAAAGAACCCCCGCTCGCGGGCGGCGCGGGCGCTGCGCCGGCTAAAGGCGAACCAGCGCCTGGTGCTCACCGGCACGCCGCTGGAGAACACCTCGGCGAGCTCTGGACCCAGTTCGATTTCCTGATGCCGGGCTACCTCGGCGAGGCGCGCTCCTTCGCGCGGCATTGGCGCAAGCCGATCGAACAGACCGGCGACGCGCGGCGCGCGCGGGAGCTGGCCTCCCGCGTCCGGCCCTTCATCCTCAGGCGCCTGAAGGAGGAAGTCGCCAAGGACCTTCCGCCGATGACCGTCCTCACCCAGCGCATCCCCTTGCAGGGGCGTCAGCGCCAGCTGTACGAGAGCGTCCGGATCGGCGCCGACCACCTCGTGCGGCGGCTGTTGAAGGACTCGGAGATCTTCGGCACCGGCTTGATGTCGGTGCTGGACGCGATGCTGAAGCTGCGCCAGGTCTGCTGCGACCCGCGCCTGGTGCCGGGCATCGCGCTCCCTCCGGGAATGGAAGCGGCCAAGCTGACATGGATCCAGGAGAAGGTGCCCGAAATGATCGCCCAGGGGCGGACGATCCTGATCTTTTCCCAGTTCACCGGCATGCTGGCCTTGATCGAGGACGCGATGGCCGCGCTGCGGATCCCGCTGATGACGCTGACCGGCGAGACGCCGGAGGGCAAGCGGGGCGAGGTGGTCCGGCGCTTCCAGGCGGGCGAGGCGCCGCTGATGCTGGTCAGCCTGAAGGCCGGCGGCGTGGGACTGACGCTGACGGCGGCGGACACCGTCATCCAGGTGGACCCGTGGTGGAACCCCGCGGTCGACGCGCAGGCCCATGCCCGGGCGCACCGGATCGGACAGACCCGGCCGGTCTTCGTCCATCAGCTGGCGATCGAGGGCTCGATCGAGGAGCGGATGCTCGAGCTGCAGGCCCGCAAGCGGGCGCTGGCGGACGGTCTGCTGGGCCGGGACGGGGGAGAGCGTCTGCAGAAGTTCAGCGCCGACGAGATCGACCGGCTGCTGGCGCCGTTGCAGTCCCCGGACGACGAGGACTGACGGCGCAAGGGCGCTGGCGCGCTTGGGGCGCCTGGCGGGCGAAGGCGGCCGCCCGGACTCGGGGCGGCCCGGCGCCCGGAATCAGCGCTTGCGGTCGAAGCGCAGGGCGCGCGCGACGCTGCGGCGGTCGCAGCCGAGGCTGGCGACTTCAAAGGCCTCGTGCTTGCGGCCCTTGTCGTGCTGCGCCAGTTCCGGCATCGGGAGGCGGCGCGGCTGGGATTCGGTGCGGGTTTGGGACTTCATCATGGTCGGGGACCTTCTTGGCTTTCAGCGGCGTGTCGCGGGGGGAAGACCGCTTGCAATGACCGCTTTGTGCCAGCTAACGCAGGCCGTCGGGAGGCCGTTGACAGCCTGCTCACAAATCTGAACAAAGCTCGCGCCATCGTCACCCGCCAGGCACCAGGACGGTGCCTTGGACGTATTGCGAACATATTGGCACCGGGAGCAACTCGGCTAAGCTCCGACCCCATGTCCGCCGTTTCCTCTTCCTCGCCGGTGCCGGCGCCCGCCTCCGAGGGGTCGTCCGACCTGCTGGTCGCCTGCCTGTGCGCCGCCTGGTGCCGGACCTGCGACACGTATCGGGACGACTTCGCCACGCTGCGCCAGCAGCACCCCGGCGCCCGCTTCCTGTGGGTGGACATCGAGGACGACTCGGAGCTGGTCGACGATCTGGAGGTCGAGACCTTCCCGACGCTGCTGATCGGGCAGGGTGAGCGGGTGTGCTTCATCGGGCCGGTGCTGCCCGGGCCGGCCGCGGCCCAGCGCCTGATCCAGGCGGCGCAGGACAACCCGGCGATGTCCGCCGCCAGCCCCAACGCGCCGCCCGGCACGACGGCGGCGGCGCAGTCGCTGCTGTCGCGTCTGCGACAGTCCTGCTGAGCGCTTCCTCGCCCCCGATGCTTTCGGGTGGGGGTGAGGGCGACGCTCGTCGGCAGCACACTCCCGAACAGCGCCGAGCCTCCACCTTCAGAGGGGCGGCGAGCGAGAATGGCTCACCGCCAACCCCAAGGTCGGCTGTCCGCGCGACCCGCGGCAGGCCGGTGCATCGATGAACGTCCAATTCAAGAACTCGGTGGCTCGTGCCACGCCCATCCTGGCGCTCGATCGCGCCGCCTACCAGGCCCTCGCGCCCAAGCTGCCCAAGCGCACCCAGCAATGGCTGGCGACGCTGGGCTTCTCCGCCGCGCCGGACACCTTCGCCCTGGTGCCGGGCGAGGACGGCAAGCTCGCCCAGGTCTTCGCCGGCGTGGCCCACGCCGCCCACCCGTTTGCGCTGTCGGCGCTGCCGCTCGCACTGCCTGAAGGCGCCTACACCCTGTCGCCGGAAGGCCTGCCGCTGCAGGACGAGGCCGCCGCGATGTCCTGGGAACTGGGCTGCTACCAGTTCGACCTGTACAAGCCGCGCAAGCGCGAACCGGCCCAGTTGCTGATCAAGAGCAGCCCGGACGGCCAGCGCGGGCTGGCGATCGCGACCGCGATGACCGCGGTGCGCGATCTGGTCAACACCCCCGCCGAGCACATGGGCCCGGAAGAGCTGTCGAAGGCCGCGGCCGTCGTCGGCAAGCAGCACGGCGCGAAGTTCAAGGAGATCGTCGGCGACGACCTGCTGAAGAAGAACTTCCCGGCGATCCACGCCGTCGGCCGCGCAAGCACCCGCGCGCCCCGCCTGATCGAACTGAACTGGGGCAGCGACAAGCACCCCCGTCTGACCCTGGTCGGCAAGGGCGTGTGCTTCGACACCGGCGGCCTGGACATCAAGCCCGCCGACGGCATGCGCCAGATGAAGAAGGACATGGGCGGCGCGGCCAACACGCTGGGCCTGGCCACGCTGATCATGGCGCTGAAGCTGCCGGTGCGCCTGCAGGTGCTGATCCCGGCGGTGGAGAACTCGATCAGCGGCAACGCCTACCGACCGGGCGACGTGATCAAGACCCGCGCGGGCCTGCACATCGAGATCGGCAACACCGACGCCGAAGGCCGCGTGATCCTGTGCGACGCGCTGGCCTACGCCACCGAGTCCAGACCCGAGCTGATCATCGACCTGGCCACGCTGACCGGCGCCGCGCGCATCGCGCTGG
>CAMPJJ010000091.1 GCA_946886855.1 uncultured Roseateles sp. | reverse complement strand
GCGCCGTCGTTCCCGTGCCCTAAACTTGCCCGCTTTCGTTGCTCTCTGGGCCCTGGGCCCGTCGCTGTTTTGGACAAGATCCTGCTTCAGATTGCCGCCGAATTGAAGGTTCGCCCGGCTCAGGTCAACGCGGCCGTGGAACTGCTCGACGGCGGCGCCACCGTCCCGTTCATCGCCCGCTACCGCAAGGAGGCCACCGACGGCCTCGATGACATCCAGTTGCGCGAACTCGAGGCGCGCCTGAGCTATCTGCGCGAGCTCGAGGACCGCCGCGAAGCCGTGCTGAAGAGCATCGAGGAGCAGGGCAAGCTGACGCCCGAACTCGCCGCCGCGATCGCCGCCGCGCCGACCAAGCAGGAACTGGAAGACCTCTACCTGCCGTACAAGCAGAAGCGCCGCACCAAGGGTCTCATCGCCCGCGAGGCCGGCCTGGAGCCGCTCGCCGACAAGCTGTTCGCCGATCCGTCGCTGGATCCGATGGCCGAGGCCGGCGCCTTCCTCAACCCGGACGCCGGCTTCGCCGATGACTTCGCGGTGCTGGACGGCGTGCGCGACCTGCTGTCGGAGCGCTGGGCCGAGGACGCCCTGCTGATCGGCAAGCTGCGCGAGTGGCTGTGGGAGGAGGGGCTCTTCAAGTCCAAGCTGATGGAGGGCAAGGACGAGAACCACCCCGACGTCGCCAAGTTCCGCGACTACTTCGACTACGCCGAGCCCATCCGTACCGTGCCTTCGCACCGCGCGCTGGCCGTCTTCCGCGGGCGCACGCAGGAGTTCCTCGATGCCAAGCTGGCGCTCGACGAGGAAGTCGTCCTCGGCCAGCCTTCGCTCGCCGAAGGCCGCATCGCGCGCCACCTCGGCTGGAGCCATGCGAAGCGCGCCGGCGACGAGCTGATCCGCAAGACCGTCGCCTGGACCTGGAAGGTCAAGCTCTCGCTGAGCCTGGAGCGCGATCTCTTCGGGCGTCTCCGGGAAGAAGCCGAGAAGGTCGCCACCAAGGTCTTCGCCGAGAACCTGCGCGACCTGCTGCTGGCCGCGCCGGCCGGCAAGCGCGTCGTCATGGGCCTGGACCCGGGCATCCGCACCGGCGTGAAGGTCGCGGTCGTCAGCGACACCGGCCGCGTGCTGGACACCTCGACGGTCTATCCGCATGAGCCCAAGCGCGACTGGGAGGGCTCGATCCACACACTGGGCCGGCTGTGCGCCACGCACGGCGTCAACCTCATCGCGATCGGCAACGGCACCGCCTCGCGCGAGACCGACAAGCTCGCCGCCGACCTGATCAAGCGCATCCAGTCGATGGCGCCCGACACGGTCATCGACAAGGTCGTCGTCAGCGAAGCCGGCGCGTCGGTGTACTCGGCGTCCGAATTCGCGTCCAAGGAACTGCCCGACCTGGACGTCTCGCTGCGCGGCGCCGTGTCGATCGCACGCCGTCTGCAGGATCCGCTGGCCGAGCTGGTGAAGATCGATCCGAAGTCGATCGGCGTCGGCCAGTACCAGCACGACGTCAACCAGAGCGAGCTCGCGCGCACCTTGGACACGGTGGTCGAAGACTGCGTCAATTCCGTCGGCGTGGACCTGAACACGGCGTCCGCGCCCTTGCTGTCGCGCGTGTCGGGCCTGTCGGCGAGCGTGGCGAACTCGATCGTGCGCTGGCGCGACGCCAACGGCGCGTTCCGCAATCGCCAGCAGCTGCTGGACGTCACCGGCCTCGGCCCGAAGACCTTCGAGCAGGCGGCCGGTTTCCTGCGCATCCGCGACGGCGACAACCCGCTGGACGTCAGCGGCGTGCATCCCGAGACCTACCCGGTCATCCAGCGCATCCTGGCGACGGTCGATCGTCCCATCGCCGACGTGATGGGCAAGTCCGACGTCATCCGCGCGCTGAAGCCGGAGGCCTTTGCCGACGAGCGCTTCGGTGCGATCACGGTCAAGGACATCCTCGGCGAACTGGAGAAACCCGGACGCGATCCGCGCCCGGACTTCAAGGTCGCGCGTTTCAACGACGGTGTCGAGGACCTCAAGGACCTGAAGGAGGGCATGGTGCTGGAGGGCACGGTGTCCAACGTCGCGCAGTTCGGGGCCTTCGTCGACCTGGGCGTGCACCAGGACGGCCTGGTCCACGTCAGCCAACTGGCCAACAAGTTCGTCAACGATGCGCGCGAGGTCGTCAAGACCGGCGACATCGTCAAGGTGAAGGTGCTGGAGGTCGACCTGGCCCGCAAGCGCATCTCGCTGACGATGAAGATGGACGCGCAGGCGCCGCGTGGCGGTTCCAAGCCCGACAACAGCTTCCGTCCGGCCAATCGCAACGAGCGCGCGGGCGGTGCTCGCCCGTCCGGCGCGCGTGACGCCCAGCCCACTGGCGGCAACGCGATGGCGGCGGCCTTCGCCAAGCTCAAGCGCTGACGACCTCGGTGCCTCGGATCGGGACGACCGGGGCCCCTTTTCGGAGGTCAGGGAGGGAATTCGCTTGCCGGGAGGCAAGCGAAGGAGGGACACGGAGAAAAGGGGCCCCGGTTGTCCCGATCGTGCTCCGTCGTCGCCATCCACGGCGCCGATTCGCGTTTGATCCCACTTTTTTCGCGGCTGGTCGCACCTGAGGTGTCGAAACGGGCGGCGCACGGCTACGCTGCGCGCCGTTTACCGTCAAAGACAAAAGTCGACACGACACACACGGTGTCGACACCAATTCCTCGGGAGCCCGTTTTGAAGATCCACGCCATCGCCAGGGCCAGCGCCCTTGTCTGCCTGTCCGCGCTTGCGCCCGCGACTGCCGTGCTCGCGCAAGGCGCGCCTCCGGAGCTGGGCAGCGAGCCGACGTCGGGCAAGCGCCTGGACCGCGTGGAGATCACCGGCCGGAACACCGATTCCGAGCTGCGCCGCCGCGCGCCGGTGGCCAAGCAGATCTACGGCCGCGACGAGCTCGACAAGTACGGCGACACCAGCGTCGCCGACGTCCTCAAGCGTTTGCCGGGTGTGAACGTTGCCGACGGTGCGCCGCGCATGCGCGGGCTGGGCTCGGGCTACACGCTGATCCTGATCAACGGTGATCCGGCGCCGCCCGGCTTCAAGCTGGACCAGCTGGATCCCGCGCAGGTCGAGCGCATCGAGATCACCAAGGGTCCCAGTGCCGACCAGAGCGCGCAGGCGGTCGCCGGCGCCATCAACATCATCCTGAAGGAAGCGCCGAAGATGTCGCAGCGCGACCTGCGCGTCGGGGCGGGCTACAACATCAACCACCCGGTGCCGTCCGCCACCTTCACCTACGGCGAGCGCTTCGGACCGGTGTCGGTGTCGGTGCCGCTGTCGGCGTTCCAGTGGCTGCAGGAGATGAAGTCCACGACCGAGCGCAACGGCACCGACCTGGACGGTCAGCCGGTCGTCGCTTCCCAGCACGGGAAGATGCGCAACTGGGGGCACGGCTTCAATTCCGCGCCGCGCGCGACCTGGAAGATCAGCGACGACGAGACCGTGTCGCTGATCGGCTTCGCGCAGAAGGGCTTCTGGAACAACTCGGTGCGGCTCACGCCCGACGCGGTCTACAGCCCCGGCACGCGACTGGACGACAACGCCGACAACCGGGGCACGTGGCAGATGCTGCGCGCCAACGCGCAGTGGAACAACCGCTTCAGCGAGACCCAGAAGTGGGAACTGAAGGCCGGCGTGCAGGACGCCAAGAACCACATCGAGAACCACACGCTCACCGGCAGGCCGGTCGATGCGCTGCTCGACAGCCGCGACCGCAGCCTGACGCAGGCCGGCAAGTACAGCCAGATCCTCGGCGAGGAGCACACGCTGACCGTCGGCTGGGACTTCGAGTTCCGCAAGCGCGACGAGATCCGCAACACCCTGGTCGCCGGCGACGAGCAGAGCCCCGGACTCAACGGCGAGAACTTCGGCGCCCGCATCCGCCGCCAGGCCTTCTTCGTCCAGGACGAGTGGGAGATCAACCCGCAGTGGTCCACCTATTTCGGCCTGCGGCACGAGCAGATCGTGACCACCAGCCGCGGCATCGCCACCGACGCGCGCAACAGTTCCAGCGTGCTGTCGCCGCTGTGGCACCTGACCTACAAGCTGGACCCGAAGGGGCGCGACATGATCCGCGCCAGCATCACCCGCAGCTACAAGGCGCCGGAGCTGACGCAGATGCTGGGCCGCTACACGCCCAACAGCAAGTTCCCGAGCCCCGCCACGGGCGAGCAGAACGACGAGTTCAATCCCGACCGCATCGGCAATCCGGGCCTGAAGCCGGAACTCGCGACCGGCTTCGATGTCGCGTACGAAAAGTACCTCACCGGCGGCAGCCTCTTCAGCGTGGGCCTCTTCCACCGCAACATCAGCCAGCTGATCCGCAACGTCGTGACCCTGGATGCGGCCAATCCGCCGCTGTCCACGGTGCCGCGTTACGTGATCCGGCCGATGAACTTCTCCAGCGCCACCACCAGCGGCATCGAGATGGAGCTCAAGGGCCGTGCGGGCGAGCTGTTCCCGTCGCTGTTCGATCCGAAGCTGCCGTTGAACCTGCGCAGCTCCGTGAGCGTCTACCGTTCGCGGGTGAAAGCGGTGGACGGCCCGGACAACCGGCTCGACCAGCAGCAGCCCTGGACCGCCAACCTCGGCTTCGACTACCGGTTCAGCAGCGTGCCGGTCACCACCGGCGCCAACCTGAACTACACGCCGGTCTACACGGTGCGTCAGACCGATCGTCAGAGCGTCGAGTACTCGCGCAACCGCGGCCTGGACGTTTTCGCCCAGTGGATGCTCAGCCCGAAGACCTCGGTGCGCTTCTCGGCCAATAATCTGTTCCCGCTCGACGCCCGGGCCGAGACCCAGCTCCCCGGTGATCAGTTCTACGCCACCGGTCGCGGTCTGAAGCCGTGGTTCCAGCTCAACCTGGAGATGAAGCTCTGAGCCTTCTCCGGAGCGAGGGCCTTCAGCTCCGAGTCGGGCGTTTCCGATTCTTGAAAGGACGACCCGCCCGATGCAGGCCTTGCAGATCCTCGCCGGACCCCGTGCGCGCCAACGGCTGCGCGACCATGGCCTGCGTGCCGCCGACGTGCGCGTCGTGCCCGGCGCCGCCGGCGGTCCGAAGGGGCTGGTGCTCAGCGCGCTCGACGCGCATCTCTTCGGCGAGTTCCTGCCGTCGGGCGGTCAGGAGGTCCATCTGCTGGGCGCCTCCATCGGCGCCTGGCGCATGGCCACCGCCTGCCTGACCCGCGACGCCGCGCAGGCGAAGGTGGAGTTCGAGCGCCTCGCCCACGATTACGCCCATCAGGATTACGAGTCGGCGCCCGGCAAGCGGCCGACCGCGGCGACGGTCTCGCGCGCATTCGCCGGCAAGCTCGGTGAGATCTTTGGCGGCCGCGAGGCCGAGGTGCTGTCGCATCCGCAGTTCCGCCTGCATGTGTTCACCTCGCGCGGCAAGCACGTGCTCGGGCGGGAAGGGCGCTTGCGCACGCCGCTCGGCTATCTGGGCGCGTTCGCCGCCAATGCGATGTCGCGCCGCGCGATGGGTGCGTGGCTGGAACGGGTGGTGTTCTCCGACAAGCGGTCCCCGTTGCCGATGCCGCTGGCCGATTACCGAAGCCGGCAGGTGGCGCTGGACGCGACCAACCTCAAGCCGAGCATCCTGGCGAGCTGCTCGATCCCGTTCTGGCTGCAGGCCGTGCACGACATCGCAGGCGCCCCGGCCGGCGCCTACTGGGACGGCGGCATCACCGACTATCACCTGCACCTGAACTACGCGGCGATGGTCGGCGACGGCATCGCGCTGTACCCGCACTTCCAGGCCAGCGTCGTGCCGGGCTGGCTCGACAAGGCGCTCAAGCACCGGCATCGGACCAGCGCCTTCCTCGACAACGTCGTGCTGCTGACGCCCAACCCCGAGTGGGTGAAGACGCTGCCCAACGGCAAGCTGCCCGATCGCAACGACTTCCAGCGCTACCTCAACGACGTCCCCGGCCGCGCCCGCGACTGGCTCAAGGCCGTCCGCGAAGGCGAGCGGCTGAGGGACGAGTTCCGCGAGGCCTGCGCCCGGCCGTCCCTCGACATCCAGGCGCTCTGAGCTACACTGGCGACCTCATATTTCTTTTTCCAACAAGGACCGGGAAAGGCGACATGGTTATGACACCGCGGACTACCCCCTCCACTGCGAAGGTTTGAGCGACCGCGGCTCGTCACGTCTTTCATCAGCTGTCCGGAAAAAGTCAGCACCCCAGAAAAAGCGCGGCACGTGGTCGCGCTTTTTTGTTTTCTGGAGTTCCCCCTCATGTCCCACATCTCCATCCAACTGCCCGACGGCTCCAAGCGCGAGTTCCCGCACCCGGTGACCGTCGCCGACGTCGCGGCGTCCATCGGCACGGGCCTGGCGAAGGCGGCGCTCGCCGGCCGCGTCGGCTCGGGCGACGCCGCCAAGGTCGTCGACACCAGCTTCCTCATCGACAAGGACACGCAGCTGGCCATCGTCACGGACAAGGATCCGGACGGGCTGGACGTCATCCGCCATTCGACGGCCCACTTGCTGGCCTATGCCGTCAAGGAGCTGTTCCCGGACGCGCAGGTCACGATCGGCCCGGTCATCGAGCACGGCTTCTACTACGACTTCTCCTACAAGCGCCCGTTCACGCCCGAGGATCTGGCGGCGATCGAGGCCAAGATGGGCGAACTCGCGAAGAAGGACGAGAAGGTCACGCGCTCGGTGCTGCCGCGCGATGAGGCCGTCGCGTACTTCAAGGGCATCGGCGAGGCCTACAAGGCCGAGATCATCGCCAGCATCCCGGCGGACCAGGAGGTCTCGCTGTATGCCGAGGGCGGTTTCACCGACCTGTGCCGCGGCCCGCACGTGCCGTCCACGGGCAAGCTGAAGTTCTTCAAGCTGATGAAGGTGGCCGGCGCCTACTGGCGCGGCGACCACCGCAACGAGCAGCTGCAGCGCATCTACGGCACGGCCTGGGCGACCAAGGACGACCTGGCGAACTACCTGCGCATGCTGGAGGAGGCGGAGAAGCGCGACCACCGCAAGCTCGGCAAGGACCTGGAGCTGTTCCACATCGACGAACACGCGCCGGGCGTGGTGTTCTGGCATCCCAAGGGCTGGACGATCTGGCAGGAGGTCGAGCAGTACATGCGCCGCGTGTACCGCGACAACGGCTACCAGGAGGTCAAGGGCCCGCAGCTGCTGGACAAGACGCTGTGGGAGGCCACCGGCCACTGGGACAAGTACCGCGACAACATGTTCACGACGGAATCGGAAAAGCGCGACTACGCGCTCAAGCCGATGAACTGTCCCGGGCACATCCTGATCTTCAAGCACGGCATCAAGAGCTACCGGGACCTGCCGCTGCGCTTCGGCGAGTTCGGCCAGTGCCACCGCAACGAGCCCACGGGCGGGCTGCACGGCATCATGCGCGTGCGCGGCTTCACGCAGGACGACGGCCACATCTTCTGCACGGAAGACCAGATCCTGGCCGAGTGCGTGGCGTACACCGCGCTGTTGCAGAAGGTCTACAAGGACTTCGGCTTCGACAACATCATCTACAAGGTCGCCACGCGCCCCGACGCGCGGATCGGTTCGGACGAGGTCTGGGACAAGGCCGAGTTCGCGCTGATGGAGTCGCTGCGCGCCTCGGGCGTGGAGTTCATCATCGCCCCGGGCGACGGCGCCTTCTACGGTCCGAAGATCGAATACACGCTCAAGGACGCGATCGGCCGCCAGTGGCAGTGCGGCACGATGCAGGTCGATTTCTCGATGCCTGCGCGCCTGGGCGCCGAGTACGTGGCCGAGGACGGCGAGCGCCACACCCCCGTCATGCTGCACCGCGCGATCGTCGGCAGCCTGGAGCGTTTCATCGGGATCCTGATCGAGCAACATGCCGGCGCGCTGCCGGTTTGGCTCGCTCCGACGCAGGTCGTTGTCGCCAATATCACCGACGCCCAATCGGACTACGTTTCCAGCATTGTGAAAACGCTGCAAAAACAAGGGGTTAGGGTCCACGCAGATTTGCGGAACGAGAAAATCACGTATAAAATCCGCGAGCATTCACTGCAAAAGGTGCCGTTCATCCTTGTCGTCGGCGACAAGGAAAAGGCGAACGGCGCAGTCGCAGTGCGCGCCCGAGGCAACCAGGATCTGGGCGTGATGTCGGTGGAGGACTTCGTTGCGAAGCTCTCGACCGCCATCGCGGACAAGGCTTGAGTCGGGCGCTTTTTGCGTTGTACTGATCAACACGGACCCTTGCCAAGGCCCGCCTAAAGGTAACCACCATCGCTACTTTTGCTGACCGTCGTGCGATTCCCGAGCGCAAGCACCGCCTGAATCGCGAAATCATCGCTTCTGAAGTCCGTCTCAATGGCCCGGAGAACGAGCCGATCGGCATCGTCTCGATCCAGGAAGCGCTCCGGATGGCCGGTGAGCTGGACGTCGATCTGGTCGAAATCGCCGCCACGGCCGTTCCGCCGGTGTGCCGGCTGATGGACTACGGCAGGTTCAAGTACCAGGAGCAGAAGCGCGCCGCGGAAGCCAAGTCCAAGCAGAAGGTCATCGAGGTCAAGGAAGTCAAGTTCCGTCCGGGCACGGACGAGGGCGACTACCAGATCAAGATGCGCAACCTGCGCCGCTTCATCGCGGAGGACGGCGACAAGGGCAAGGTCACGCTGCGCTACCGCGGCCGCGAGATCACCCACCAGGACATCGGCATGCGCATGCTGGAGCGCATCCGCGACGAACTGGCGGACGTGGCGGTGGTCGAGCACATGCCCAAGCTCGAGGGCCGTCAGATGATCATGGTGCTTGCACCGAAGAAGCGTTGATTCCGAGGCCTTGAGCCTCTGAATCCTCGCCTCGGCGGGACCGGAAGGCCCCGCCACACTTTCAGCCCGCCGATCTGGTCGTCGGCGGGCTCATTAGTCTCCTGCAGGCCGGTCAAGTACCGCGGTCACCCGCGGTCGCCTGGAGGGACGCACATAGAAGGAGCAGTCATGCCCAAGATGAAGACCAAGAGCAGCGCGAAAAAGCGTTTTCGCGTTCGTCCGGGTGGCACCGTCAAGCGCGGTCAGGCGTTCAAGCGCCACATCCTGACCAAGAAGACCACGAAGAACAAGCGCCAGCTTCGCGGCGCCACGACCGTGCATGAGACCAACATGGGCCACATCGCTTCGATGCTGCCCTTCGCTGGTCTGTAATCCAGCAGTAGACAAGGAGATACAACATGCCTCGCGTCAAACGTGGTGTAACCGCACGTGCTCGTCACAAGAAGGTCCTGGCTCTGGCCAAGGGCTTCCGTGGTCGTCGCAAGAACGTCTTCCGCATCGCCAAGCAGGCGGTGATGAAGGCGGGCCAGTACGCCTACCGTGACCGCCGTGCCAAGAAGCGCGTGTTCCGCCAGCTGTGGATTGCCCGTATCAACGCGGCAAGCCGTGGCCTGGGTCTGAGCTACAGCAAGTTCGTGGCCGGTCTGAAGAAGGCCGAGATCGACATCGACCGCAAGGTCCTGGCCGACCTCGCCGTCAACGACCCTGCTGGTTTCGCCAGCATCTTCGCCAAGGTGAAGGCCGCTCTGGCTTGATAGCCAAGGTCTGCCCGCCGGTGCTCGCCGGCGGGCGGACTGGCCGCTCCGGCCCTGCCGGGGCTGCCTTTTTCAAAGGCCGACACCCCGGTGTGCGGCCTTTTTTCATTCCGGCGCAAGGGTGCGTGAGGGTGCGATGTGCGCCATTCCACCGCTGTGCCTTCCGACTTCCGCCAACGACGCCGACGCCCCGTCGACGCCCCGCGATGAACGACCTCGATCAATTGCTGCACCAGGCGACCGGCGAATTCGCCGCCGCCACGACTCCCGCCGACCTGGAGAACGCCAAGGCGCGTTTCCTGGGCAAGACCGGCCAGGTCACCGAGCTGATGAAGGGCATGGCCAGCCTGCCGGTCGAGGAGAAGAAGACCCGCGGCGCGCAGATCAACCAGCTCAAGCAAGGCATCGAGGCGGCGCTGACCGCGCGCCGCCAGGCGCTGGCGGACGCGGAGCTCGAGAAGCAGCTCAAGGCCGAGGCGCTGGACGTCACGCTGCCCGGCCGCCAGCGCGGCACCGGCGGCCTGCACCCGATCACGCGGGCGATGGAACGCATCGAGGCGATCTTCGGCTCGATGGGCTTCGACGTCGCCGACGGCCCGGAGATCGAGAACGACTGGTTCAACTTCACCGCGCTGAACACGCCGGAGGACCATCCGGCGCGCTCGATGCACGACACCTTCTACATCGAAGGGGGTCATGTCTTGCGCACCCACACCAGCCCGATGCAGATCCGCTACGCGGTCCAGCATGTCAAGAAGCATCGCGCGTTGATCGACGCCGGTCAGCCGATGCCCGAGATCCGCGTGATCGCGCCGGGCCGCACCTACCGCGTGGACAGCGACGCGACACATTCGCCGATGTTCCACCAGGTCGAAGGCCTGTGGGTCGGCGAGAACATCAGCTTCAAGGACCTGAAGTCCGTCTACGTGAACTTCATGCAGCAGTTCTTCGAGACGACGGACATGGAGATCCGTTTCCGTCCGAGCTACTTCCCGTTCACCGAGCCCAGCGCCGAGATCGACATGATGTTCGGCTCCGGTCCGTTGAAGGGCCGCTGGCTCGAAGTCTCCGGCTCCGGTCAGGTGCATCCACAGGTGATCCGCAACATGGGCCTCGATCCCGAGCGCTACATCGGTTTCGCCTTCGGCTCGGGCATCGACCGCCTGGCCATGCTGCGCTATGGCGTCAGCGACTTGCGGCTGTTCTTCGACGGCGACCTGCGCTTCCTGTCGCAGTTCAAGTAATTCGAGCCCCCGGTCGCCTAGAGAGCAAGAGAGAACCCCATGCAATTCCCTGAGTCCTGGCTGCGGGCCTTCTGCAACCCCGCGCTGAACACCCAAGAACTGGCCGAACTGCTGACGATGTCCGGCCTCGAAGTGGAAGAGCTGCGCCCGGTGGCGCCGCCGTTCCACGGCATCGTCGTGGCCGAGATCGTCGAGGCTGTGCAGCATCCGGACGCTGACCGCCTGCGCGTGTGCAAGGTCAACGCCGGCGGTCCGGAGCTGCTGCAGATCGTCTGCGGCGCGCCGAACGCACGCGTCGGCATCCGCGTGCCGCTGGCCACCATCGGCGCCGAACTGCCCCCGGGCGATGACGGCAAGCCGTTCAAGATCGGCAAGGGCAAGCTGCGCGGCGTCGAGAGCTTCGGCATGCTGTGCTCGGCCCGCGAGTTGAAGCTGGCGGAGGACCATGGCGGTCTGCTGGAACTGGCCGCGGACGCGCCCATCGGCGAAGACATCCGCAAGCACCTGAACCTGGACGACACGCTGTTCACGCTGAAGCTGACGCCGAACCTGGCGCATGCGCTGAGCGTGTACGGTGTCGCGCGTGAAGTGTTCGCGCTGACCGGTGCGCCGCTGCTCGCGCCCGAGATCCGGCCCGCCGCCGTCGCCACCGAGGCGAAGCTCCCGGTGCGCATCGAGGCGGCGGACTTGTGCGGCCGCTTCTCAGGCCGCGTGATCCGCAACGTCGACACGACCGCGAAGACGCCGCAGTGGATGGTCGACCGTCTGGCCCGCTGTGGTCAGCGCTCGGTGTCGCCGCTGGTGGACATTTCGAACTACGTGATGTTCGAGCTGGGTCGTCCGTCGCACATCTTCGACCTCGACAAGATCCACGGCGAACTGGTCGTCCGCTGGGGCAAGCCGGGTGAGCAACTCAAGCTGTTGAACGGCAACACGATCGAGGTCGACGCGACCGTCGGCGTGATCGCCGACCGCGAGCAGGTCGAATCGCTGGCCGGCATCATGGGCGGCGACGCCACCGCCGTCTCCGACGACACGAAGAACATCTACGTCGAAGCCGCGTTCTGGTGGCCGAAGGCGGTGATGGGGCGCTCGCGCCGCTTCAATTTCTCGACCGACGCGGGCCACCGCTTCGAGCGCGGCGTCGATCCCGCCGGGACTGTCGATCACATCGAACGCATCACGGCGTTGATCCTGTCGATCTGCGGCGGCCCGGACACGGCGTGCGGCCCGATGGACGACCAGACCACGCAACTGCCCGAGCGCAAGCCGGTCGCACTGCGCGTCGAGCGCGCCGCCAAGGTGATCGGCATGCCGGTGACGCAGGCGGACTGCGAAGGCGTGTTCAAGCGGCTGGGCCTGGAATTCACGTCGGCGCCCGGCGTGATCACGGTGACGCCGCCCACCTTCCGCTTCGACATCCAGATCGAGGAAGACCTGATCGAGGAAGTCATCCGCGTGCTGGGTTATCCGAAGCTGCCGTCGACGCCGCCGTTGGCGCCGGTGGTCGGCAAGGTGGGCTCGGAGTCGCGCCGCGCGACGCACGCGCTGCGCCACGCCATGGCCGGCCTGGGCTACTTCGAGACGATCAACTTCAGCTTCGTCGAAGCGCGCTGGGAGCAGGAGCTCGCCGGCAACGCGAATCCCATCCAGCTGCTGAATCCGATCGCCGCGCCGCTGGCGGTCATGCGCAGCTCGCTGATGGGCTCGCTGGTCCAGGTGCTGCGCAACAACCTGGCGCGTAAGTCGCCGCGCGTGCGCGTGTTCGAGATCGGTCGCGTGTTCCTGCGCGACGCGTCGGTGCAGGAAAGCGACACCACGATCGCCGGTATCGCGCAGCCGATGCGTCTGTCGGGCCTCGCCTGGGGTCCGGCCGACCAGCAGCAATGGGCTCAGAAGGACCGCGCGGTCGACTTCTTCGACGTGAAGGGCGACCTCGAGGCGCTGTTCGCGCCGCGCGTGCTGAGCTTTGAAGCCGCCGAACATCCGGCGCTGCATCCCGGCCGCAGTGCCCGCGTGCTGCTGGACGGCGCGGCCATCGGCGTGGTCGGCGAACTGCATCCGAAGTGGCGCCAGGGCTACGAACTGCCGAGCGCGCCGGTCCTGTTCGAGCTGTCGCTGGATGCCGTGCTGGCGCGCACGCTGCCGCAGGGTCAGGGCGTGCCTCGCCTCCAGGCGGTTCAACGCGATCTGGCGCTGATCGTCAATGAGCAAGTGACCTATGCCTCCCTCATCCGGGCGATCGAAGCCAGCGGCGAAGCCCTGGTACGCTCTGCGCGTCTGTTCGACGTCTTCAAGCCGGCCCAGCCGACGGCGGAGCTGAAGGCGAACGAGCGCAGCCTGGCCGTGCGCCTGGAGCTGCTCGATGACGAGAACACGCTGACCGACGAACGCATCGAGCAGGCGGTGGCGAAGGTGGTGGCGCAGCTGGGCGAGAGTCTCGGCGCGCGCCTGCGAGGCTGAGGGAGGGGAGGACACCCATGAGTGATGACGATCTGAAGGAGCAGGCGCGCGTGCTGCTCGGCAGCCTGGAGACGCCCACGCTGACCAAGGCTGAGCTGGCGGAGCTGTTGTTCGACAAGCTCGGCCTGAACAAGCGCGAGTCCAAGGACATGGTCGAGGCCTTCTTCGACATCATTCATCAGAGCCTCTCCAGCGGCCGCGAAGTGAAGCTGTCTGGCTTCGGCAACTTCAACATCCGGCGCAAGGCGCCGAGACCCGGCCGCAACCCGCGCACCGGCGAAGCGATCCCGATCAAGGCCCGCAACGTCGTGACGTTTCATGCGAGTCACAAATTGAAAGAAGCCGTCCAGGGCAACACGCCTTCGGGTGGTGACTTCGAGTAGAGTCTGACCCTTCCCGCTGCTGCCGGAGCCGCTGATTCCCATGGACGTCCAGCTTCCCGCCATCCCTGCCAAGCGCTACTTCACCATCGGTGAGGTGAGCGAGCTGTGCGGCGTGAAGCCCTACGTGCTCCGCTATTGGGAACAGGAGTTCACGCAACTCAAGCCGATGAAGCGGCGCGGCAACCGGCGCTATTACCAGCACCATGAAGTGCTGCTGATCCGCCGCATCCGCGATCTGCTCTACGACCAGGGCTTCACGATCAGCGGCGCACGCAATCAGCTGATCGACTCGACCCACATCTCGACCAACGCGCAGGAGTTCCGCGCGGAAGCGCTGGCGTCGGCGCAGCGCGAGGTGTATCGCGAAGCCTCGCGCGCCTTGGCGGCGGAGGTCGCGCACAGCGCGGCGCACACCACCGTCTCGCTCGAGAAGCTCACGCTGGAGCAGGTCCGGGACGAGTTGTTGGCGATTCGAGAGAGTTTGCTTGCATGAGGCTCTCGATTACGTATAGAATCTAAGGCTTAGTCGGGGCGTAGCGCAGCCTGGTAGCGCACTTGCATGGGGTGCAAGGGGTCGCGAGTTCGAATCCCGCCGCCCCGACCATTTATAAGAAGAATCAGGAAGCCCGGTATCGCAAGATGCCGGGCTTTTTGCTTTCCGGGCTCAGCCCCATCCACGGGCGCAGCAGGTTCACGCGCATGGCCAACAGCGCGGCGAGCAGGCAACCCAGCGCCGTGGTCATGACGAGCACGGCGGCCTCGATGGCCAACGGCCACTGCAGCGGCGCCAGCAGATGGCCCACGATCACCGTCACGGTCTGGTGAACCAGATAGAACGGGAACACGGCCAGCGTCAGCCAGCGCAGCAACGGCGAATCGCGGTCGGCCAGCCACTGCCTGCCGAAGCCCAGCACCGCCACGATCGGCAGCCACTGCTTGCCCGCGTTGAGCGCGCGCAGCGCCATGATCAGCCACTCCGGGAAGTCATCGCCGTGCCCGAGGCGCCACTCGCCGGTGATCGCCTGCGAGAGCAACTGCACCATGACATACGCGAGGAGCGCGATCCAGCGCAGACGTCGCGCGGCCTCCCAGGCGCCCTGGCGATCGTCGCGGCTGCCGTAGAGGGTGAAGCCCAGGAGGAACACCGCGAAGTACACGCCGTGCTGGTACCAGTCGTGGACGAGGTCGTGCGTGCTGGGGAAGCGCTCCAGCAGATGCTGGCGCAGCAGCGCGAACCCGAGCCATGGCACCCACAGCAACCGGCCTCCAGCCACGATCCGGCGCCATGCCGCATGGGCGAAGAGACCGCGCACGGCGCGCAGGCGCAACGCCAGCAGCACGATCACGGTGTAGGCCCACAGGTAGGGCAGGAACCACAGGTGATTCCAGGTCGGCAGCTTGAGACAGTCGTCGCCGCGGCAGAAGCCGTGATACGCCCGGAAATAGAGCGCCAGGAAGTCCACGTAGCTGCCGGCGTAGTGAAGTTTCTCGACGACCTCCAGATAAGCCTGGGGCGGGACGATCACCGTCATGCCGAACAGCAGCGGCAGCAGCAGCCGCCTGCTGCGCGAAGCGATCAATCCGTCGGCCCCGTCGGCCCGCCCCGCCATCAACGCGGTGGCCGCGCCGGAGATGAGGAACAGCAGCGACATGCGCCACGGGTTCAGCCAGAGCATCCAGGACTCGAGCGCGGGGACGAGTCGCGGCGACTTCACGTGCCAGTCCCAGCTCACGTAGAACATGCCCGAGTGGTAGAGGATCAGCAGGCCGAAGGCGATGACGCGCAGCCAGTCGAGTTCGGTCAGGCGGGGGCTGGAGGCCGCGACGCGTGCGGAGAGGGCGGTGGGAGTCATGAGACGCAGCTTCGTCGCTGCGGAGAGGCGTGCGCACGGAATGTGACGAGCCGCCCCCGTCCGGTGACGACCCGCTGCGTCCCAGGGGCCGTTCGCGCGGGCCCCGAGCCCCGCGCACGCCTACACTGCGCCGCCATGACAGAGGACAAGTGGCTGGGAATCTATCTGAAGCGGCGGCGATGGGTCGAGTGCGCGATCTGGAGCGGACTGCTGCTCGGCTCGGCGGGCGCGAACACGATCACGACCAACCTGGACATCCGTCGCGCCGGCCTGTCTTTCGAGACCTGGGAGCCGGCGGTCTGGGAGTTCTCCAGTGCCCTCGTCTGGATGGCGCTGGTCCCCTGGATCGTCCGCGCGGCGGATGCCAGGCCGTTGCGATGGGGCCAACTGCGGCGTCATCTGCCGTGGCATGCGCTGTTCGCACTCATGACCAGTCTTGCGCATGTGCTGGGCATGGTCGCGTTGCGCAAGCTGGCGTACGCGACGCAGGGCGCCGTCTACGATTTCGGCAACTGGCCGATCGAGCTGTTCTACGAAGCCTTGAAGGACGTGCGCAGCTACGCCTTCATCCTGGTGATCGTCGGGGCGTACCGCTTGTTCGTGTGGCGTTGGCAGGGCGAGGCGAGCCTGCTGGCCGAACCGCCGGAGCCTGCTCCCAAGTCCTTGCCCATGCCCACGCCCATGCTCGCGGCGGCGCCAGTGCCCGTGCCCGCGCTGCCCGAGCGCCTGCTGGTGAAGAAGCTCGGCAAGGAGTTCCTGTTGCCGATGGACGAGATCGAGTGGGTGCAGGCCTGCGGCAACTACGTGAACCTGCGCCGGCAGCAGCACGACTATCCGTTGCGCAGCAGCCTGGGCGCCTTCGAGCAACGCCTGGATCCGGCCGCTTTTGTGCGCGTGCATCGCGGCTATCTGGTGCGACTGAGCCTGATCGAAGCCATCGAGCCCACCGAGGCCGGTGACGCCCATCTCCGCCTGCGGGACGGCAGCCGCGTGCCCTGCAGCCGCACCTATCTGGAGCGTCTGCGACAGCGTCTTGTCTGACTGGGCGAACTCCTGTCCGCCGGGTTCACCGGACCGGCCTCCCGCGGCTATGCTCTGACCCCAATGGACGCCCCTCTGGAAAACCACGACGTCAACGACCCGTCACCGCGCCTGCTGCGCGAGTCCGGCGAGGGCGGACGCATCCTGGCACGGCTGGAAGGCGACTGGACGCTGCTGGCGCTGCGCGAGCGTGTCGAGGCGCTGCGCGGCGAACTCGGCGAGGTGCCGACCGCCAACGTGTCCTGGGACCTCAGCGCGGTGCGCCGGCTCGATCCCACCGGCGCGCTGCTGCTGTGGCAAGCCTGGGGGCGCCGCCAGCCGGACGACCTGCGCTGGCCGCCGGCGCCGATGGCGGACATGTTCCAGGCGCTGTTCGCGCGTCTGGGCAGCAAGCAGGGTAAACCGGCCCGGCCGCCGCGCGCGCAGAACGTGCGCCAGTTCGGACAGGGCCTGCTCAACCTCGCCAGCCATCTGCTGGACGCGACCGCGCTGCTCGGCCAGGTCACGCGCGACCTCGGCACCTTGGTGCGTCATCCCAACCTGATCGCGTGGAAGGACATCTCCGCCCACCTCTACCGCAGCGGCGCGCAGGCGCTGGGCATCACGGCGCTGGTGGGCGTGCTGGTCGGCATCACCTTGTCCTACCTGACCGCCAAGCAGCTGCAAAGCTACGGCGCCGACATCTACGTCATCAACATCCTGGGGATCAGCGTCTGGCGCGAGCTGGGGCCGCTGCTCGCGGCGATCCTGGTGGCCGGGCGCAGCGGCTCGGCGATGACGGCGCAGCTCGGCGTGATGCGGGTGACGCAGGAGCTGGACGCGCTCTCGGTGATGGGCATCTCGCACACGATCCGGCTGGTCGTGCCCAAGATGGTGGCCCTGGCACTGTCGTTGCCCCTGGTGATGACCTGGACCAGCAGCATGGTGCTGCTAGGCGGCATGATCGCCGCCCGGGCGACGCTGGGCCTGGACTACGTGCAGTTCCTGCAAGGCCTGCCGGCTGCGGTGCCGGTGGCCAACCTGTGGCTGGGACTGGCCAAATCGGCGGTGTTCGGGCTGATGATCGCGTTCGTGGCCTGCCATTTCGGGCTGCGGATCAAGCCGAACAGCGAAAGCCTCGGGACCGGCACCACCGATTCGGTGGTGAGCGCGATCACCGTGGTCATCATCGTGGACGCGATCTTCGCGGTGATGTTCTCCGACGTGGGGTTGAAAGCATGAGCGGATGTATCGAACCGACCTCGGCCGAAGCCGTCGAGGAACTGAACGTCCAGCCGGGCGATCCGTTGATCGAGGTGCGGCACGTCGGCACGGTGCTCGGCGGCGTGCGCATCCACAAGGACCTGAGCCTGGAAGTCACCGCGGGCGAGGTGCTGGCCATCATCGGCGGCTCGGGCAGCGGCAAGACGACGCTGCTGCGCCTCATGCTGGGCCTGGAGCGGCCCAGCGAGGGCGAGGTGCTGGTCTTCGGCCACAAGCTCGGCAAGTGCGAGGCGACCGACCTCGCCCAGGTGCGGCACCGATGGGGCGTGCTGTTCCAGCAGGGCGCGCTGTTCTCGGCGCTGTCGGTGTTCGACAACGTCGCGCTGCCGCTGCGCGAACTCAAGAGCCTGCCCAAGGACCTGATCGCGGAGCTGGTCATGACCAAGCTGCAGCAGGTCGGCCTCAAGCCGGAAGACGGCATCAAGATGCCGGCGGAACTCTCGGGCGGCATGGTCAAGCGGGTGTCGCTGGCGCGCTCGCTGATCATGGATCCGCAACTGCTGTTCCTGGACGAGCCGACGGCCGGTCTCGATCCCGCCAGTTCGAAGAACTTCGTGCAGCTGATCGAGAGCCTGCGGCGCGAGATGGCGCTGACGGTGGTGATGGTCACGCATGACGTGGACACACTGTTCGCGATCGCCGATCGCGTGGCGGTGCTCGCGGACCAGCACCTGATCGCGCACGGGCCGCTGGAACTGGTGGTGAAGCAGAAGCACCCGTTCATCCGCAACTTCTTCCTCGGTCACACGGACCGCTGCGCCGCGGACAACCTGCGCAGCTACCGCGACGCGCTGCAGCACCGCGACGAGATGCCTGCCTGAGCGCGGCGTCGGCGGACCTTCCAACCCACGAACAACGATCAACCACAAGGACTCGGGCGAGCACATGGAAAACAAGGCACATGCATTGGCCACGGGCCTCTTCGTGCTGCTGCTCGGGGCGGCGCTGGTGGCGGTCATCCTCTGGTTCCGAGACGACCGCGGCGACACGCAGACCTTCACGGTGGTGACCTCGGCAGGGGTGCCCGGGCTGAACGTCAAGGCGCCGGTGAAGCTGCGCGGCGTCCAGGTCGGCAAGGTCGACAGCATCCGTTTCGATCCGGCGCAGCCCAAGCAGATCCTCGTGGAGATCGAGGTCGACGCCGATGCGCCGATCGCGCCCGGGACCGTGGCCAAGCTGGGCTATCAGGGCATCACCGGGCTGTCGTTCATCGACCTGAACGACGGGCAGGATCCGGCGGATCCGAAGCAGAACGTGCTGCAGACGCGACGCATCGCACTGGCGCCGGGCTTCCTCGACCAGTTGCAGGACGCGGGCCCGAAGCTCGCGGCGGGCGCGCTGGCGACGATGGACCGCATCCAGAAGGTGCTCAGCGACAGCAACCAGCAGCAGGTGAGCCAGACGCTGGCACAGCTGAACGAAGCGTCCGCGGGACTCAACGAACTGATCAAGGCGTTGCGCCCGACAGCGCAGGCGCTGCCGGGCCTGGTGAAGAACACCGACGGTCTCGTGGTCGCGGGACGGCAGACGCTGGGCAACATCGACACGCTCGCGAAACAGGGCGGCGAACTGGCGGACGAGTACAAGGGCAAGGCCGCGGCGATCGATCAGCTGGGCGACGCGGCGGTGCAGATGCAGCGCACGCTGCGGCGCGTGGAGCTGTCGTTGGTCGGCTCTTCGGACAAGCCGCGACAACGTGCGGTCCTGGACGATCTGTCCGCGGCCGCCCGCGCCCTGGAGCGCGCAGCGCAGAACATCGGCGATCAGCCGCAGAGCCTGATCCTCGGTCCGACGCCCGGCGCGCCGGGACCCGGCGAAACAGGCTTCGAAGCGGGAGCGAAGAAATGAACGAGCACCTTGAATTCCCGCGGACCGGCGGCATGCGTCGCGCGCTGTTGCTCGGCGGCCTGGCCCTTGCCGCGACGCTGGGTGCCTGCGGCAGCCGTCCGCCGCCGCCGACGCAGATGGACCTCGGTCCCGCACCCGCATGGCCGCAGCAGGCCCCGCTGGCCAAGCGCGTCGAGCTGCAGGCGGTCACCGCGGCGGAGACGCTGCAAGGCACCGGGATCGCGTATCGGCTCGCCGATTCGGATCCGTATGCGCGACGCGTGTATCGCGACGCGCGCTGGGCGGCGCCGCTGCCGGTGCTCGTGGCCTCGCGGATGCGCCAGCAGATCGCCCGTGCGCCGGTGGCCGCCGGCGCGGATCCGCAGGTCACCATCGGCGTGACGCTGGAACTCGAGGAGAGCTTGCAGAACTTCTCCGGCGCGTCGCGCAGCGAAGTGCAGGTGCGGCTCATGGCGACGGCCGAGGACGGCACGCAGCGCGCGTTCGATCGGTCGGAACCGGCGGGGTCGAATGCCGAGGGTGCCGTCAAGGCGACGGCGGCCGCGGTCGATGCCTTGGGTCCTGAGATCGCGGCCTGGGCGGCGACCCTGTCGCCACGAGTCCCGCCAGGGCGCGGGCGGCGTTGACCCTCGGCGGCTGAGGCTGAGGCTGAGGCTGAGGCGGCGTCAGTGCGACGCCGCGATCCCGCCGCCCAGACGCTGCTGGCGCTGGCGCAGGAAGGCCTCGGCCATGCTGGATTCGGGCTGCAGGCGCTGCCCGATGTAGAGCTCCTGGCGCCGTTCGGTGATCTGCGCGCGCAGGCGGTTGGCCATGATGGCGAGCGGATCCAGACCGCGCTTCTCGGCGCGTTCGATCGACTCGCCCAGCTCGTGCATCGTGTGGCTCTTCAGCAGCGCCAGGTGCGCCTGGACGACGCGCAAGCGTCCCTGCACCGCCCGCTCCGCGCCGCGCAGCCATTCCATGACCGCGTCCGCATCGCCGCCGCGCACCTTCACCAGGCTCTCGCCGGCGGCCAGCAGCAGCGCTTCCAGGCGCTCGCGGTCGCAGGCGTCGTAGGCCTCGTTGACCTCGGCCATCTTGCGTTCCCGGTGCTGGCGTTCGGCATCGTCCGGCGCGAGGTCCGGATGCAGCCGCTTCGCGGCGCGGCGGTAGAGGGTCTTCAGCGGCGGTGGGCCGACCTGCACCAGGCCGCCTTCCGGCTCCGCCGGGAGCGGCGCGCCGGCCGGCAGCACCGGCAGCTGTGGCATCGCCGTGGCGCGAGGCGAATCGGGCGCGCGGGCATCGAGCCCGTTGCGGGCCAGCGCGTCGTGCAGGTAGCGCATCGCGCAATACAGCTGCGATTCCAGCGCGTCCAGCTCCATGTACAGCGGGCCCAGCGCCGCGACGTAACGGTCCACGAAACGCTGCATGCGCTGTCGGCACGCCGCGTACTCGGATTCCTGCGACGCCAGGTAGCGCTGGAGCTCGGCCAATTGCTCGCGGCGGCGTTCGAAATCGCGCGGCGTGATGGCCTGGCTGAGCATGTTGAGTGGAGTCCCTGGACGTTCTGTTATTGACTGCCGATTCTGCCGTGAGCGCATGAGCCTTCAAAGCGCAAACAGCCCCTCCCGGGGCTGTTTTTCTCAGCGTTTTCACCGAGGGCCGGGCGAGAGCCGCCCAGCCAGGCGATCAGGGGGCGCCGTTCAGGGCGCGGACGCCCCGCTGGCCGCTTCGGCGGGTCCGCTGGCCACCGCATCCGGCACGCCGGTCGGGGCGGACGCTTCGGGCGCCGGGGCGATCAAGGCCGGCGGCGTGTGCGCGCCCGCCGCGGGACCGCTGATCCCGGCCGCCGGCAGCAGCGGCACGATCAGCAGCGCGACGATGTTGATGATCTTGATGAGCGGATTGACCGCCGGGCCCGCCGTGTCCTTGTAGGGGTCGCCGACGGTGTCGCCGGTGACGGCGGCCTTGTGGGCCTCGGAGCCCTTGCCGCCGTGGTGGCCGTCCTCGATGTACTTCTTGGCGTTGTCCCACGCGCCGCCGCCGGTGCACATCGAGATGGCGACGAACAGCCCGGTGACGATGGTGCCCATCAGCAGCCCGCCCAGCGCGGCCGGGCCGAGCACCAGGCCGACCAAGACCGGCACGACCACCGGCAGCAGCGACGGCACGATCATTTCCTTGATCGCCGCCGCGGTGAGCATGTCCACCGCGCGGCCGTACTCGGGCTTGGCGGTGCCTTCCATGATGCCCTTGATGTCGCGGAACTGGCGCCGCACTTCCTCCACGACCGAGCCCGCCGCGCGTCCCACCGCCTCCATCGCCATCGCGCCGAAGAGGTAGGGGATCAGACCGCCGATGAACAGGCCGACGATCACCATGTGGTTGCTCAGGTCGAAGCTGACCGAGAGCCCGCGCTGTTCGAGCGCGTGGGTGTAGTCGGCGAAGAGCACCAGCGCGGCCAGACCCGCGGAGCCGATCGCATACCCCTTCGTCACGGCCTTGGTCGTGTTGCCGACCGCGTCCAGCGGATCGGTGACGTCGCGCACGCTGGCGGGCAGGTCGGCCATCTCGGCGATGCCGCCGGCGTTGTCGGTGATCGGCCCGTAGGCGTCCAGCGCCACGACGATGCCCGCCATGCTGAGCATGGCCGTCGCCGCGATCGCGATGCCGTAGAGGCCGGCGAGCTTGAACGCCACCAGGATCGCGATGCAGACGAACAGCACCGGCCACGCCGTCGAGCGCATGGACACGCCCAGGCCCGCGATGATGTTGGTGCCGTGGCCGGTCGTCGACGCCTGCGCGACGTGCTGCACCGGCTTGTAGTTGGTGCCGGTGTAGTACTCGGTGATCCACACCATCGCCGCGGTGAGCAGCAGGCCGACCAGGCAGGACAGGAAGAGGGCGGTCGCGCCTATCGTCTGTCCGCCGGGCAGGGTCAGGTCCTGCGGGAACAGCGCGCGGGTGATGAACCAGAACGCGATCGCCGAGAGCACGCCCGCGACGATCAGGCCCTTGTAGAGCGCCGGCATCACGTTCTTCATGCCGGGACTGGCCTTGACGAAGCTGCAGCCGATGATGGACGCGATGATGGACGCGCCGCCCAGCACCAGCGGGTACACGATCGCCGCGATCGACATGCCGCCGAAAGTCAGCGCGGCCAGCGCCATCGTCGCGATCAGCGTGACCGCGTAGGTCTCGAAGAGGTCGGCCGCCATGCCGGCGCAGTCGCCGACGTTGTCGCCGACGTTGTCGGCGATCACCGCCGGGTTGCGCGGATCGTCCTCGGGAATCCCGGCCTCGACCTTGCCGACCAGGTCGGCGCCGACGTCCGCGCCCTTGGTGAAGATGCCGCCGCCCAGCCGCGCGAAGATCG
>CAMPJJ010000090.1 GCA_946886855.1 uncultured Roseateles sp. | reverse complement strand
TGATGCCGGACCTGGACGCGACCTGCTCGCTGGACCTGGGCTGCCCGGCCGACGACTTCGCCGCCTTCTGCGACGCGCATCCGGATCGCACCGTGGTCGTGTACGCCAACACCAGCGCCGCGGTGAAGGCGCGCGCGGACTGGATGGTCACCAGTTCCTGCGCGCTGGAGATCGTCAGCGAGCTCAAGGCCCGCGGCGAGAAGATCCTGTGGGCGCCCGACCGCCACCTGGGCCGCTACATCCAGGAGCAGACCGGCGCCGACATGCTGATGTGGAACGGCGCCTGCATCGTCCACGACGAGTTCAAGGGCCTGGAGCTGGAGCTGCTGCGCGAGCAGCATCCGGACGCGATGATCCTGGTCCACCCGGAGTCGCCGGCCTCGGTGGTCGCGCAGGCGGACGTGGTGGGATCGACCTCGGCGTTGATCAAGGCCGTGGTCGAGGGAACGGCGCGCGAGTATGTCGTCGCCACCGACAACGGCATCCTGCATGCGATGCGGCAGATGGCGCCGGGCAAGGTGCTGATCGAAGCGCCGACGGCGGGCAACAGCGCGACCTGCAAGAGCTGCGCGCATTGCCCGTGGATGGCGATGAACGGGCTGCAGGGGCTGGTCGATTGCCTGGAGCGCGGCACCGGCGAGATCTTCGTCGAGGAGGCGATCCGGGTCGAGGCGAAGTCGTGCATCGACCGCATGCTGGACTTCACCGCGAAGCTGAAGGCGAAGCAGGCGGCGGCAGCAGGGGCGATGGTGCCCGGCATCGGCGCGGCCTGACCGTCCTTCGACGGCCACTGGCCCTCACCCCCACCCTCTCCCGCAGTGCGGGAGAGGGGGCCACCCCAGTGCTCCTGCCCCGAATGCCAGCGGCCATGGCAGTACGCCCGCGCGAACGAGTGCCCGAGGGGGCTTTCCATGAATGCGGAGGGCGGCCTATGCTGTGGCCATCAGTTGCCCACGGCAGGACGCACATGGACTTCACCTCGCTCTACAACCATCACGAACGCGAAGTGTTTGCCGCGGTGATGGAGACCGCCCCGCAATTCCCCGAGATCCACCGCGAGGCCGAGCTGCTGGCCGACGTGGCTTGCGTGGCGCTCAATCGGCTCCCGCCGCGCTACATCCGCCACGCTGTCGACTACTCGTTCTACCTGACCGAGCAGGAGCGTCTGGACGTCGACGCCGCGATCAAGGAAGCGGTCAGCTACGCCTACAACTTCGTGCAGGCGCGCAGCGTGCTTCGCACGAAACAGCGTTGATCGAACGCGCAGTCCAGAGGGCTCACTGGGGCCGGAATGGGGCTTGGGGTTCGCGGACGCGAGGCCCCATGCCCCGTGGAGAGCCCGCGCTTGGCGACGGCAGGCGTCTTCGACTCAGCGCGTCGGATTCAGCGCGTCGGATTCAGCGGGTATTCCCGTTCCGCACCAGCACGGTCGGCAGGCTGGCCGGCAGCGTGCGCGGATAGTCGCGGCTGTAGTGCAGCCCGCGGCTCTCATGCCGGAGCAGCGCCGACCGCACGATCAGCTCCGCGCAATCGACCAGGTTGCGCAACTCCAGCAGGTCGCGGCTGACGCGGAAGTTGGCGTAGTAGTCGTCGATCTCCGCGCGCAGCAGGTCGATGCGGTGCAGTGCACGCTCCAGCCGCTTGGTCGTGCGCACGATGCCGACGTAGTTCCACATCAGCGAGCGCAGCTCGTCCCAGTTGTGGGCGATGACGACCTGCTCGTCCGCGTCCTCGACCTGGCTTTCGTCCCAGGCCGGCAGCGGCGCGGGGGGAAGCACCGGATGCGAGAGGATGTCCGACGCGCAGCCCTGGCCGAGCACGACGCACTCCAGCAGTGAATTGCTCGCGAGCCGGTTGGCGCCGTGCAGCCCGGTGTGGGCGGTCTCGCCGATCGCATAGAGCCCCGGCAGATCGGCGCGGCCGTGCAGGTCCGACACCACGCCGCCGCAGGTGAAGTGCACCGCCGGCACGACCGGGATCGGCTGGCGCGCGATGTCGATGCCCAGCGCGAGGCAACGCGCATGGACGGTCGGGAAGTGTTCCTTCAGGAAGTCCTCGCCCAGGTGCGTGGCGTCCAGCCACACGTGGTCGAGGCCGTGCTTCTTCATCTCGAAGTCGATCGCGCGGGCGACCACGTCGCGCGGCGCGAGCTCGAGCCGCTCGTCGTGCGCGGCCATGAAGCGCGTGCCGTCCGGCAACTTCAGATGACCGCCCTCGCCGCGCAGCGCCTCGGTGATCAGGAAGCTGCGCTCCTGGGGGTGGTACAGGCAGGTCGGGTGGAACTGGATGAACTCCATGTTGGCGATGCGGCAGCCCGCGCGCCAAGCCATGGCGATGCCGTCGCCGGTGGAGGTGTCCGGATTGGTCGTGTAGCGGTAGACCTTGCCGGCGCCCCCGGTCGCCATCACGACGGCGCGCGCCGCGATCGCGTCGACGCGCTGCGCGTCCATGTCCAGCGCGTAGATGCCGTAGCAGCGCGAGGGTTCCTCGCGCTGGACGTGGCGCGAGGTGATCAGGTCCAGCGCCATCCAGCGCTGGCGCAGCTGGATGTTGGGATGGGCCTGCGCCTTGGCCAGCAACGCATCGTGGATCGCCTTGCCGGTGGCGTCGGCGGCGTGGGCGATGCGGCGCACGGCGTGGCCCCCCTCGCGGGTCAGGTGCAGACCGAGCGGCCCCTGCTCGTCGAGCGTGAACGGCACGCCCTGCTCGACCAGCCAGCCGACGGCGTCGGCGCTGCGCTCGGCGATGAAGCGGGCGGTGGCCTCGTCGACGAGGCCTGCGCCGGCCTCCTGCGTGTCGCGGACGTGGCTCTCGATGCTGTCGTCCGAGCCGAGCACCCCCACGATCCCGCCCTGCGCCCAGGCGGTGGCGGCCTCGTTGAGTTCGCGCTTGGCCAGCACGATCACCGGCACGCGGTCGGCGAGGTGAAGCGCCACGGTCAACCCGGCCAGGCCGGCGCCCACGATCACCACGGGCGCCAGCGCGGCCTCGGTCCGAACAGCTGCTGTCATCGTCATCGCCCGGTCATCGAGGCGTCATGGCTTGGGAGCGGCGATTCTACGAGCGGTGCCGCAAGTCCCTCAGAACGACGCGATGTCGCGTCAATGGCACGTTCATGCAGGGCAAGGAGAAATAGTCGAACGCTCGACAGTTCGACGAAAGAAATCAGGCTGTGGCGGAGATGACTTCAACCAGTCAGGGACACGCTTCTCTCAACTCAAGTTGAGCAAAGCCTCCGTCGCGATGCCGGCCTCTTGTTGTGAGTCGCACAGCACCTACTCGAATCAGATCGCCAAGGCCATGACTTCGATGAGTCTGACGTCAGCGATTCCGCCTGCCTAAAGTCGACCCGGTCGACAGCAAGGCGGCGCGCCTTGCCCACGACAGACTTTCAACTTCACCTTTCGAGGGCGATCAACATGGAACTGCAAGTTCTCTCAGAGGAAGAAATCGACATGGTCTCCGGCGCAGGCTCGGGCGGCTTCATCCGCGGGTGCATCAACGGCGGCATGGCGGGACTCGGCGCAGCGCCTTCCGGTTACGGCGCGCAGGGCGCTGGCGCTGGCTGCCTTGCTGGTGGCAGCATCGGCATGCTCGGAGGCGGTGCTGAGGCGCAAGCACTGGCCGGCTACTTCGCCGGGCTCGGATTCGGGCCCTACGGCGGCAGTTCATCAGACCCGCTCGCCGCGAACTACGAGAACTCGTTCGACCGGCAAAACTCATTGCGGCGCATGGCCAGCATCTGATCAAGGATCAGTGTGCGGCGCCGACGCCCGACGGTGACGGGCGCTGCGCAACCACCGGATGAACCGAGACGCCATCCTCTTCGTCTGTCTGTTCGCACTGACCCTGGCAGCGAGCAACACGCCCTTGCCGCCGTTGACTTACGCGGCGGGCGTCGCTGCCATCTATCTGCTGCGCAGGATCCTCGAACGCTGGGACGAATGAAGCAACCGCTAGAACATCGGCTTCTGGCCCGCCAGAACGCGCAGGTCGTCGAGCAGCTGCAGCTGCTCATGCGCCTTGTCGTAGAAACCGTCGGCGCCGTGCTTCTCGCACAGCGAACGGTAGAAGTCGGGATCGCGGCTGCTGAGCACCCACAGCTTGCCGACGTAGCCGCCGGCGCGAGCGCGCCGCAGCACGTGCATGCCGGAACCGACCTGCAGGTTCAGGTCGAGCAGCACGACGTCGGGCTTGAGCACCGAGATCGCCTGGACCGCGTCTTCCTCGCTGTCCGCATACCCCACCACTTCGACGAAATCCAGCCCTTCGAACAATCGCAGGAACTGCTCGCGAACAAACTCGGAATCCTCAACGAGCAAGACGCGCATGCCCTTCCCTCTCTCACTGAATCGTCCGGCACATTCTGGCGCGGCGGCGATTCACGTGCGGGCGTCAGGGGTGTCGACTTCGCAACGGAGCGTAAATCCGACGGCTGCGCCGTGCGCCCTGCGCGCGGCGTTCAGACGACCGCGGCGATCGCCGTGCAGACGCCGCCCACGCCGGCGGCCGACGCGAGGAAGGTGACATCGCGGCGCTCGCTGCCGCCCTTCCAGGCCATCAGCGCGACCAGGGCCAGGGTCCCGGTGAACAGCAGGCCGGCAATGACGGGAGAGGTGAGGAAGTCCAAGGTCGCTCCAATGCGGGAATGGCGGAAGTCCGCAGTGTGGCCAAGCCCTCGTCCGCCGCCAACATCGGACAACCAGCCGCCCGGTTCGGTTTTGGCGCAAAGCCGCGTCACGCCCCGCGCCGGGGAAAGCCCAGCGGCCTCAATCCGACGTCACTGTCTTGACCTCGAGGAACGCTTCCAGGCCCGCCACTCCGAACTCCCGGCCCACACCCGACTGCTTGACGCCGCCGAACGGCGCCAGCAGGTCCGGCGCGACCCGGTTGATCAGCACCGTCCCGGCCTGAAGCCGCGACGCCACGCGCCGCGCCCGCGGCGCATCGCTCGAGAACACATAGGCCTGGAGCCCGTACGGCGAGTCGTTGGCCACCGCCACCGCTTCGTCCTCCGAGTCCACCGGCAGGACGGACAGCACCGGGCCGAAGATCTCCTCCCGCGCGATGTCCATGTCGTTGCGGACGTCGGCGAAGACCGTGGGCTGCACGAACCAGCCGCGATCGATGCCGCGCGGCCGTCCCTCCCCGCCGGCGATCAGCGTCGCGCCCTGGTCGAGGCCGCGGCGGATGTAGTGCTGGACGCGCTCGTACTGCGCACGGCTGACCATCGGTCCGATGGCGGTGTCCGGTTCGCGAGGGTCGCCCACGCGCAGTCCGGCGACGGCGGACCGGAGCCCTGCCACGACGTCGGGCATCCGCGCCCGCGGCACCAGCAGGCGCGTGCCCGCCACGCACGCCTGCCCGCTGTTCATGAACGCCGCGCCCAGCGCGAGCGGCAGCGCCGTCTCCAGGTCCGCGTCATCCAGCAGCAGCGAAGCCGACTTGCCGGTCAAGGCCAGGCTCACCCGCTTCATCGTGTCGACGGCACTGCGAGCGATGAGCTTGCCGGTCGGCGTCGAGCCGGTGAACGACAGCTTGGCCACGCCCGGATGCGTGCCGATCTCGGCGCCGACGTCGACGCCGCGACCGGTCACGATGTTGACGACACCCGGCGGCAGCGCGGCGGCATCGACAGCGCGGGCGACGACATGCGCCTGCCACGGACTCAGCTCGCTGGGCTTGATCACCGTGACACAGCCGGCGGCGATCGCCGACGCGAGCTTGCTCGCCATCGTGCCGGCGGTGCTGTTCCACGGCGCGAAGAGCGCCGACACGCCGACCGGCGCCATCACGACCGTGGAGCCGCCGACGGGCCGTTCGAAGGCGTAGGTCGACAACATGCGCGCCGCATCGCCGAAGCACTGCGAGGCGTAGTTGGCGACCCATTGCGCGCGAGCGACGGGGCCGCCGTATTCGGTGATCGTCGCCTCGAGGATCTCGTCGGCGTGCGCCAGCATCGATGCTCGGAGGCGCTCCAGCATCGCGATCCGTTCCGCGACGACGGTCCCTCCGAACGCCGGCTGGGCGTGCATCGCGGCCTCGACCGCACGCCGGGCATCGTCGCGATTCGCGAGCCGGGCCTGGCCGACCGCCTCTTCGGTGGCGGGATCCACGATATCGACGAGCTCCTCGCCCGTCACCGGCACGAAGGCGCCATCGATGTAGTTCTGGTCGAAGGTCCGCATGACCCGTCCTTTCAGCATCGGTCTCGGCGGATGCCGCGACTCGATGGAACGACTGTAGAAATCCAGAGCCGTTTCGATAAGCCAGTCAATGCTGGACGCGTCGTCCCGGTTCCAGGAACAATGCCTCATGCAGAAAGACAGCCTGACCGAATTCGAGGTCGTGCTCGCCGTCGCGCGCCGGCAGGGTTTCCGGCCGGCGGCGACGGAGCTCGAGATGTCGACCTCGGCCGTCAGCAATGCGGTCGCGGGCCTGGAGGCGCGCATGGGCGTGCGGCTCTTCCACCGCACGACGCGCAGCGTGTCGCTCACGGAGGCGGGACGTCGATTCATCGAGCGGGTCGGACCGGCGGTCGCGCAGATCCAGGAGGCCGTCGCGGCGGCGGACGACCGCGCGGGCGCGCCTGCCGGCACCTTGCGCCTCAACAGCTCGCTGGGCGCGGCGCAGATGGTGTTCCGGCCGGTCCTGGCGGAGTTCCTGCGCCGGTACCCCGACGTCACGCTCGACGTCGTCACCGAGGGCCGGCTGGTCGACATCGTCGCTGAAGGCTTCGACGCCGGGCTGCGACTCGCGCCGCAGGTGCCGCGCGACATGATCCGCGTGCCGATCGGCCTGCCGCTGCGGATGGCGGTGGTCGCTTCGCCCGATTACCTCGAGCGCCACGGCACGCCATCGACGCCCGCCGAGCTCGCCCGCCATGCGTGTATCCGCGCGCGGATGCCGAGCGGCCTGCCGTCGCCCTGGGAGTTCGCGCAGGCGAAGCGCGGCAAGGCGGCGGCGACGCGCGAGGCGCTCGACGTGCCCGGCCCGATGGTGCTGGACTCGCCGCTGCTGATGCTGGAAGCGGCGCGCGCGGGACTGGGCCTCGCGCAGATCGCCGAGTGGTATGTGGCCGAGGACCTCGCGAGCGGCCGGCTGCGCCGGGCGCTGGACGGCTGGGCGGCGCCGCTACCGGCGCTGTGCCTCTACTACGCCGGCCACCGGCACATCCCGGTGACGCTGCGGGCGCTGATCGACCTCATCCATGAGCTCGCTCCGCGCTGAGGATCAAGCCGCCTTCTTCGCCACCAACGTCAGGATGTCGTAGCTCGCCACGAGTTCGCCGCGCTGGTTCGTGACCTGCACGTCCCACGCGACGACGCCTTGCGGCGGCTGGTCCGGACGATTGCCGCGGTCGATGCGGCGCTTGCAGGTCAGCCGCGCCTGGATGGTGTCGCCGATGGCCACCGGATTCACGAAGCGCAGCGTGTCCAGGCCGTAGTTGGCCAGCACCGGCCCCGGCGCCGGCGAGACGAACAAACCGGCCGCCGCCGACAGCACGAAGTAGCCGTGCGCGATGCGCCGGCCGAATTGCGTGTCCTTGGCCGCGACCTCGTCGAAGTGCATGTAGAAGAAGTCGCCGCTGATGCCGCCGAAGTTGACGATGTCCGCCTCGGACACCGTCCGGCGGTGCGTCAGCAGCGAATCGCCGACCTGGATCTCCTCGAAGTGCTTGCGGAACGGATGGATCGCGTCCTCGGTGACCTTGCCGCCGCGCACGTACTCGCCGGTGATCGCCGTGAGCATCGTCGGCGAGGCCTGCACCGCGCAGCGCTGCAGGTAATGCTTGACGGCACGGATGCCGCCCAGCTCCTCCCCCCCGCCGGCGCGTCCCGGGCCGCCGTGCTTGAGCATCGGCAGCGGCGAGCCGTGACCGGTCGATTCGCCGGCCGCGTCGCGGTCCAGCACGAGCAGCCGGCCGTGGAAGGCGGCCGCGTGATAGACGGCCTGCGCGGCCAGCGCCGGCGTCTTCGTGACCACCGAGCCCACCAGGCTGCCGCGGCCCTTGGCCGCGAGCGCCAGCGCCTCGTCGAAGTCGCCGTAGCTCATCAGCGTGGACACCGGGCCGAACGCTTCGACCTTGTGGACCGCCTCGTTGTTCATCGCGTCGCGGCACAGCAGCAGCGTCGGCGCGAAGAAGGCGCCGTCGCCGACGCCCTCGCCCACCGGCGCGAAACCGTCGCGCTCGCCGTAGACGACCTCGTTGCCCTGGGCGAGTTGCGCCAGACGCTCGGCCACGTCGGCCTGCTGCGCCTTGGACGCCAGCGCGCCCATGCGCACGCCCTCCACGGACGGGTCGCCGATCCTGATCTTCGCCAGCCGCTCGCGCAGCGCCGCGGCGACCGCGTCGATCTGCGCCGCCGGCACGATCGCGCGCCGGATGGCCGTGCACTTCTGGCCGGCCTTGGCGCTCATCTCCCGCATCACTTCCTTGACGAAGAGATCGAACTCGGGATCGCCGGGCAGCACATCCGGCGCCAGGATCGCGCAGTTGAGGCTGTCCGCCTCGGCGTTGAACGGCACCGAGCGGCGGATCAGGTTCGGATTCACGCGCAGCTGCGCCGCCGTGTCCGCCGAGCCGGTGAAGGTGACGACGTCGGTCTCCTCCAGCCGGTCCAGCAGATCGCCGGAACCGCCGATGACCAGCTGCAGCGCGCCGGCCGGCAGCAGGCCAGACTGCTCGATCAGGCGCACGCAGGCCTCGGCGACATAGCTGGTCGCGGTCGCGGGCTTGACGATGCAGGGCATGCCGGCGAGGAAGCTCGGCGCGAACTTCTCCAGCATCCCCCACATCGGGAAGTTGAAGGCGTTGATGTGCACGGCGACGCCGCGCTTGGGCACCAGCACGTGGGTGCCCATGAACTGGCCGAGCTTGCCCAGCGCCTGCGCCGGGCCTTCATGGACGATGTTGCTCGACGGGAGCTCGCGGCGGCCCATGGACGCATAGGCGAAGAGCGTGCCGAAGCCGCCTTCGATGTCGATCCACGAATCGGGCCGCGTCGCGCCGGTGTGCGCGGAGATCGCGTACAGCGACTCCTTGTGCTCCTGCAGGTAGGTCGCGAGCGCCTTCAGGATCGCGGCACGCTGCTGGAAGTCGAGCGCCAGCAGCGCCGGCAGCGCCTGCCGGCGCGCGAAGTGCAGGCTCTCGCCGAAGTCGATCTCCTCGGCGTGGGTCTGCGTCACCAGCCGTCCGTTGACGGCGCTGTGCAGGCCGCGCGCGGCGGTCGAGCCGATCCAGCGACCGGCGATCAGGCTCTGAAGAACGGGGGTGGCGCTCATGACTGTCTCTCTTGAACTTCGGTTCGAACTTCTGAAATGAACGAGGGCGGGACCTTGTGCGTCCCGCCCTCGGGTCAACGGATCAGGGCTGGTACTTCCAGGTCCCGTTCTCGATCTTCACCATCACGCGGGCGCGTTGGTCGAGACCCAGGTGGTCATTGGGCGACATCGTGAACACGCCGTGCGCGGCCGGCAGTTCCTTGACGCCTTCCAGCGCATCGCGCAGCGCCGCGCGGAACTGCGGCGTGCCCGGCTGGGCCTTCTTGATCGCTTCGGGGATCGCGGCCTGCAGCAGCAGGCCCGCGTCCCACGCGTGGCCGCCGAAGGTCGACACGCTGCCCTTGCCGTACGCCCCTTCATAGGTCGTCACGTAGGCCTTGGCGCTCTTCTTGGCCGGATGGTCGGCGGGCAGCTGGTCGACGACCAGCACCGGGCCCGACGGCAGGAAGGTGCCCTCGACGTCCTTGCCGCCGACGCGCAGGAAGTCGTTGTTGGCCACGCCGTGGGTCTGGTAGTACTTGCCCTGGTAGCCGCGCTCCTTGAGCGTCTTCTGCGGCAGCGCCGCCGGCGTGCCGCTGCCGCCGACCAGCACCGCGTCCGGCTTGGCCGCCATGATCTTCAGCACCTGGCCGGTCACCGAGGTGTCGGTGCGGTTGTAGCGCTCGTTGGCGACGATGCTCAGGCCCTTGCTGGCGGCGACCTTGTTGAACTCGCCGTACCAGCCTTCGCCGTAGGCATCGGCGAAGCCGACGTAGGCCACCGTCTTCACGCCCTGCGCCTGCATGTGGCTGGCGATGGCCAGCGCCATCATGATGTCGTTCTGCGGCGTCTTGAAGACCCACCGCTTCTTCGCGTCCATCGGCTCGACGATGCGGGCCGAGGCCGCCATCGAGATCATCGGCACCTGCGCCTCCGACACCGCGTCGATCATGGCCAGCGAGTTCGGCGTGACCGTCGAGCCGACGACCACGTCGACCTTGTGCTCGGTGATCAGCTTGCGGGTGTTGGCGACCGCCGTCGTCGTGTCCGACGCGTCGTCCAGGATGATGTAGTTGACCTTCTGTCCGGCGATGGTCTTGGGCATCAGCGAGAAGGTGTTCTTCTCCGGAATGCCCAGCGACGCGGCCGGCCCCGTGGCCGACACGGTGACGCCGACGTTGATGTCCGCCCACGCGCTGCCGCCCGCGCCCATCAGCGCGGCCCCCGTCATGGCCATGGCCAGCAGGGTTTTCTCGATGCGTTTCATTTCGTCTCCTTCGGAATGTGTTTTTCAGGAACGCAAGGTCAATGAGGTACTGCTACTGCGATGACTGCAAGCACTGCTTGGATTGCATGTCGCGGGCGATGGTCCTCCGCGAAGCCTTCATGAGACTTGCGGCGCCGCCGGGTCGAGTTCGTTGCGCTCGTGGCGCGCCGAAGGATCGGTGAGCTCGGTCCGGACCGCGCCCAGCCCGCCGAAGAACAGGTCTGCCACCATTGGCGCGACCGCCTCGTAGGTCAGCGCGCCGTCGGGCCGCAGCCAGGTGAAGGTCCAGTTGATCATGCCGAACAGCAGCATGGTCAGCGGCTTGTGCAGATGCGCGCCGCGCAGCTCCGGCCGCACGGCGGCCACCGCGTCGGCGAAGCGGCCCACCACCTGGCGCTCGACCGCGACCATGCGCTCGCGATGTTCGTCGTCGAGGAACTTGAGGTCCTCGGTCAGCACGCGGTGCTCGTTCTGCGCCTCGCCGTAGGCCTGCACGAAGCGGTGGATCAGGCCGCGCAGGTGCTCCGGCGGCGGCAGCTGCTGCGCGCTGACCTCGTCGACCAGGTCGACCAGGTGCTGCAGATGGTTCTGGCAGATCTGCGCGAGCAGCTCATGCTTGTCGCGCACGTAGTGATACAGCGTGGGCTTGCTCACCTCGCAGGCCTCGGCGACCTGGTTCATCGAGGTCGCGGGGTAGCCCTGGTTGGCGAAAAGCCGGGCGGCCTGCGCGAGGATCTCCTCGCGGGTGGCATCGAATCCGGGAGCTCGACCTCGGGCCATGAATGATGTTTTCCTTGTGAATCAGCGTTCGTCGAACGAGATCACGACGCGGGGGGTCAGGGCATGCGCCTGACAGCTCAGGATGAATCCGGCCGCCACTTCGTGCTTCTCGAGGGCGAAATTCTTATCCATCCGGACCTCGCCTTCGATCAACTTGCAGCGGCAGGTGGAACACACGCCGGATTTGCAGGAGAACGGGACGTCCATGCCGGCCCGCGCCGCGGCGTCCAGCAGGCTGGGATCGCTCTTGCGGAACTCGATCTCGCGCGACACGCCGTCGCGGATCACGACGACCTTGGCGGCCTCCGCGTCCTCTTCATGCACCTCGTGCGGCGCCGGGCGGCCGGTCTGCATCTCCGGCGTGCCGAAGCGTTCGATGTGGATGCGTTCCTCGGGCACGCCGGCCGCGCGCAGCGCGGCCTCGGCCTGCTCGTTCATCTCGAACGGGCCGCAGACGAAGACCTGGTCGATGCCGGCCGCCGGCACGGGGCCGCTGAGGAAATCGCTCAGCTTGGCCTGGTCCAGCCGGCCCGCCATCAGCGGCGAATCGACATGCTCGCGCGAGAACACGTGATGCAGCGTGAGCCGCGTCATGTAGCGGTTCTTCAGGTCCTCGAGCTCTTCCTTGAACATCGTCGTCGCCGGCCGGCGGTTGCCGTAGATCAGCGTGAAGCGGCTCAGGGGTTCGCGGGCCAGCACGCTCTTCATGATCGACAGGATGGGCGTGATGCCCGATCCGGCGGCGATGCCGACGAAGTGCCGGCCCGTCGCGGGTTCCAGCGGCACGTGGAAGCGGCCCTGCGGCGGGAAGACCTGGATCTCGTCGCCGGCCTTCAGGTGCTGGTGGATCCAGGTGGAGAAGGCGCCGCCGTCGACCTGGCGGACGCCGACGCGCAGTTCGCCGTCGTCGACGCCGGCGCAGATGGAATAGGAGCGGCGCAGGTCCTGGCCGTCGACGTCGCCGCGCAGCGTCAGGTACTGGCCCTGCGTGAAGCGGAAGGTCTCGCGCAGCGCCTCGGGCACGTCGAAGCACAGCACGACGGCGTCGTCGGTGTCCTGGTGCTTGGCGCGCAGGCGCAGCGGGTGGAAGTGCAGACTCATGGCGATGGCTCAGATCGGCTTGAAATGTTCAAAAGGCTCGCGGCAGGCGACGCAGCGGTACAGCGACTTGCAGGCGGTGGAGCCGAAGGCGGACAACTGCTCGGTGTGCGTGCTGCCGCAGCGCGGGCAGGCGATGACCTCGCGGCGGCGGACGATGCGGATGGGCACGCCCTGCCCCGCGTCCACCGGTCCCGGCGGCGCGATGCCGTACCGCCGCAGCTTCTCGCGGCCTTCGTCGGTGATCCAGTCGGTGGTCCAGGCCGGCGCGCGGCGCATCGTCACGGTGACGGTGCCGAAGCGCGCAAGCGCGTCCCGCACGCTCTGCTCGATGACCTCGGTGGCCGGGCAGCCGGAATAGGTCGGCGTCAGCACGACCTCGACGCCGTCGGCGGTCTCGACCAGGTCGCGCACGATGCCGAGCTCGACCAGCGACACCGCCGGCACCTCGGGATCGAGCACCTGCGACAGCACCTCCCACGCGGCGGACAGGCGTCCGCAGCCGAGGTCGGTCGCGCCGACGTCGGGCGACGGCGAGCGCGGCGCGGCCGGCGTCAATGACGACAACCCGTCGAGATGCGAAGGCGTCGGGGCGGCGTTCATGGCGTGTTCATGGTTGTCGGCAGCGTTCGCGGCAGCGGCGGCGCTTCCGCGCTCACCAGACCCCGCCGGGGTAGCTGCGCTGCAGGGACTGCATCGTCGCCAGCATGTGGCCCATGTGCTCGCTGTGGACGCCGCGCACGCCGGTGTAGACGTGCGGGGTGTCCTTCGGCCGCGCGAGCTGCGCCTCGGCGAGGACCTCGTCCATCGCGGCGTCCCAGTCGGGCTTGAGCGACGACCAGGCCGGGCCCAGGCCACCGGCCTCCGCCGCGGCGTCGATCTCGTCCGACGCGAACAGCTCGTTGACGTAGGGCCACAGCTGCGCGAGCGCGGCCTTCATCCGCTGCGCCGATTCCTCGGTGCCGTCGCCCAGGCGCACGACCCATTCGGCAGCGTGCTGCTGGTGATAGCGGACTTCCTTCACCGCCTTCGCGGCGATGGCGGCGACCTCGGCGTCGCTCGACGCCTGCAGCCGCGTCCACAGCGGCATCAGCCAGCAGGCGGCGATCAGGTTGCGGGCCTGCGTGAAGGCGAAGTCGCCGCGCGGCAGCTCCATCATCACGGGGTTCAGGTAGTGGCGCTCCTCGCGCAGGTAGGCGAGCTGGTCTTCGTCGAGCGGCTGCTCGTTGAGCTGGCCGGCGCGCGTCAGCAGGGCGCGCGACTGGCCCAGCAAGTCCAGCGCGATGTTGCCCAACGCCAGTTCCTCTTCCAGGATGGGCGCGTGGCCGATCCATTCGGAGAGGCGATGCGACAGCACCAGGCAGGCGTCGCCGAGGCGCAGCAGGTACTGGACGTCGGCGCGCTGGCCGGGTTGGACGGAAGCGGTCATCGTCCGGTCCTCACATGTGGTCCAGGGACTCGGGCAGGTCATAGAAGGTCGGGTGGCGGTACACCTTGTCCTCCATCGGATCGAAGTACATGGCCTTCTCGCCCGGGTCCGACGCGACGATCGCCGACGACGGCACGACCCAGATGCTCACGCCTTCCTGGCGGCGGGTGTAGACGTCGCGCGCCATCTGCAGCGCCATCTTCGAATCGGGCGCATGCAGGCTGCCGCAATGCTTGTGGTCCAGGCCCGCCTTGTTGCGGACGAAGACTTCCCACAGGGGCCACTCGTTGGCGCCGGTCGTTTGGTTGATGCTCATGATTCGGATGCTCTGAACTGTTCGTGGCGGAGACGGCGTGATCGCTCGTGCGCGGCAGCGCTCGCGCGCGGCTGCGTTCGATCAAGCCGCCTTGGCTTCGGTGGCGCGCTTCTTCGCGTGGGCCAGCGCGGCCTCGCGGACCCAGGCGCCGTCGTCCCAGGCCTTGACGCGGGTGCCCAGGCGTTCGGTGTTGCACGGGCCGTTGCCGCCGACGACACGCCAGAACTCGGCCCAGTCGATGGCGCCGAAATCGTGGTGCTCGCGCTCGGCGTTCCACTTCAGGTCGGGATCGGGCAGCGTGATGCCGAGCAGTTCGGCCTGGGGCACGGTCGCATCGACGAACTTCTGGCGCAGCTCGTCGTTGGTGAGGCGCTTGATGCCCCAGCGCATCGACTGCTCGGAGTTCGGCGAATCCTTGTCCGCCGGGCCGAACATCATCAGCGACGGCCACCACCAGCGGTTCACCGCGTCCTGGACCATCGCCTTCTGCGCGTCGGTGCCCTCGCGCATCATGACCAGCAGGCTCTCGTAACCCTGGCGCTGATGGAAGGACTCCTCGCGGCAGATGCGGATCATCGCGCGGGCATACGGGCCGTAGGAACAGCGGCACAGCGGCACCTGGTTCATGATCGCCGCGCCGTCCACCAGCCAGCCCACCACGCCGATGTCGGCCCAGGTCAGCGTCGGGTAGTTGAAGATGGAGCTGTACTTGGCCTTGCCCATGTGCAGCGCGTCCAGCATCTGGTCGCGGCTGGTGCCCAGGGTCTCGGCGGCGGAGTACAGGTAGAGCCCGTGGCCGCCCTCGTCCTGCACCTTGGCCAGCAGGATCGCCTTGCGCTTGAGCGTGGGCGCGCGCGTGATCCAGTTGCCTTCCGGCAGCATGCCGACGATCTCCGAATGCGCATGCTGGCTGATCTGCCGCACCAGCGTCTTGCGGTAGTGCTCCGGCATCCAGTCCTTGGCCTCGATGAAGTCGCCCGCGTCGATGCGGGCTTCGAAGGCCTCGTTGCGCTGCTGCTCTTCAGCGGTCTGCAGCTTGGTCGCCTGGTCCTGCGGACCGACGCTCATGGCTTGGGTGTACATGACGGCTCTCCTGTTCGGGTCGCGCTCGGGTCCTTGTGGGACCGTCGCGTCACTGGCCCTTGGGTCTCTGGTCCACGACGCGTCGGGCTTTCCCGACCAACGTCCGTTCAATCGAATCCGGCGCGCCGACGGTCACGCGCGTCGACACGCCGATCAGCGTCTTGATGCGGTGCTGCAGCGACTTCGACATCGCCTGCGCGTCGCCGCCGCCTGCGGCGGACAGTTCGCAGCGCACCTCGACCTCGTCGAGATGACCGTCGCGGCTGACGACGATCTGGTACTGCCCCGACAGGCCGGGCTCGGCGAGCACCAGTTCCTCGATCTGCGTCGGGAACAGGTTGACGCCGCGGATGATCAGCATGTCGTCGCTGCGGCCGACGATCTTGCCCATGCGGCGCATGCTGCGCGCGGTGGGCGGCAGCAGGCGCGTCAGATCGCGCGTGCGGTAGCGGATCACCGGCAGCGCCTCCTTGCTCAGCGAGGTGAACACCAGTTCCCCCTCCGCGCCTTCCGGCAGCACCTCGCCGGTCTCGGGATCGATGATCTCGGGATAGAAGTGGTCTTCCCAGATCACCGGACCGTCCTTGGTCTCGATGCACTCGCTGGCAACGCCCGGCCCCATCACCTCGGACAGGCCGTAGATGTCGACCGCGTCGATGCCGGCCTTGTGCTCGATCTCGCGGCGCATCGCCTCGGTCCACGGCTCGGCCCCGAAGACGCCGGTCTTCAGCGAGGACGCGCGCGGGTCCAGGCCCTGGCGCACGAACTCCTCGACGATCACCTGCATGTAGCTCGGCGTGACCATGATGACGTCGGGCTTGAAGTCCTGGATCAGCTGGACCTGCTTCTCGGTCTGTCCGCCCGACATCGGGATGACGGTGCAGCCCAGCCGCTCGGCGCCGTAATGCGCGCCCAGGCCGCCGGTGAACAGGCCGTAGCCGTAGGCGATGTGGACGATGTCGCCCTTGCGCGTGCCGGCGGCGCGCAGCGATCTCGCGACCAGGTCCGCCCAGGTGTCGATGTCCCGCTGGGTGTAACCGACCACGGTCGGCTTGCCCGTCGTGCCGGACGACGCGTGGACCCGCACCACCTGCTCGCGCGGCACCGCGAACAGGCCGAACGGGTAGTTGTCGCGCAGGTCTTTCTTGGTCGTGAACGGGAACAGGCGCAGGTCGGACAGGTCCTTCAGATCGTCCGGATGGACGCCCTTCGCATCGAAGGCGGCCTTGTAGTGCGGCACATGCTCGTAAGAATGCTTCAGCGACCACTTCAGGCGCTGCAGCTGCAGCGCGCGCAGCTCATCCTGGCTGGCGCGCTCGATGGGTTCGAGGTGCTCGGGCTGGAAGGTCTTCACCGTCATGGGGCCTGTCTCCTGACCTGTCTCGTCGTTCCGGGGGGCGCCGCTCAGCGCGCGGCGGCCAGTTCCGGCACCACGGGCTTGCCCTTGATGCGGTAGGACCGGCCCCGGAAGACCGCGATCAATTCGTCGCGTTGATTGGTGATGCGGATGTCGTAGACGCCGGTGCGGCCGGCCAGCGACGTCTCGCTGGCGATCGCCGTCAGCACGTCGCCCAGCCGGGACGGCGCGACGATGTCGATCGCGAAGCCCGAAGCCACCGTCACCTCGTTGTGCGAGTTGCAGGCGAAGGCGAAACAGGAATCGGCCAGCGTCGTCACGAAGCCGCCGTGGCAGATGTCGAAGCCGTTGAGCATGTCCTCGCGCACCGTCATCGACAGCGTGGCGGTGCCGGGGCCGATGGCGTCGATGCGCATGCCCAGGCCTTGCGAGGCACGGTCATTTGCGAACATCGTGTCGCGGACCGCTTCGGCCACGCGCTGCGCGTCGAGACGGGGATCCAGGGGCGCGCTCATCAGCGGTCCTTGAAGGTCGGCTGACGCTTGGTCAGGAAAGCGGCGGCGCCTTCGAGGTAGTCGTGCGCGTAACCGAGCTGGCTCTGCAGCCGGGCCTCGAGCTTGAGGGCGTCCTCGAACTCCAGGTCCATCGACGCATCGAGCGCCTCGCGCGTCTGCACCAGCGCCTTGGTCGGCATCCTGGCGAGCTTCTGCGCGGTGGCCATCGCCTCGCTCTGCAGCTCGGCATCGGCGACGCAGCGCGCGATCAGGCCCCAGGACTGCGCGTCCGCGGCGGGCAGCTTGTCGCCGAGCAGCGCCAGCTGCATCGCGCGGGCGCGGCCCACCAGGCGCGTCAGCAGCCAGGTGCCGCCGCAGTCGGGCACGAGCCCGATCTTCGAGAACGCCTGGATGAACGAGGCCGACTGCCCCGCCAGCACGAGGTCGCAGCCCAGCGCGAAGTTCGCGCCCGCGCCCGCGGCCACGCCGTTGACGGCGCACACGGTCGGCACCGGCATGCTGCGCAGGCGCAGCGCGAGCGGGATGTAGTAGTGGTCGAGCAGGTTGCCGATGTCCTTGGCCTTGGGCTTCTTCTGGGCGTGGTCGCTGCCCACCGGATCGGCGTGCCCGTCGAACTCCGGCTTGATGTGGGGATCCGACAGGTCCTGGCCCGCGCAGAAGGCGCGGCCCGCGCCCGTGATGAGCACCGCCCGCACGGTCTCGTCCTGCGCCGCGTCGTCGAGCGCCACTCTCAACTGGCCCAGCAGGCCGGTCGTGAACGCGTTCAGCGCCTGCGGCCGGTTCAGCGTGAGGACGCGGACGGCGCCCTCCGTGCTGATCAGCAGCGGACTGTCTTCGGCAGCGGTGGATGGGGTGGTGGTGGCGGTGCTCATTCGGCTTGTCTCCTCGGCCGGCGATGGATTCAGCTTTTTCAGCTTTTGTTGATCGGCTTCTATTTACCGACCGGTCGGTAGATACTACGAGCCATCGCATCGCAAGACAAGGTCGGAAACCTGGGGTTACCACCTAGAAGGAGCGCATTCCATGCCCTGCTACGCCATCGACGGCCTCTCGCCTGTCGTCCATCCGAGCGCCTACGTCCACCCGACGGCGGTGCTGATCGGGGACGTGATCGTCGGCCCGGACTGTTATGTGGGGCCTTGCGCCTCCTTGCGGGGGGACTTCGGGCGCATCCGGCTGATGGCCGGCGCCAACGTGCAGGACACCTGCGTGATCCATGGTTTCCCGGACTCGGACACGGTCGTCGAGACCAACGGCCACATCGGCCATGGCGCGGTGCTGCACGGCTGCGTGGTGCGGCACGACGCGCTGGTCGGCATGAACGCGGTGGTGATGGACGAGGCGGAGGTCGGCGCGTTCAGCATCGTCGCCGCCTGCGCGTTCGTGCGCGCGGGACTGAAGCTGCCGGAGAGGTCGCTCATCGCGGGCCTGCCCGCGAAGGTGATGCGTCCGCTGACCGAGGACGAGATCCGCTGGAAGCGCGTCGGCACCGAGACCTATCAAGACCTGGCACGGCGCTGTCATGCGAGCCTGGTGGAGGTCGAGCCGTTGGCCGAGGAAGAGGCGGACCGCCCTCGCCTGCAGGTCGGCGGGCCCAAGACCCTGGTCGCGACCCAGCGCGACGGCGAAGGCTGATTGACACGCTGATCGATCGCCTCGGCGGGCCGCCGCTGTTCCGCAGCAGCGCCGACCCGCGACCTCGCGCGCCAGGTACCCCGTTGGAATCCCTGGGAAGGCGCGGGCCGCCAGGTGCTGCGCTACGCCATCTCGGCGCGCCTGACCTGCACCTGGTCGATGAGCGAGGTGACCAGCCCGGCCGAGAGCCCGTCCACGCCCGCGCTGGCACAGGCCGCCGCGCCGGCGGCCACGGCCCAGCGCAGGTGGTCCTCGGGATCCTGCGTGCCGCCGTTCATGAGGCTGTAGAGCAGCCCGGCCATGGCGGCGTCGCCGGCACCGATGGTGTCGACGACATGGTCGAGCGGCGGTGGCGCGGCGCTCAGGTCCGCCTTCGGATGGAACAGCTGCGCGCCGCGCTCGCCCAGCGTCAGCATCACGATCGCGCGCGGGTTCCAGGCCGAGATCTGCGCCAGGCCCAGGTGGTGGTCGCGGCTGCGGAACAGGCCGCGGAGGTCCTCGTCCGACACCTTGATGACGTCCGCCAGCCGGCACATGCGTTCCAGCGTGCGGTCGTAGCGCGAGTCCATGGACATGCGGTAGTTCGGGTCGTAGCTGATGCGCACGCCCTCGTCCTTGAGGGATTCGGCCAGCGCGATCAAGCGGGCCGCGAGCGGTTCGCGGGTCAGGCTGATCGAGCCGAAGTGCGCCCAGCGCAGCGCGCGGCGCCAGCCGGCGGGCAAGGCATGGGGGCGGAAGTGCAGGTCGGCGCTGTCGTCGCCGACGAAGGCGTATTCCGGCGGATCGAGCTGATGGACGTAGGCCACCAGCGGCGACTTGGCGAACTGCTGGATGAAGCGCAGGTCCAGGCTGGCGTCGGCGCTGGCCTGCCAGATCGCCTGGCCGAACAGGTCCTTGCTGATGCCGCCGGCGAAGGCGCTGAGCTGGCCCAGGCGCGACATCGCGATGGCGACGTTCCAGGGCGAGCCGCCGCTGCGGCTGCGCCACTGCCCGGGGTCGACGCGGATCATGTCGGTGAGGGCTTCGCCGAAGGAGACGAAGCCGGCCAGGTCCGCATGGACCACGGTCGTGGGGGTCAGGCTCATGCCGCGATTCGAACCCTGCCGGGCTTGTCGTGCAAGTGACAGGTCCTACAGGGTGACGAGGGCGAATACCGTCCGCTTCGGGCCTGCGCGGGCGCGGGCGGGCTGGCGGCGGCACAATCCGGTCCATGACCGATGGTGTGATTCCGCTGCTCGATCTGCGCCAGATCGGGCGGACGCCTCCCGTGCCGCATCCGCTGCCGCCGCCGCGCAGCGGCCCGTGGCTGGATGCGCGCGGCCGGCCGCTGCGCGACCTGCGCATCTCCGTCACCGACCGCTGCAACTTCCGCTGCAGCTACTGCATGCCCAAGGACGTGTTCGACAAGGACTACGCCTTCCTCCCCCACCGCGACCTGCTCTCCTTCGAGGAGATCACCCGCCTGGCTCGCGTCTTCGCCCAGCTCGGCGTCCAGAAGCTGCGCCTGACCGGCGGCGAACCGCTGCTGCGCCGCCACCTCGAGGCGCTCATCGCCCAGCTGGCCGCCTTGCGCACGCCCGAGGGTCTTCCGCTCGATCTCACGCTCACCACCAACGGCTCGCTGCTCGCCCGCAAGGCGCAGGCGCTCAAGGACGCCGGACTCCAGCGCGTCACGGTCAGCCTGGACGCGCTCGACGACGCCATCTTCCGGCGCATGAACGACGTGGACTTCCCCGTCGCCGACGTGCTGCGCGGCATCGAGACCGCGCAGGCCGTCGGCCTGGCGCCGATCAAGGTCAACATGGTCGTCAAGCGCGGCACCAACGACGACCAGATCGTCCCGATGGCGCGCCACTTCCGCGGCACCGGCGTCGTGCTGCGCTTCATCGAGTACATGGACGTCGGCATGAGCAACGGCTGGCGCATGGACGAAGTCCTGCCCTCCGCGGACGTCCTCGCCCGGCTGCGCCAGGACGACGAACTGCGCGCCGACCTCGTCCCGCTCGCGCCCTCGTCCGACGGCGAGACCGCCACGCGCTGGGGCTACGCCGACGGCAGCGGCGAGATCGGCCTGATCTCCAGCGTCACGCAGGCCTTCTGCGGCGACTGCAACCGCGCGCGGCTCTCGACCGAGGGTCGCCTCTACACCTGCCTCTTCGCCGGCGACGGCCACGACCTGCGCGCGCTGCTGCGCGGCGACGCCGCCCACGCGGCCCGCAGCGACGACGAGATCGCCGCCGCGCTCGGCGCGCTCTGGACACGGCGCAACGACCGCTACTCCGAGCTCCGCGCCAGCCTGCCGGCGGCCACGGACGCCGGTCCGGCGCGCCGCGTCGAGATGCACTACATCGGCGGCTGATGCGCGCCACCGCGCTGATCCTCTGCGGCGGGCGCGCCACGCGCATGGGCGGCGTCGACAAGCCGCTGCAACCCTTCCTCGGCCGCCCCCTCGTCCATCACGTGCTCGAACGCATCGCGCCGCAGACCGGTGGCCGCGTCCGCATCAGCGCCAACCGCCACCTGGACGCGTACCGCCGCCTCGGGCATCCGGTCCTCGAGGACACGCTGCCGGACTTCCCCGGACCGCTCGCCGGCATCCTGGCCGGGCTGGACGCGATGGCCGCCGCCCCGGACGGCGACGACTGGCTGCTCGTGGTCAGCGGCGACAGCCCCTGGCTGCCCCTGGACCTCCTCGCCCGACTGGCCGCCGGACTGGGTCCCGGCCAGACCGCGGCCCTGGCACTCGGGCGCGAGGCGCCGGGCGAACCCCTGCGCAGCCAGCCGCTCGCGAGCCTGATCCACGCGGGTCACCGCGACTCGCTGGCCGACGCGCTGCGCACGGGCGAACGGCGCGTCGAAGGCTGGCTGGCCCGCCTGCCGCTGGCGCGCGTCGCCTTCGATGGCCCCGACGACGACCGCGCCTTCGCCAACATCAACGACAGGAGCGAGCTTGAGCGACTCGAACGACTCGGTTGACCCGGACGGCGGCATGAGCATCAGCACGAACGACGACGCGCACGTCGACCCCATCACGCTGCGCCTGCTGACCGAGGGCGACCTGCCCGCCTACAAGGCCTTGCGCGATGCGATGCTGGCCCGGCACGAACAGGCTTTCACCTCCGACGCGGAGACCGAGCGGGCCCGCGAGGCGGCGAGCTACCGGGTGCGGCTGCATCCGCAGGCGGGCGGCAAGTCGCTGTTCACGCTGGGCGCGTGGCAAGGGGATCGGCTGGTGGGTGCGTTGACCTGCGAGCACGAGAACCGCAGGAAGGTGCAGCACATCGCGCACCTGATCGGCATGATGGTCGATGACGAGTTCCGCGGCCGCGGCATCGGCAAGCGTCTGCTGCAGCAGGCGCTGGCCCTCCTGCGCCGCGAGCCGCGCCTCGAAGCCGTGACGCTGAGCGTGACCGCTGGCAATCAATCGGCCATCGCGGTCTACCGGCAGGCCGGTTTCACGCGTTACGGTCACCTCCCCCGCGCCATCCGTCTGTCCGACGGCCGTTACTGCGCCAAGGACCTGATGAGTCTGGACCTGCGGACTTAGGGACAGACCGCAGCCGCCCTCGCCGCCACATCGACGTCCACCGTCAGTTCATCCTGGATCGCGAGCAGCCCGCCGAGCACGGAGAACGGCGTGATGCCGAACTCGCTCTGACGCAGGACGAGCGCGCCTTGGGCTCTCAAGGCCGCATCTCCGGCAGGCCGGGCGACGCGCACCGGCACGTCGATCTCGCGGACCTGGCCGTGCCACTGCACCGCGAGCTTGATCGCCAGGACCGGGAACGCGCCCGCCACCGCCGTGCTGCGCATCCAGATCGTCGGGAAGCGTTCGCCGTCAACGGCGCGGAGCATGTTCGTCCGGGTGCCGGCGACATCGGAGGCCGTGGGTGTGCTGGCGAATTCGGGGCCGAGCCCGGCGCGCCACTCGGGCTTGTCGATGCCGACGTCGTCGAGCCGGAAGCCCAGTTCGACGCCGGCACCGGCGATGCCGTCGGCGGGCAGGAAGACCTGGCCCTGGAGCCGCTCGACGCCGAGCACGTGGTTGTGGCCGGCCTTGGCGAGCCGCCCCGCGCGGAACACGTGGATGCGCACCTGCGAGCCTGCGGCATCGATGCGGTAGAGCCGTCCTTCGCCCCGCTGCTGCGCTGCGAGCCAAGCCGGACAGGACGACGGCGCCGGTGTGCCCGGCGTCGCGCTCGCGTCCGACGCAACGCCCGCGGGCGGCACCGCGGCGATTGGTGCACTGCCGCATCCGGCGAGCGACAACGCCGCGGCCAGCATCGCAACGCCCGCCGCGGCCGTCC
>CAMPJJ010000089.1 GCA_946886855.1 uncultured Roseateles sp. | reverse complement strand
TCGGTCATCGTCGCGCCGGCCTGGTCGACCAGACCCGTGCCCTGCTCGACGCGGGCGACGCTGTCGCCGATGAGCTGCTTGATCTCCTTGGCCGCGCCGGCGGACCGGCTGGCCAGGCTGCGCACTTCCGACGCCACGACCGCGAAGCCGCGGCCCTGCTCGCCGGCCCGCGCGGCCTCGACCGCCGCGTTCAGCGCCAGGATGTTGGTCTGGAAGGCGATGCCGTCGATGACGCCGATGATGTCGGCGATGCGGCGGCTGCTGTCGTTGATGCCGCGCATCGTCTCCACGACCTGGCCCACCACCTCGCCGCCACGGACGGCGACCTCGCTGGCGTTGCGCGCCAGCTGGTTGGCCTGCTGGGCGTTGTCGGCGTTCTGGCGCACGGTGGCGCTGAGCTGCTCCATCGAGGCGGCGGTCTCCTCGATCGCCGAGGCCTGCTCCTCGGTGCGCGCGGACAGGTCGTTGTTGCCCTGGGCGATCTGGGCGCTGGCCATCGCGATCTGGTCGGCCGATCCCCGCACCTGGCCGATCAGCGCGACCAGCTGCGACTGCATCAGGCCCATGGAGGCGAGCACGCTGTCGGCGGGCGCCGACGCGGCGCCCTCGACCGGGCGCAGGTCGCCGTCGGCGATGCGGTGGGCGGCGTCGGCGAGCTTCGCGGGCTCGGTGCCCAGCGCCTTCATGAGGCGACGGATGATCAGCCAGCCCAGGCCGATCGCCAGGCCCACGGCGGCCAGGCTGATCAAGGACATCCACCAGCGCTGGGCCTGGTACTGGGCGGTCGAAGCCGCCGCCATGTCGTCGCCGGCCTTGGCGGTGTACTCCATGTACTCGCGCGCGGCCTGGAGCAAGGCCGCCAGCAACGGTCGGCAATCCTTGGTCATGGCGGCCATCGCCTCGTCCCGCTGGCCGGCGGCGGCCATGTCGACGATGTGCGCGGCCACGGGGCCATACTGGGATTCGACCTGCACGATGCGCGACAACAGCTCCCGCTCACGCGGCGTGGCATCCGGCGCGGCGGCGACCGCGTCGCTCAGCCGCTTCAAGTGCGCGCCAAGCGCGACGTGCGCGTCGAGCGCCATCTTCTTCGCCGCCTCGACATCGGCGGCGTCCTTCACGATGACCATGTCGCGCACGCCGATGGCGCGGCGGTTGGCCTGGATGCGCATGTCGACGGCGATCGACTCGCGGTCATTGATGCCGTGCACGAACCCGTTGAAGCGCGCATCCGCGCCGGCGAGGTTGCGCAAGGCGACCACGCTGACCAGTACCACCGCCGCGACCAGTGCCGCGAAGGCGAACATCAGCTGTTTCTTGACCGAGAGAGCATTCATGACCTGTTCCTGAAGAGGCGTCGAAACGGCCGAAATGCTACTTTTGAAACTCGCCACCTGAATATGTCACTCCCGCCGCGACGTGACGCAGTGCGGGATCGGTTTCCCACTCCCCCGCATTCACGGGGAGGCATGCCGTGACGGCCATCACGGGCGGCGGGTTCCCCCGATGGAGCCTGGGGTCTTTGTGTTCCATCGCTCCGTGACAGGCGTGTGTCAAGACCGCGTCCGGCGGCACCCTGCTCGGGCGGTGCCGCGCAGGCCGCAGCCCTCCTAGCATCGCGTGAATTTTTCACACGAGACACACTGCGCCATGGTCCATCTCCCGTTCTGCCGCGCCGCCTCGGCCTTCCATCGCGCACCGGCGTTCCGACTGAGCGGCCTGGCGCTCGCCGCCCTGCTCCTGCAGGCCGGTGCGGCCGACGCCGCGTCCTTCGACCTCTGCGGCGCGTTCACGTCGGCGCAGACGCTGGGCAGCGGCAGCGGCCAGACCGGCGCGCTGTGCGCGACCGGCACCCTGACGGTGGGCGGCTCCACGGTCGCGGTGACGGTCAGCGGCAACAACGCGACGCTCAACAACCTCGGCAGCATCGTGCAGACGGGCACGGGCCGCGTGATCCGCGACAACACCGGCGTGCAGAACCTGGTCATCGTCAACGGCAGCGCGACCAACAGCACCGCGCTGATGCGGGCCCAGGACGCGGACCTGATCCAGATGAACAAGTCCCCGGCCAGCGTCACGCTGACCAACTGGGGCCGCATGATCTCGACGAACGCGTCCGGCGGCGGCAACCAGGTCGTCGACTTCAACGCGATCGGTTCGGGCGGCAACCTCGTGAACAACCAGGCCGGCGCGTTGATGCTGGCCTATGAAGCGGACGCGATCCGACCCGGCGTCAACGGCGTCGTCAACAACGCCGGCACCATCCGCTCCATCACGACGACAGGCGCCAGCAGCGACGGCGTCGACTTCCAGGCCAACAGCGGCATCACCTTCAACAACCTGTCGGGCGGCCTGCTCGAAGGCGGCCGTCACGGCGTGACCGGCGGCCCGGAGACGGCGATCGCCTGGACCGGCGCCATCAACAACGCCGCCGGCGCGACGATCCGCGGCATGAACGGCGCTGGCCTGAACTTCGACGGCTTCAACGCACTGCAGGGGATCACGGTCCGCAACGCGGGACTGATCACCGGCAACGGCGTGAGCGGCGATGGCGACGGCGTCGACGTCGACGGCCCGCTGGACCTGACCAACAGCGGCACGATCCGCTCGATCAACGCGTTCTCGCCGCTGGGCAGCGGGCCGGCGTTCAGCGAAGGCATCTCGGCGGGCGGCGGCACGATCCGCAACACCGGACTGATCGAAGGCCTGGTCGCGGCCGGCAACACCAACGCGGCGGGCCGGGGGATCTCGCTGGTCGGCAACGACATCACCAACGGCCCGAACGCCGGTCAGCGCGAGGCGCTCTACGCGAACGCCACGCTGATCAACGGCGCCGGCGGCGTGATCCGCGGATCCAGCGATTCGGCGATCTACATCGGCGGCCTGGGCGGCAGCGGCAGGCTGGTCCGCATCGACAACCAGGTCGGCGGCACCGTCGTCGGCGGCGGCACGGCGGCCGCCATCCGCTCGGCCTCGGACTACGACACGACGGTGGTCAACGCCGGACGCATCGACGGCAGCGCGAGCGGCGTGGCGATCGACCTGGGCGCGGGCCGCAGCACGCTGGTGGTCAGCGGCGGTCAGGCGGTGATCCTCGGCGACGTCCGCGGCGCCAGCGGCGCGGGCTCGGCGACGGTGCGCTTCGAGGTCGGCAGCGGCAACCAGTTCAGCTACGCGGGCGCGTTCAGCCACGTCGACCACTTGCAGGTCGAGAGCGGCCGCGTCGTGCTCACGGGACAGAGCCGGGACATCGGCACCGTGGCGCTGGACGGCGGCATTCTGGAACTGCAAGGCGACCAGCGCCTGGGCGACGCCGGCGCGCTCGAGCTGAACGGGGGCACGCTGAAGCTGACCGGCGGTCACCAGAGCTTCGCGAGCCTGGCACTGCGGGGCAACGGCGCGCTCGAGCTCGACGGCGCGGGTCTGGACTTCGCCTCGCTCGGCAGCACCGCGGCGGGCGGCGCGCTGACGGTGACCCAGGTCGGCGCCGGCTACGCGCTGCGCTTCGCGGGCGACCTCTCGCACGACGCGAGTTTCCTCCACCTCGTCGCCGCGACGAAGATCAACGGGCTGGCCGCGACCTACAGCTTCAGCAACGGCTTCACCACGCTGGGCGCGGTCCCGGAGCCGTCGACCTACGCGCTGCTGCTCGCCGGCATCGCGATGCTGGGATGGCGCCTGCGCCAGCGCGGCGCGACCGCCTGAGCACGCCACGACGGAAGACTCCCTCTCCCGCTTGCTGGAGAGGGTGGGGGTCAGGGCCAGCGGCGGTGGCAGTCAGCAAGTTGTTGCGCACCGGGCCGGCCCGGCAGTGGCCCCTCAGCGCATCGCCACCGGCGCCCAGAAGATGTAATCCGCCTGGTACTCGACGACCTGCTTCTGCCCGACGCCGGCGGCGTCGCAAGGCGTCTGCGGCGCGACGCCGCCCTTGGTGGCCACGCGCTGGATGTAGCTCACGCCCTGCATGGCGCCCATGCCGACGGCCGGATTCGCCTTCACCAGCTGCAGCGGGATGCTGCCCGCCGCCGCCGGCGACACCGCGACCTGCGTGCCGGTGACCTTGGAACCGTCGCGGGCTTCCCAGGTCGCGGGCGGACCGTAGTACTTGCCCACCATCGTGCCACGCCTGTCGTTCAGGGCGGCGTCGGGTCCGACGAAGACCCATTCGAACTGTCCCGCCATGTCCTTCTTCGCGCGGCACTCGTAGGTGATCTTGCCGACGCCGACGGTCTCCAGGGCCACCTTGTGGCCGTCCGGCACCTGCACGGCGGCCGGCATTCCGGCCTGGGAGAACACCGGCGCGGTCGAGCCCGACGGACCGGTCATGGCACAGGCGCCAAGCAGCGCCACCGGCGCCAGCAGGGCCAGGACGGTCGTCGTGCGGGAATTCCGGGCATTCAGGGGGGTCATCGCAGCTCCTCGTAGGTTGGCGGCGAGGCCGAAATGCCCCACCGATGACGCTGTACGCAAACGCCTTCTTAACGGATTCGTTTTTCGCAAAAAAGCTTGGCGCGCGGTCTGCGCTACGATCAGCCGATAGACCGTGAGCCTGTCATCCCGAAGTCTTCGCTTCGTCTCTCCTGTCGGAAGCCGTGCAAGTCCTCGCCTTGATTGCCTGGCGAATCTGTTCGCACCGCATGTCGCGGAGCGAGATCGGAGGAGGAGCACCATGCCTGTCCCACAAACCCTCGACGAGCTCCGTGCTTCGTTGCGGCAGAGTGTCGATGCGCTCCAGCGGCGTCAAGCCAATGAGATTCCGGAAAAGCTGATCGACCGTCTGGTCGACCTGGACTGGCTGGAATGGCATGGCGGCGGCCTTCGATTGACCACCACCGGGACCAACGTCCATCGCCAGGAACTGGCCCGGCTTCGCGCAATGGCGGAAACGTCAGGCTCATCGATCACCCCCAACCTATCGGAGGCCGATATCGCTACCCCCAACTACTCTTACGAAAAACGCCAACGCGAGCTGGCCAAGAAAAAGAAGAAGGAAGAAAAGGCCCACCGCAAGGCCAGCGGCGCAGGCTCCGACGCGCCGCCGGACGAGGTGAACAACGCCGCCGGCACCGTCGGCGAAGCCGCCCCGGCGGAGGACAAGGCCCCCGGTCAGGCCTGACCAGCCGGCCCCGGCCCCGGCGGGGCCGTCACCCGCACTGCCCCACGAAGCCGCACGCGGTGCAGAACTCGCACCCGTCGCGGTGGATGAGCGTGGCGTTGCCGCACTCGGGACACGGCTTGCCGGCCATCGCCACGATGCCGCCGGCCTCCGAGGCGGCGCGCGCCGTCCCTGCGGCCGCTCCCGCAGCCTTCAGCGGCGCCTGCTGCATCAGCCCCATGTCGACGAGCGGATAGCCGCTCTCGTCCAGCACCCCCAGCATCGCGTAGCGGTGGATGACCAGACGCGCGACATACGCGACCGTCGACGGCCACACCTGCTGCCGTCTTTCCCCCGACAGCGTCGGCACCGGCGCCATGAAATGGCCCAGCGGCTCGCCCACGTTGAGCAGCTTGCGCAGCTTCATGCCGATCCAGCCCGGATCGAGCACCCGCATGTCCAGCGACAGCAGCCGCGCCAACCCGTCCAGCGCCTTCGGATAGTTGCCTGAGAAGCCCATCGCACAGGGTCGCGTGACGCTGGCGCCGTCGGGCGTGGGCAGGCTGACTTCCTTGAGCGTCAGGGTGAACAGCTCGCCGGTGGCGGGGTTGTCCACGTCGACGGCCCACGCCAGCGTCCCGGCCGTGCCGGTGCGCGGCTCCTCGCGGGAGAACATGGCGTCCAGCACCGGCGTCGGTCCGCCCTCCTGCAGCGCGCCGAGCTGCTCGCAGCGCCAGCGGATCACCGCCGCGGTCGCCGCGACCACGCCCGGGAACAGCCGCGGCTCGCCCAGCGGCGGCATCGGCATCTCGAAGGCGCGCTCCTCGGCGACGGTCGCCAGCGCGTCGAGCTTCAGCCGCAGCCAGGCCGCGTCGTTGGCGCGCAGGTCCATCGACAGCGTCTTCGCCAGCGCGCCCAGGCCGCGCGGCTGCTCGGCGCCGTTGACCCAGACCTCGAAGGGCAGCGTGCGGCCGAAGAGGCCCGCATCCGGGCCCTCCGCCGGCAGTTCGCCGACGAAGAGCGCGAAGTCGCCATGCGGGTGGCGGATCATCGTGGACCAGGCCGGATTGCCGCCGGGCATCTCCGGCCGGCTCGGCCAGCGCAGCGAGGCGAGCACCGGCTTGGGCAGGCGCTCGACGCGCAGCCGCTGGTTGGGACCGATGTCGGCCTTCAGCGGCTCCGGCCTGGCGATCGGCTCGACGCTGAGCACCGCGCCGAGCACGCTGTTCGGGCGGTAGGTCGCGAGGCCCTTGAGCCCGCTCTTCCAGGCCAGGCGGTAGAGGTCCTGGAAATCGCCGTAGGGGTAGTCGGCCGGGACGTTGACGGTCTTGGAGATCGAGGTGTCGATGCAGGGCGCGACCGCCGCGACCATCGCCTCGTGGTCCGAGGCCTGCAACTCGAGCGCGGTGACGAAGGCGTCGGTCAGCGGCGCATCGGCGCCGAACAGGTGGCGGTAGAGCCGCCAGGCGTGGTCCTCGACGGCGTATTCCTTGAACGAGTTGTCGGGCATCCGCTTCCTGCGGGTATAGCTCCAAGAGAACGCAGGCTCGATGCCGTTGCTGGCGTTGTCGGCGAAGGCCAGCGAGATCGTGCCGGTCGGCGCGATCGACAGCAGGTGCGAGTTGCGCAGACCCTGCGCGCGGATCTTGTCCTTGAGCCACGGCGGCAGCCGAGAGGCGAAGTTGCCGCCCGACAGGTAGAGATCGGCGTTGAAGAGCGGGAAGGCGCCGCGTTCAAGCGCGAGGTCGGCGGAGGCCTCATAGGCGGCGTCGCGCATGATCTCGCTGATGCGGCGCGCCATCGTGCGGGCGGGCTCGCCGTCGTAGCGCAGGCCGAGCATCACCAGCGTGTCGCCCAGGCCCGTGAAGCCCAGCCCCACGCGCCGCTTGTTGGCGGCCTCGCGCGCCTGCTGCGGCAGCGGCCACGGCGTCACGTCCAGCACGTTGTCCAGCATGCGGATGGCGGTCTTGCAGATGTCGGCGAACTCGGCCTCGTCGAACGAGGCCTTGGCCACGAACGCGTCCTTGACGAAGACCGTCAGGTCGATCGAGCCGAGGCAGCAGCAGCCGTAGGCGGGGAGCGGCTGCTCGGCGCACGGATTCGTCGCGCTGATCGACTCGCAGTAATGCAGGTTGTTGTCTGCGTTGATCCGGTCCAGGAACAGCACCCCCGGCTCCGCGTGGTCGTAGGTGGACCGCATGACCTGGTCCCAGAGCTTGCGGGCCCGCATCCGGCGGTAGACCCACAGCCCGTCCGCCCGCTGCGTGGCACCGGCGGCACGCTGCTTGTCGCCCGGCGCCGCCTTGTGCACGAGCTCGATGTCCGCGTCCGCTTCCACCGCTTCCATGAACGCGTCCGTCACGCCCACCGAGATGTTGAAGTTCTTCAGGTCGCCCTGGTCCTTGGCATGGATGAACGCCTCGATGTCCGGATGGTCGCAGCGCAGCACGCCCATCTGCGCGCCACGCCGCGAGCCGGCCGATTCCACCGTCTCGCAGCTGCGGTCGAACACCCGCATGTAGCTCACCGGGCCCGACGCGCTGGACTGCGTCGACTTCACGTAGGCGCCCTGGGGGCGGATCCGGGAGAAGTCATAACCGACGCCGCCGCCGCGCCGCATCGTCTCCGCCGCCTCGGTCAGCGCCGTGTAGATGCCGGGATGGCCGTCCTCCTCCTCCGCGATCGCGTCGCCCACCGGCTGCACGAAGCAGTTGATCAAGGTCGCCGACAGCCCCGTCCCCGCTGCCGAGGCAATCCGTCCCGCCGGCACGAAACCGCGCCGCTGCGCCGCCAGGAACTTCGCCTCCCAATGGGCGCGCTGCTCCGGCGACTCCGCCGCCGCCAGCGCCCGCGCCACCCGCGCCCTCACCTCCTCGAGGCTGCGTTCGCCGCCCTTGGCGTATTTCTCCAACAGCACCTCGGCGCTGATGTCCTGCGGCGGCAGCGTCTCGGCGGTGGCCTGCAGCGGCCGTGGCGTCGTGGCTGCGGGAAGGGTCTTCTCGGTCATGCGCGGATCTCCGTCAACGGGGCTCGGACCATCCTAGTCCCGGCCTTCCCCGGCCCCTGTCCCCAATCCACGAAACCGTCATGGCCTCGGCAGGCGCAGCGCCGGCGATCCACCCTTCGCCCCGGCCGTCCCACCGTCACCGCTGCCTCATCCGCGCGTCACCAACCTGGCGTTGGCGTGACGACCGGTAAGCACGTACTTGCGCCCCGCACACCAATTGATGCGAGTGCAACGGCGTTTCCCCGGGTTGGTCCCATGGTTTGGTCGTATAGCGGACGCTATTCTTTTCCGTTATGACTGTAGACAAGGTCTTGCGCGCCAGCCCCGGTACCCTGGGCGATCTGGAACAAGGCTGCGCCGAAGCCCGCCGTCTCATCCTCGACGGCCAACTCGACGCAGCCCGCTCGCGTCTGGACGAGTTGCGCAAGACCCACGGCGACGACCACGCGCCGATGCAGGAAACCTTCAGCGCGCTGGCCGAGGCGCACGGCGACTACAACGTCGCCCTCGCCCACTTCAAGCGCTTCCATGTGCTGGCCATCGAGTCCGGCGCCTCGTCGCCGCTGGCCTCACGCGACCAGCTGCTCGCGCGGCTGGTCGAGCGCCAGCAGCACAACTCCCCGGACATGGCCTGGTGCCTGGTTGCGCTGGGCGCGGCGCGGGCGCCCGCCGGCGCGCTCCCGCACATGCTGCGCCAGCAATGCCGCGCGCAGGACGTGCTCGCCCTCGGGCAGGGCGAGGCCATGCTCATGCTGCTGCACGACGTCGACCTGCCCACCGGCCGCAAGGTCTGCGAGCGCTTCCGCGCGGTGTGGATGCAGCAGCAGCCGACCGCCGGCCCGCTCAGCATGGGGCTCACCGCCTGGCGCGGTCCGGGCGATACCGGCAGCGGCCTGCTCGGCCGCGCTGAACAGGCACTCGCGCGCAGCCAGCGCGAAGGCGCGCCGCTGCGCACCGGCTGAAGCGGCTGACGCGGCTGGACCAGCTGAACGCCGGCCGAGCCTGCTGGGACGCCGCCGTCGGCAGCCTTCCGCGACCCCGGCTCAGAACGGATTGATCGACTTCTCGCGCCGGTAGTGCACGTAGCCGACGCTCGCGCCCGCGCGCAGCCCCACGCCCAGCCGGATCGGCGCCAGCGTGATGCCGTCGGCGCGCTGGTAGTTCACGCCCGCGCCGCCGATGTAGTACAGGCTGCCGTCCACGCCGGGGAAGCGGCGGTAGATCGCGCTCGCCTTGGGCAGCTTGTAGACCAGCGTGAACACCTTCGAGGCGTTGCCGCCGACGTCGAAGCCCACCGACGGTCCCGCCCAGTAGACGTTGCTGCCGCCGCCGCGCTTCATGATCAGCGAGCCTTCGCCGTAGCGCAGGCCCACCGTCAGCGCGCCGCTGGCTTCCTGGCCCTTGATGTAGGCGTTCGGGCGGCCCTGGTCCTTGAAGGCCTTCTCGATCACCTTGGCCAGGCCCTCGGTCGTCTCGCCGAAGAAATCGGTCGCCGCCTTCAGCACCGAATCCTCGTCGTAGGTGTCGTCCTCGTTGTCGGCGGCCAACGCCGGCAGCGCGGCCAATCCGGGCGGCAGCACCAGCCCGGCGGCGGCATAGCGGCCCAGCCGCCCCAGCGCGTCGCGTCGCGCCCGCAGCGTCGGCGCCTCGCTGAGATCGATCAGCCCCTCGGTCATGATGTCTTGACGATCCATGTGAATCTCCGGGTAAGTCGGGATGGCGTCGAGCAACGGGAGGGCTCGACCCGGACGGGGTCCGGCAGGCAAATGGAATGCCCGCTCTCCGAACCGATGGATGCTACCTGTCGTCGTGACAAACGGTGTGCGCAGCGTCGCGGCACGCCGATACACTCCCCTTCACGCCGTCAAAAGGGAACCGGTTTCCAGAACAAGGAGCGGCGATGCATGCAAAACGCAGTCGTGACAAGAGTGCATCAAGGAGGACATGCAGTGAGCAGTGACCTGCCCCGTCTGGCGCGAGCGCTGGAGTACCTGGACATGGCGTCGGCGCTTTACGTGGCCGGCGGCGCGGACCACTCCGCGCAGTTGCTGGCCGCCGCCGGCGAGCGGCTGCTCGGCGACCTGGCGCGCCTGATCCAGTCCCCCGAGCACGGCCATGAGGTCCAGCAGCTGCTGGGCCGGCTCACCCAGGCCCATGTGCCGTCGCAGGTGCCGGAGGTGCCCAGTCACCACCAGTCCCGCCAGCTCCAGGCGATGCTGTCGCGCTCGGAGTCGCCCGAATCGACCGAGCTCCGGCAGGCCACGTCCGCGCTGCTGCGCGCCTCGTGGTACCTGCTGGAGACGATGGGCCTGGAACCGCTGGCGCCGTCGCGCCTGCACCAGGCGATCGAGAAGAGCACGATCTACGCCGAGCTGTGAAGCCCGGTCCACGCCCGACGACACCATGAGCGCCGAACGCCGCCATTTCTCCCGCATCGCCTTCGCCGGTCAGGCGCAGCTGGTGACGGTCGAGCAACGCCTGCCGGTGCAGGTGCTGGACCTGTCCCTCAAGGGCGCGCTGCTGCTGTTGCCGCCCGGCTCGGTCGTCGAGCCCGGCGCGCTGTGCCTGCTGGACCTGCCGCTGGCACCGCACGACGGCCGCATCACGATGGCGGCGCAGCTGGCGCATGGAGAAGGCGATCGCGTCGGGCTGCTCTGCCTGGGCATCGACATCGAGAGCATCACCCACCTGCGCCGCGTCATCGAGTTGAACCTCGGCGACGTCTCGCTGGTCGAGCGCGATCTCAAGGCGCTCGTGGCGTCCTGACGCACGAAGCCATCAGCGGTCCTTCACAGGCCGCTGGCCCTCTCCCCGCCCTCTCCCCGCCCTCTCCCGCGAGCAGGAGAGGGCGTGAAACCAGGTCCGCCCACGATCCACTCGGTGATCATTCGGCGATGAACTTCTTCAGCACCGCGAAGGCCGCGACCGGATCGTCGCGCCACGCGCCGTGGCCGACGCCGGGGAAGCGCGCCAGCTGACGCCACTGCGCCGGCAGCGCATCGTGGATCTCCAGCGCGTCCTCGAGCGGGCAGACCGGGTCGTCCTCGCCGACCATCACCAGCACCGGGCACTGCGCCTTCTCCAGCCCCTTCAGGAGGCCGAGGTCCTGCTTCTCGCCGCTGACGAAGTGCAGCAGGATGTCCAGGTTCACCAGCGTGCGACCGCCCGCCTCGGGATCGGCCGCCGGCTGCGTGTTGTAGAGGTGGCGCACGCCGGCCCAGTAGGCCTCGAAGGTCTCCCGCGTCGGGCGGCTCCAGAAGGCCTCGGCCAGCGCGCGGGCCTCGGGTCCGCCGCGCCGCTCGAAGGCATCCAGCTTGCGCGCCAGCCCCATGTGGTGCGAGGTGCTGGACAGGATCACCTTCGACGCATGGCCCGGATGCCGCGCGAGGTAGCGCTGCGCGACGAACCCGCCGAAGGACTGGCCCAGCACGATCGGCTTGTCGATGCCCAGCGCGTCGCTGAGGCGCACGATGTCGTCGGCCCACATGTCCAGCGTCCATTCGGACGGCGGACGCGGATCGCTGCGGCCGTGGCCGCGGTGGTCGTAGTAGACGATCTGCGCGAGGTCCGCCAACTCGCTGAACGCCGGCTTGAACGCCGCATGGTCGAAGCCCGGCCCGCCATGCATGCAGATCAGCGTCGGCTTCTCCCGCATCCGTGGCCCGTCCGGCACCAGGCCGGGTCCCTCGACGTCCACGAACAGGCGGACGCCGTTTCCGATATGGATCTTCATGGGCGGGAAGTATGCCGCCTCCGACCGCGGCACTTCGGTCCGGCGAAGGGCGGACTCGTCCCGCCCTGTCCGGCTTCGTCGCACGCGCTGGCAAGGCGTGCGTGAGGCGGACAGAATCCCGCCCATGTCCGCAGCACCCCCCGCCACGCCCGCAGGCGTCCCTTCCGAACCCCGCCGCTCGGCGCGGGACGCCGCGCTGCAGCTCTTCAACCTGCGCATGATCGCGGCCTGCTTCTACTTCTGCCTCGCGATGGCGGGCGCGCGGTCGCTGAGCTGGCTGACGCAGGACGACAGCATCACCGGCTGGCTCATGGAGTGGCTGCGCTTCACCCGCCAGACCCTGCTGACGGCGCTGAGCGTGCTGGCCGCGCTGGCGCTGGCGGAAGCCCTGCTCGCGCGGCGCACGCTGCGCTGGCCCCTGGCCGTGCGCGCGGTCGCGGTGGCCGTCGGCGCCACGGTCGGCACGCTGCTGCGCTACAAGGTCGCGAACCTGGGCGATCCGGAGGCACCGCTGCATTGGGACTGGCTGGCCTCGACGATGGCCTTGTGGCTGGTGCTGGGCGGCTTCTTCGCCGCGCTGCTGCACGGCGTGCGCGAGGAACGCAACGCCCGGGCCCGGCTCGCGGAACTGGCGCGCCAGCACGACCGCCTCCAGGCGCAGCAGATGGAAGCCCAGTTCTCCGCGCTGAACGCGCAGATCGAACCCCATTTCCTCTTCAACACGCTGGCCAACGTCAAGCGCCTCTACGAGACCGCGCCCGAGCGCGGCCGCGACATGATGGGCAGCCTGATCGCCTACCTGCGCGCCGCGCTGCCGAGCATGCGCCAAGGCATGTCCACGCTCGGCCAGGAACTCGAGCTGGCGCGCAGCTACCTGACCATCCTGCAGATGCGCATGGGCGAGCGGCTGCGCTTCGAGATCGAGGCCGACGCCGCGCTCTTCGCGACGCCGCTGCCCCCGATGGTGCTGCCGACGCTGGTCGAGAACGCGATCAAGCACGGCCTGTCCCCGCTGCCCGAGGGCGGCCGCATCGACATCAGCGCACGACGCGACCCCGACGGCGGCGCGCTGCTGCTGGAGGTGCGCGACACCGGCCAGGGTTTCGCGGCGAGCGGCGGCAGCGGCGTGGGCCTGGCCAACACCCGCGCGCGGCTGATGGCGATGTTCGGGCGCCAGGCGTGGCTGGAGCTGGAGGCGGCGGAACCGCGCGGCGTCGTCGCGCGGGTGCGCGTGCCCCTTGCGGGCGGTACGGGACGCGGCGCGGACAACGGTGCGGGCGGTGCGGGCGGTGCGGGCGGTGCGGGCGGTGCGCCGGGCGACGCCGCCGCGGCGGCGCTGGCGCCAGCGACCGCGGCCGCGACCGGCACGGCCGCAGCCCCCGGATCCGCCGGAGCCGTCGCATGACCGTGCGCGAACCCGTCGCCCACCTCTGGCACTCCTGGCGCTCCTTGCGCGTGGAGGAGTTGTCCTGGTTCCTGCTGATCGGCGTGTTCTACGGGCTGGTGGATGCGCCGTCGATCTTCTACGTGATGGACGACGCGCGCTGGCCGGCGGCGCTCGCCAACCAGATGCTGACGCCGCTCATGGTGTCGCTGGTGCTGCTGCTGACCTGGCTGCCGGCCTCGCGCAGCGCGCCCGAGAACCGGTGGCGCGTCGCGCGGCTGACCACGGCGGTGCTGCTCGGATCGGTGCTGGCCAAGCTGATGTACGACCAGCTGATGCCGATGCTCGGGCTGCCCTCCATCGCCGAACTCGCGCGCGCCCGCAAGTGCGACATGCCGTGCCAGCCGGTGGGCTGGGTCAACTTCATCGGCGACTGCCTGTCGGTCTGCGTCACCGCCAGCCTGTCGGTGGCCTGGTACGAGATGGCGATGCGCCGCCGCCGCACCCGCGCCAAGGTGGAGGCGCTGCTGCGCGAGCAGAGCGCGATGCAGCGCGATGCGGTCGCCGCGCGGCTGGCGGCGCTGCAGGCGCAGGTGGAGCCGCAGTTCCTGTTCGACACCCTGGTGGACATCGAACGCGCCTACGAGCGCGCCGACCGCGAAGCCCCCGAGCAGATGGAACGGCTGATCCGGCATCTGCGCGTGGCCCTGCCCCGGCTGCGCGACAGCGGCGTGACGCTGGCGTCCGAGGCGGTGCTGCTGGACAGCTACCTCGCCGTGGTCGCGGGACGCCATCGCCGTCTGCTGAGCCTGTCGACCGAGTGGTCGGCGTGGCTGGCCACGCGGCCGCTGCCGCCGATGCTGCTGCTGCCGCTGGCGCAGCTGATGCTGCGCGACCCCGCGCGCCTGCCGTCCCTGGCCCGCCTGAGCGCGCAGGAGCTGCCCGGCGGCGGGCTGCGGGTGAGCCTGTCGTTCGACCGCGGCGGGCTGGGCGGCGAGGAAGCGGCGTTGCACGCGCTCGGTGAGCGGCTGGAACGCCTCGAACGCGCCCCCGGCGCCCCGGCGCCGCGACTGCAGTGCCGCAGCAATGCCGAGGACACCGAATTCACCTTGGAGCTGCCCGCATGAACTTCCATTCCGCTGCCGCGACGGCCGTCGTCGCCGAGGACGAAGCGACGCTGCGCCACGAACTGATCGAACGGCTGGAACAGCTCTGGCCCGAACTGACGATCGTCGGCGAGGCGGCCGACGGCGTGCAGGCGCTGCGCCTGCTGCACGAGGTCAAGCCGGACGTGCTGTTCCTGGACATCGAGATGCCGGGCGCCACCGGCCTGGACGTGGCGCGGCAGGTGCAGGGGCGATCGCACGTCGTGTTCGTCACCGCCTACGACCAGTACGCCGTCGCCGCCTTCGACGAGGGCGCGGTGGACTACCTGCTCAAGCCGCTCGAGCCGGCGCGGCTGTTCACGGCGATCCAGCGCATCAAGCAGCGCCTGGCGGGTCCGCCCGCCGACCTGAGCGCGGTGCTGAGCCAGCTCGGCGCGCAGGCGGGCGCGACCACGAAGCGCCAGTACCTGCGCTGGATCAACGCGTCGGTGGGGCAGACCCTCAAGCTGATCACCGTCGACGAGGTGCTGTACTTCCAGTCGGACACCAAGTACACCCGCGTCGCCACGCGCCAGGGCGAGGCGCTGATCCGCAAGCCGCTCAAGGAACTGGTCGAGGAACTCGATCCGCAGCAGTTCTGGCAGATCCACCGCTCCACGCTGGTCAACGCGGCGGCGGTTGCCGGCGTGTCGCGCGACTTCCGCGGCCGCATGCAGGTCAAGCTCAAGGAGAGCGAGGACGCGCTCATCGTGGCGGAGAGCTACACGCATCTGTTCCGGCAGATGTAGCCGGCGTCGGCGCGCCTGTCGCCTACATGACCTCGCGGGCACACAGCGGCTCCCACAATCGTCCGCAAACGACGGGAGACAGCCATGGCCATCGCCGCCACCGCCACCACCATTGAACACACGCACACCCGGATCTGCCCGCTGTGCGAAGCCTGCTGCGGCCTCGAGATCCGCACCCGCACGTCCGCCGAAGGCACGGCGATCGTGTCCATCCGCGGCGACGAGGCGGACCCGTTCAGCCACGGCTACCTCTGCCCCAAGGGCGTCGCGCTCAAGGACCTGCATGAGGATCCCGACCGCCTGCGCCAGCCGGTGCGCCGACGCGCCGACCGCTCCGGCTTCGACCCCATCGGCTGGGACGAGGCCTTCGAGGAGATCGCCCGCCGCCTGCCGCCCTTGCGCGAGCAGTTCGGCGCCGACGCCGTCGCGCTGACGATCGGCAATCCGGCGTCGCACAAGATCGGCCTGTTCAGCTACTTCCCGCACCTGGCGCGCGCGCTGGGGACGCGCAACCTGTTCTCCGCCTCGACGCTGGACCAGATGCCCAAGCAGCTCGCCTGCGGGCTGATGTACGGCCACTGGCTCAGCGTCCCGGTGCCGGACCTGCCGCGCACCGACCTGTTCATCTGCCTGGGCGCGAATCCGATGGTCAGCAACGGCAGCCTGTGGACCAGCCCCGACTACCGCGGCAAGGCCAAGGCGATGCGCGCGCGGGGCGGGCGCATCATCGTCATCGATCCGCGCCGCACCGAGACCGCGCAGGCCGCCGACGAACACCTCGCGATCCGCCCCGGCGGCGACGTCTTCCTGCTGCTGGGCCTGCTGCACACGGTGTTCGAGGAGGGACTCGTCCAGCTCGGCAGGATGGCCGATCACGTCGAGGGCCTGGACGCGCTGCGCGCCGCCGTCGCCGACTTCCCGCCCGAACGCGGCGCCGCGCACTGCGGCATCCCCGCGGACGCGCAACGGCGGCTCGCGCGCGAATTCGCCACGACGCCCAAGGCGGTGCTCTACGGCCGCTTCGGCACCTGCACGCAGCGCTTCGGTTCGCTGAACAGTTGGCTGATCGACGCGCTCAACATCGTCACCGGCCACTTCGACACCGAGGGCGGCCTGATGTTCCCGAAGGCCGCGGCCTTCGCCGCCAACACCATGGGCCGGCCCGGCCAGGGCAAGGGCGTGGCGACCGGCCGCCGCCACAGCCGCGTCGGCAAGGCGCCCGAGGTGATGGGCGAGTTCCCCCTCAGTGGCCTGGCCGAGGAGATCGAGACGCCCGGCGACGGCCAGGTCCACGCGCTGATCACCGTGGCCTGCAACCCGGTGCTCTCTTCGCCGAACGGCGCGCGGCTCGCGCGGGCGCTCGACAGTCTGGACTTCATGGTCAGCCTGGACCCGTACATCAACGAGACCAGCCGGCACGCCGACCTGATCCTGCCGCCGCCGTCCCCGCTGGAGGACTGGCACTACGACATGGTGTTCGCGCAGCTGTCCTGGCGCAATCACGCGCGCTGGTCCGGCCCGGTGATGCCGACCGACGCCGACGCAGGCACCGACGCGGACGCCTCGTCCGACACGTCGACCAGCAGGCCGTCCTCCGGGGCGTCCACGGGGGCGTCCACCAAACCCTCGGCAGCGCCGCGCCCCGAGTGGCAGACCCTGCTGCGACTGGCCGCGATCGTCGCCGGCCAACCCGCCGACGCGGACCTGCAGGCCGTCGACGACGCGGCCCTGCGCGCCGAGCTCAAGCGCCAGACCGGCGATCACGCCGAAGCCGTCTTCGCGATGCTGGACGGCGGCGCCGGCCCGGCGCGCTGGCTCGACCTGGCGCTGCGCTCCGGCCCGTACGGCGACGGCTTCGGCGCCAGGCCGGACGGCCTGACGCTGAAGCAGGTGCGCGCCGCCCCGCACGGCATCGACCTCGGCGAGCTGCAGCCTCGCATCCCCGAGGTCCTGCGCACCCCCTCGGGCCGCATCGAACTGGCGCCGCCCGCGCTGCTGGCGGACCTCGTGCACGCGGATGCCGCGCTGCGCCATCCGACCGGCGACGAGCTGCTGCTGATCGGCCGCCGCGAGACCCGCAGCAACAACAGCTGGATGCACAACCTGCCGGTGCTGGCGAAGGGCCGGGACCGCTGCACGCTGCTGGTCCATCCCGACGACGCCGCGCGCGCGGGCCTGGCGGACGGCCAGTCCGCCCGCCTGAGCAACGCGCGCGGCAGCCTCATCGCGCCGATCACCGTCAGCGCCGACATGCGGCCGGGCGTGGTGAGCCTGCCGCACGGCTGGGGGCATGACCTCACGGGCAGCCGGCTCTCGGTCGCGGCCCGGCATCCGGGCGTGAACATGAACCTGCTGCTCGACGACGAGGCGCGCGACCCGCTCTCCGGCACCTCGGTGCTCAGCGGAATTCCCGTGCGCCTGAGCGCGGCGGCATCGTGAGCAGACTGTCCGGCACGCCGGCCGCCGGCCGGGTCGGGAACCGTCCCGCCAGCACGCCGCTGACCAGCTCGAGGTGGTGCATGAGTTCCCACTGCTTGCTCAGCGCCCGCGTCGGCACGGTGCCCTCGATCAGGCCGGCGAGGTAACGCCGCACCGCCTCCGTCGGGCCGAAAGACACGTCGGTCCGGTCCAGCGCGGCATGGAAGGCCAGCAGCGACTGGCGGAAGCGGGCGTCCGCGCCGCCCTCCTCGACACCGGAACGTCCGCCCATGAAGTGCTCGATCCAGAACTCGCCCGTGGCGGGCGCGGTGCGCAGGCAGCTGAGGCGGAAGGCCGCGAGCCTCGACGACAGTTCCGGCGCCTCCGGGCGCGACGGCAGCGTCGTGTAGTCCGAGAACCCGGCCAGCCCGTCACGGACGAAGGTCACGGCGCGATCGGTGAACAGGTGCCGCTCGCTGACCCGCAGCTCCGGGTTCTCCGGCAGGCGCCGGTCCTCGACCCAGACGCATCCCGCCGCGCCCGCCGCCGCGCGCGCCGACGGCGTCGGTTCGATGTCCTTGAAGAAGACCATCCGCACCTGGGCGCCGCCGAGCAGCGCCATCACCTCATGCAAGGGCGGCGCGTCGGGCCCGACGACGATGCCCAGCGGCCTCGATCCGAACAGCTGCACGAAGCGCCGCAGCACGGCCGGTGTCATGGACGGGCCGAGCATCAGGGTCGGATGGATCCATTGCCGCCTGGGCAGGGACGTGAACAGCTGGCGACCCCATTCCAGCGACTGCGCCGGCGGCAGCAGGTCGAAGTCCTGCCGCACCGGATTGATCACCAGCCAGACCTGGAGCCGATGCGTCTCGCAGGCCTCGAGCGTGTGGCGCACCGAGGTCGTCGCCTGGCGCACCGGCTCCAGCACCGGCTGCAGGTGGCCTTCCGATCCGAGCACCGCCGCGAGGTGCCGCAAGGCCAGCACCTCCTTCTGTTTGCCATGGAGATAGGGAAAGTACATCGGCTCGGCCTCCGCTTTGCTCATTGAGGGAGGCGCGATGATGGGGAGCGCTGGCTGATCCGTCAGCAGCGATTGCCTCCATGTGTGAGCCAAGTCAAAGGACTTGCAAAAATGCTCGAAAGCGACGAGTTCAGATCGCACCGCCCACGGGGGAGCCGACACTGATGCGCCCCTTTTTCCGGGGCAGGCGTCGCGGCAAGAAAAAAGGACCGCCGCGGCGGTCCTTTCGAGGAGAGCGAAGTCCGGCCAGGACCGGTGAGGAGGCTCAGGGGCTGTCCTTGGCCTTGGACTGCGACTGGCCCATCGCGGCCAGGTCGGCCTCGCTGATGATCTCCATCGCACGCACCACCTTCTGGACGCCGCGCACGCCGCGCGCGATCTCGGTGGCGCGATTGGCTTCGCGCTCGGTCACGCGACCCATGAGGTAGACGTTGCCGCGTTCGACCACCACATAGAACGCGTTCGAGATCAGATCCTTCGCATCGACCAGGCTGGCCTTGACCTTGGCCGCGATGGCGACGTCGTTGGCGCGGCTGGACAGCGAACTCAGCATGCCGACGCCCACTTCATTGAGCACGCTGCTGACGTTCTCGACGCCCTGCGCGATGCGCTCGACGGCGGCCTTGTCCTCGTCGTTGCGGGTCTCGCCGGTCAGCAGCACCATGCGGTTGTAGCTGTTGACGCTGATGTGCACGCGATCGCCGAGCTGCTCGCGGATGCGGTTGGAGGTCTTGAGCTCGATGCCCTGGTCCTCGAGCTGGGTGCCGGAGGTGCGGCGGTCGGTCGCCACGAGCGCGCCGCTCACCGCGGCGCCGCCCACGATCAGCGGCACGCAGGCGGTCTGCAGCAGGCCGCCGCCGAGCGCGGCGGCAAGGATCAGGCGGCGGGTCCAACGGGTCTGGGTCATCGGGAGGTCCTTCGAGGTCGGGAGGGAGGTCGTCGGCATCGCCGTCGGGTTCAAGGTCATTCGCCCGCGCCGAGCAGCTGCAGGTCGATCGCGTCGCTGAGGCAGTGGGAGAGCAGCCGGTGCGCCTCCGCCACCCGAGCGAAGCGGCTGTGCGGCACGCGCAGCTGCACGTCGGTGTCGAGCAGCGTGCCGCGCCACTCGTCGTCCTGGGTGCCGCTGAGCACGATCACGCTCATCTCCTGACCGTGCGCCACCTGCAGCAGCGCGGCGGCGGCGCCGCTGGCCTGGGCTTCGAAGAGCAGCAGCAGATCGCCCGGGTGGCCGAAGGTCTGGATCTGGCGCATCAGCGCCGACGCCGGATCGGCGTAGCCCTGAGCCTGCGCGTCCAGCGCCAGCGCGGCCAGGCCGGGGCGCTCCTGCTCGAAGCGGCCGGACAGCAGCGAGGCCATGTAGGTCGCGTCCGCGGCCGAGATGCCCAGGCCCGCGCTCAGCACGCGGCCGCCGCCCGTCAGCGCGTCCACCATCATCTGCGCCGCGACCGCCAGCGGGCGCGACAGGCCCTCGGCGATCTGGTACAGCAGGTCCGCGCTTTCGAAGAATTGTTGTTGTATGCGTTGTTCCAACATAGGTGCGGGGATGATAAAGGCGTCTCAATGCTCCGCCGGCACATCGAACGCGCCGCGCAGCCACTCGATGCGGTCGCCGTCGATGGCCACCACGTCGAAGCGGCAGGGCGGCAGCACCGCCTGCGTCCGCAGGAAACATTGCGCAGCGAAGATCACACGCCGTTGCTTGGCCCGCGTCACGCTGGCGGCCGCGCCGCCGTGCGCATCGCCTTCCCGGGCGCGGACCTCGACGAACACCAGCGTGCCGTCGCGGTCGCGCAGGATCAGGTCGACCTCGCCGCCGCGCGCGGACGGTCCGCGCGCCACCCGATAATTGCGCGTCACCAGCCGCAGGCCCTGGCGCCGCAGATGATCGAGGGCGCGCTGTTCGGCCTCGGCGCCGCGCGCCTGCTTGTCCACGGCCTCCGTGGTGCCCGTGCTTCCCCTGGAGAATTTCTTGAACATGTCGACGTCCCCGTCCGCTTCGCTGATCGCCGCCGCCGCCGCCGCGGCCGGTCATCAGCAACACCCGGCCGGCACGCTCTACGTCGTCGCGACCCCGATCGGCAACCTCGCCGATCTCAGCCTGCGCGCGATCCACGTGCTCGGTCTGGTCGACGCGGTCGCCTGCGAGGACACGCGCGTCAGCGCTCAGTTGCTGCGCTGGCTCGGATTGCACAAGCCGCTGGTGGCGCTGCACCAGCACAACGAGCAGCAGGCGGCGCAGGGCCTGGTCGCGCGGCTGCTCGCGGGCGAACGCATCGCGTATGTGAGCGATGCCGGCACGCCGGCGATCTCCGACCCGGGCGCGGTGCTGGTGGCCGCCGCGGCGGAGGCCGGCGTACGCGTCGTGCCGCTGCCCGGCGCCAGCAGCGCGGCGGCGGCGCTCAGCGTCGCCGGCGACGCGCGGGCGCAGGGTTTCCGCTTCGTCGGTTTCCTGCCGACCAAGGCGGCGGAGCGCCGCGCCGCGCTGCAGGCGCTGACCGGCGCGCCGCACAGCCAGGTGCTGTTCGAGGCGCCGCATCGCATCCAGGAATTGATCGCGCTGCTGGCCGAGCTCGCGCCCGCGCAGACGCTGACGGTGTGCCGCGAGGTCACCAAGCAGTTCGAGACCATCCACACCGCGCCCTGCGCGACGCTGCCCGCCTGGCTGGCCGAGGACAAGCTGCGCGAGCGCGGCGAGTTCGTGCTGGTGCTGCATGCGGCGCCGACGGTCGCCAGCGATGACGGCCTGCCCGCCGAGGCGCTGCGCACGCTGCGCGTGCTCGTGCGCGACCTGCCGCTGAAGCAGGCGGCGGCGCTGGCCGCGGAGCTCACCGGCGAGTCGCGCAAGGCGCTGTACCAGCAGGCGCTGGAATGGAAGCAGGACGCCGCGGGCGACGATGAAGCGGACGCCGACGAGGCGCGCTGACTTCATCTTCCTGCGGAGACCCCGGCCCTCACCCCGCCCTCTCGGCTCCACTCGCGGCGCTGGCTCCTCTTGCGCCCTCTCCCGCTTGCGGGAGAAGGCCGGGGTGAGGGCCAGCGGCCTCGGCAGTCAGGTCGGGATCACTTGCCCGCGGTCTTGTTGTTGTGCTTCGCGCGGCGGATGTCGGCACTGGCGACGTCCTGCTTGCGCTGCAGCTGGCGACGTTCCTTCGCGGTGACGACGCCGTCGGACTTGGCCTTCGCTTCGGCGTTGTCGACGCGGGCCTGCTGCTTCTCCAGATGCTGCGTTTCCTTCGCGGTCAACTGACCGGACGCGGCGCCGTTGGCGATGCGCTGCTGCTGGTTCGCTTCACGCTGGTCGACGCGCGGCGTGGCGGTCGACGCCGGCGCGGCGGTCTGGGCGAACGCCGAAGCGGCGAGCAGGCTGGACACGAGGGCGATCGACAGGGACATGCGCTTCATCGAGGTTCTCCTTGGGAGGGTTGGCTGCGGTTTTCGTTGCCGCTGGGGAGACAACGAACCTCCACGCGGACACGGTGACGGGGTCGCCGTAAAGTTCGGTGAAGCGATTGCTACCGATCGCTACCACCTTTCCAGCGGCGCCCGCCCCTTCCCTGGCCGTCATGGTCAGGCGCCTGCCGCCCGCCAGGGTCACCATCCGCCCCGCAGGGTCGGCCGCGCCTGCTGCCGGGCGGGCGTCCCGGGCGATGCCTACAATCGGACGATGATTTCGCGCGAACCCACCCTCGCCCGCCTGGTCACCGCCCGTGCCCAGCTGCTCGAACCCTTCGGCCTGACCGATGCGTCGCTCTCGCAGGCCCTGCGCCTGATCACCGAGCACCGCGTCGACGACGCCGACCTCTACTTCCAGACCACCCGCTCGGAGGGCTGGAGCCTGGAGGAAGGCATCGTCAAGAGCGGCAGCTTCTCGATCGACCAGGGCGTGGGCGTGCGCGCCGTCGCCGGCGAGAAGACGGCGTTCGCCTACTCCGACGACATCTCCGAAGCCGCGCTGCTCGACGCCGCCCGCACCGTGCGCGCGATCGCGTCGGCCGGCCAGAGCCGCCGCGTCAAGGTGCCGACCGAACCGATCGTCTCCGGCAGCCGCGCGCTCTACGGCGACGCGGACCCGATCGCCAGCCTGGACAGCGCGCAGAAGGTCGCCCTGCTGGAGCGCACCGAGCGCCTGGCCCGCGCCAAGGATCCACGCATCGCGCAGGTGATGGCCGGCCTGGCCGCCGAGCACGAGGTCGTGCTGATCGCGCGCGCCGACGGCACGCTGGCCGCCGACGTGCGGCCGCTGGTGCGCCTGTCCGTCACCGTCATCGCCGAGAGCAACGGCCGCCGCGAAGTGGGTTCGGGCGGCGGCGGCGGGCGCTTCGGCCTGGCCTACTTCACCGACGAGATGATCGCCTCCTATGTCGAACAGGCGGTGAGCGCGGCGCTGACCAACCTGGAATCGCGCCCGGCCCCGGCCGGCGAGATGACCGTCGTCCTCGGCCCGGGCTGGCCCGGCGTGCTGCTGCACGAGGCGGTCGGCCACGGCCTGGAAGGCGACTTCAACCGCAAGGGC
>CAMPJJ010000088.1 GCA_946886855.1 uncultured Roseateles sp. | reverse complement strand
GCGGGGGACGTCGTGGTGGACCGCGCGGTGGGGGACGCGGTGGAGGCCGCCGACGCGGCGGCACCCGACGCCATCGGCGTCAGCGCCTGGCGCAGGTGATGCAAGGGGTCGTCGGTCTGCGTCTCGAGCTGCAGACCCGCCTGCACGCTGGCGAGATGCTCGGCCATCAGCGCCTCGGCGCGGCCGGCGTCGCCCTGTTCGAGCGCGGCCACGATGGCGACGTGCTCCTGGCAGGACTGCGCGGCGTCGTGCGAGGACTGGTAGAGCATCGCGATCAGCGTGGTGCGCGCGGTGTAGTCGCGCAGCGTGTCGGCGAGCAGGCTGTTGCCGAGGCACTCGGCCAGGCACACGTGGAAGTCGCCGAGCAGGAAGCTGCGCGCGCCGACGTCGTCGCCGCGCAGCGCGGCCTTCTCCTGCGCGAGGTGCTTCTTCAGGCGCGTCAGCGCGGGCTTGTCGAGCGGCCGCCGGCCGCGCAGCAGGCCGAGCTCGATGACGCGTCGCGCCTCGAAGGCCTCACGGGCTTCGTCGCGCGAGGGGGCGATGAGGTACCAGCCGCGGCGCGCACTGACGGTGACGATGCCGCGCGCGGCGAGCCGCGTCAGCGCCTCGCGGACGATGGTGCGGCTGCAGTCGAAGAGCAGCGCGAGCTGCTGCTCGCCGAGGCGCGTGCCCGGCGCCAGCTTCTGCGCGAGCACGGCATCGATGATGCGCTGGCTGATGTCGGTGGCGGTGATGCCCATGCACGGGGCTTTGCAGCTTCCGTGCCAATGCGGGTGCACCCTGCCTTCCCAGGCTCATCTGTCTTGTATGCAAGCCAGAACGACACCCGCGCACCGCGGTTGCGCACAAGCTTGGTGTGGCGGGCACTGGCAAGGTGCCCGACCAATGTGGCGTTCAGTCAAGCCGCGAGCATGAACGGCGCATGGCGGAGATGCCGGTGAAGGCCCAGCATCCGCGTCTCTGCGCGCGTGAGCAGCGTCTCGTACAACATCGGCACGATGCTGATGGAGTCGCCCCTCTTCGCCACCATCGCCTCACAGGGTTCGATCTCATTGCCCAGCACGTAGGCATCTACGCGGGTACCGACGCGCACGTATCCGCGCGCCATAAGTTCCTTGATGTACTTCCAGGCCTGATCGACATCCTTGCCGCCGATGGCGACGTCCGTCGTCTTCAGCTCGACAACCACCACCTGCCCGACACCATTCACCTCGTGTTCCTTGTCCCAAGACGGCTTGGCGTACAGGCCAACGCTGCTGTTGGGCAAGGCGATGAAGTCGGGCCGGTTGCGCGATCCCTTGCCGGTGCTGTCCTTGAAGAGTTGGCGCAGGACACGGGACATGCCCAGGTTGGACGTGAACTCGACCGACTCGAGTTGGACCCCAAACATCCACAGCCCGCGCTCGAACAGGGGCTGAAGCTCATGAAGCTCGTCCACCCCCACCTTCGCGACTCGTTGCCTCAGCTCATTGATGAGCGCGAGTCGCTGTTCGATCTCATCCAGAACGAGCTTCGCCGAGCTCGCACTCCACCTCGACAGAAGGTGGTGAAGCTTGTCGTAGTCAGATGATTCACACCGATCGAGCACCTCCAGCAGTCCGAATCGCGACGTCGAGTGCTCCAACTTCATCAGCAGCCGCTGCAGGTGGAATGCCTCCTTCTCTCCAAAGTAAGGACAGCTCGCAACCACCTCCTCCACAAAGGCGGCAATTCGATCGGGGCCAAACGACGACATGGCTTTGGAGGCTCGTTCAGTCCGATCCATCCGCTCGTCGGGGCTGGCTGACTTGGCTTGCAAGGTCCCGACGACTTCGAACAGTCGCGGTGCCATCGCTTCATCACTTGTTTCCATACTTGCTGTCTCCTTCGGTTGGGAAGGAAGTCAGTGTCTAAAAGAAGTTCGGCGCCGAAAATGGCGCCGAATTGCAGGAGTCGCTGAGATCTGAGTCAGCGTCAGCCGTCGACCCGCATCGAGTAGTCAACCGCCTTCGCGTCCTTGGTCAGGCGGCCGACCGAGATGCGGTCGACGCCCGTCGCCGCGATCCAGCGCAGCTGGTCGATGGCCACGCCGCCGGACACTTCCAGCAAGGCCTGACCCCCGGCGATCGCCACCGCCTCGCGCATCATCGGCTCGCTGAAGTTGTCCAGCAGTACGCTGACTGCGCCGGCCTTCATGGCCTCGCGCAGTTGCTCGATGGTCTCGACCTCGACCTGGATGGACACGCCGGCCCCCAGTGCCTGCGCCTGCTGCAGCGCCTGCGTCACACCGCCGGCCGCGGCGATGTGGTTCTCCTTGATCAGGATCCCGTCGTACAGCGCCAGGCGTTGATTCGCCCCGCCGCCGACGCGCACCGCGTACTTCTGCGCCAGCCGCAGGCCGGGCAGCGTCTTGCGCGTGTCCAGCACCACGCAGCCGCGCGGGTTCGGGCTGGCGCCTTCGATCGCGCGTGCATGCGCGCGCGTCGTCGTCGCCATGCCCGACAGCAGCTGCAGGAAGTTCAGCGCCGGCCGCTCGGCCGACAGCAGCGACCGGCCTTCGGCCTCGATGCGGCAGACCACCGTGTCGGGCGCCATGTCGGCGCCCTCTTCATAGGACCACTCGATCCGCGACGATCCGTCCAGCGCCAGGAATACGCCCTCGAACCAGTCGCGGCCGCACAGCACCGCCGCTTCGCGCACGCGGACATGCGCCGTCACGCGCCGGCCCGCCGGCACCAGCCGCGCGGTCCAGTCGCTGACGCCGATGTCCTCGAACAGCGCATCACGGATGTTGCGCGCGCGGGCTTCGTCCAGGGTCTCGTTGTGATCGAACATCGTCGCGGGTCTCTGCCTTCTTGCGCTCGTTGAACTCGTGGAACTCGTGGAACTCGTGGAACTCGTCGGGCCGGTTTACTCGGCCTCGCCGATGGTGATCGACAGCTCACCGAAGCCCTCGATCACGCCGGTGATCTTGTCGCCCGGCTTCACCGGACCGACGCCTTCCGGCGTGCCCGTGTAGATCAGGTCGCCCGGTTCCAGGTGATAGAACTGCGACAGGTTGGCGACCAGCTCCGGAATGCTCCAGATCATGTCCGACAGGTCGCCACGCTGCTTCTCCACGCCGTTCACCGACAGCGTGATCGCGCCCTTCGTCAGGTCGCCCTGCTCCGAACGCGGCACCAGCTCGGTGATCACCGCCGAATGCTCGAAACCCTTGCCCAGGTCCCAGGGCCGGCCGATGGCCTTGGCCTCGTTCTGCAGGTCGCGGCGCGTCATGTCCAGTCCGGCGGCGTAGCCCCAGACCGCGTCGCCGGCCTGCTCGGGCGTGGCCTTGAACACCGGCTTGCCGATCGCGACGACCAGCTCCATCTCATAGTGCAGGTTCTTCGTGCCCGGCGCGTAGGGGATCGTGCCACCCGACGGCGCCAGCGCGCTGGCCGGCTTGGTGAAGTAGAACGGCGGCTCGCGATCCGGATCGCTGCCCATCTCGCGGGCGTGGGCGGCGTAGTTGCGACCCACGCAGAAGATGCGGCTGACGGCGTAACGCGCGTCGGTGCCGCGCACGGCCACGGCGGCCTGCGGCGCTGGGGGGAAGAGGTAGTTGCTCATGACGGTGCGGACGTAACGATCGAAACGATCATGAAAGGGAAGAAGGGTGCGCGCAGCATAACCTTGGCAAATCCGCGCCGCATTGCTAGGGTTGCGGCCATGTTTGAAGCCCGCCCCGCCGGTCAACGCCTGGCCGTCCTGACGTGTGCCCTGATCCTGGCCGCCTGCGCCAGCCGCGGTCCCACTCCCTCCCGCCCCGCTCCCGGCGGTCCCAAGGTCTCCTCGTGGCCTGACCGGGACGGCCCCGACGCCGTCATCCCCTCCGACCTCAAGAAGGTGCCCGACGCGGTGCCCAAGCTGGAATCCATCCGCAAGGGCGGCCCCAACAAGCCCTATGAAGTGCTGGGCGAACGCTACGAGCCGATCGCCGAGGACAGGCCGCTGGTGCAGAAGGGCCTCGCGTCCTGGTACGGACGCAAGTTCCACGGCAAGCCGACCTCCAGCGGCGAGATCTACAACATGTACGCGATGACGGCCGCGCACGCGACCATCCCCATCCCGAGCTACGCGCGCGTGCGCAACCCGAAGAACGGCCGCGAGATCATCGTGCGCATCAACGACCGCGGGCCGTTCCACAAGGGCCGCATCATCGACCTGAGCTACACCGCCGCGCTCAAGCTGGACGTGCTCAACGGCGTCGCGCCGGTGGAGATCGAGCGCATCACCTACGAGGACATCCGCACCGGCGCCTGGACGCGCGACCGCGACACCCTGTCGCCCGATCCGAAGGTCGCCCCCGACACGCCCGTCTACGCGGCCGCCACGCCCAGCGGCGCCCCCGACCTGACGACCACCGCGCAGCTGCGCCCGCCGGTCAACCCGGTGCCGGCGCAGGTGCCCACGCAGGTGCCCACGCAGGTGCCCGCGCAAGTGCCCGCGCAGGTGCCCACGCAAGTGCCGGCTCAAGTGTCGGCGCAAGTCCCGCTGCCCGACGCGGGCATGACGCCCATCCCCATCACCGCCTTGCCGCCCGGCAGCGACCTGCCGCCGTCGGGACAATCCAAGGCGGATGCGATGGCGACGGCCACCGCCGGCGCGATCGCCGCGACCGATCCGCAGGCGCCGGTGCCCGCGTTGCAGATCGCCGCCGCGCAGGGCTACTGGCTGCAGTTTGGCGCGTTCTCCCGCATGGAAGGCGCCGAGCAGCTGCGCGAGCGCTTCACGCGCGGCATGGAAGAACTCGCGCCGATGCTGACGATCTTCAAGGACAAGAACCTGCACCGCTTGCAGGCGGGTCCGTTCGCCAGCCGCGAGGACGCGCGCGCCGCCGCGGACCGCGTCCGCACCTCGATGGCGCTGACGCCGATCCTGGTCGAGCGTCGCTGACCGTCGCTGACCGTTGCTGAACATCGCTCAGCGACGCTCAGCGGCGCGAACCGCCCTGCACCGGGGCGACCAGCCCCTCGGAGTCAGGGACACCCTTCGTCATGGGCGCGATTGTGCGCGCGACCTCCCTTTGCGATGATGGGCCGCATGCCGCCGCTCGACGCCGCCACGCTGCTGATGGTGATCGCCGTGATCGACGCCGTCGCGTGTGTCGTCTGGCTCGCGCTGGGCGAGGCCTTGCGCATCGCGCCGCGCGCGTCGCGGCGCATCTCCGCCCATCACGGCCTGCTCGCGCTGAGCTGGTGGCCCGCGCTGCCGGAATCGCTGGAGCGGCTGGTCGGACTGCCGCTGGACCTCGTCGCCGCCGGCTTCCTCACCGCAGGCGCCCGCGCCCTCACGCGGGATCGCGACAACGCCCGCGACATCATCGCCATCGTGCTGCTCGGCTTCGTCGCCGTCGCCTGTACGGCCGGCGATCCGGATCCCGGCCGGGCGCGCGCCTTCTCCAACTTCATGGTCGGTGTGCTGGCGCTGATGGCCGCGCGCGACGTGGCCGTCGGCGCGGGCTTCCGCCTGGCGCTCACCAGCGTCCTGGTCCTGCCCTTCGGCGCGTTCGCCACCGTCTGCTTCTGGCGCACCTTCACCCTGCTCGGCTGGCTGCCGCCGGCGTACGCCCTGGCGGGGCCAGGCGTGAACGCGCCGCTGGTCATGCTCATCCTGGTCGTGGACGTGACCATGGCCACCGGGCTGATCGCGCTCGTCATCCAGCGCCTGATCGCGCGGGTGCGCCACCTGATGCGTCGCGACGCCTTGACCGGCCTGCTCAACCGCCGCGCGCTGGAGGAGCACCTGGCCCGCCTGCAGGCCCGGGCCGATCGCGGCCGGCACAACGCCGTGCTCATGCTGGACGTCGACCACTTCAAGCGCATCAACGACGACCTGGGCCATGCCGGCGGCGACGCCGCGCTGCGGCACCTGTCGGCCGTGCTCGGCGAAGCCCTGCGCGATGCGGACTGCTTCGGCCGCCTCGGCGGTGAGGAGTTCGCGGTGCTGCTGCCCGACACCGACCTCGACGGCGCGATGCTCGTCGCAGAGCGGCTGCGGGAGCTGCTGCAGAAGCAGCCGCTGGCCTGGGGCGACAAGCTCTGGCCGATCAGCGCCAGCTTCGGCGTGGCGACGATGCGGTCGGGCGACGCCAACGGCCACGGCGCCCTGTCACGGGCCGACGCGGCGATGTACGCGGCCAAGGCCCGCGGTCGCAACCGCGTGCTGCGCGCCGCGGGCGAGACGGAGTTCGCCTGATGTTGCCGGTCGCCGATCCGGTCTCGCTGATCGCCGCGCTGGTGGTGCTGTTCGGCGTCGCCGCCACGGTGTGGCTGATGATGGCCGTGGGCCTGCGCGAATCGCCGTGGGCCTGTGCCAGCGTCGCGGGCGCGAACGGGGCGCTCGGCGCGTCCTTCCTGCTGCATGAGGCGCTCGGGCTGGTGCCGCGGATGGACGACGGCTGGTCGGACTTCCTGTCGGTGGCGGCCTTCGGCCTCATCCGGATCACGGTGCCGCTGATCGGCGACCGGCCGGCGCCGTGGCGCGTCACCTTGCTGGTGGTCGTGGGCGTCGACGTTCTCACCGCCCGCTTCACCGCCGGACCGCAGACGCTGCCGCACAAGGCGGTCCTCTTCGGCACGATGTGCGTGCTGGCGCTGCTGGCGGCCGTCGACGCCTGGCGCCTGATGCGGGCGCGGGGCCTTCACATGCGCGCGGCGCTGCTGCTGGCCTCGCCCTTGGTGATCGTCGGTCTCCTGCTGCTCTCGCGGCCGCTGGAGGCGGCGCTCGCGCCGGGCCGCACCGGAGACATCGACGTCGCCAGCGACTTCAACCTCGCCTGGCTGTGGGCCTCGCTGGTGCTGGCGCTGCTGATCAACGGCTGGATCGCCTTCCTGCTGCTGATGAAGCTGGTGCTGGAGATCCGCCGGCTGACCGAGCGCGACCCGCTGACCGACGTCTTGAACCGCCGCGCCTTGTCCGAGGCCGTGGACCTCGAACACGCCCGACAGATGCGCGGTCACGGCTACGCGCTGGTGCTGCTGGACATGGACCGGTTCAAGCGCCTGAACGACACGCTCGGCCACGCGGCCGGCGACGCGGCCTTGAAGTCGCTGGTCGCGTTGTTGCGGCCGTGCCTGCGCGAGGTGGACCGCTTCGCACGCCTGGGCGGCGAGGAGTTCTGCGTGCTGCTGCCCGACACCGGCATCGCCGGCGCGGCGCTGGTGGCGGAACGGATGCGGACGCTGCTGGCGGAGCATCCGTTCGCGTGGGAGGGACAGACCTGGCCCCTGACCGCGAGCTTCGGCATCGCGGAGTCCTCGCTCGAAGACGCCAGCGCCGCGGAGGTGCTCAAGCGCGCCGATCAGGCGCTGTACCTCGCGAAGGGCCAGGGCCGCAACGTCGTGCAGGCGGTGGAGATCGAGCCGGCGATCAGGCCGGCCCACTGAACTCAGAACCGCCCGCGCACGCTGAGCATCACGCTGCGCGGATCCCCGTAGTTGGGATAGTCGAGGTTGGCCCAGTAGGTCTTGTCGAGCGCATTGCGGACCGACAGGCCGAGGCTGAAGCGATCGTTCAACTGGAAGTTGGCGTGCAGGTTCAACAGCACGTAGCTGCCCTGCGTGACGGTCACCGTGCCCAGCGTCGGATGCGGGATGCCGTAGCCCGCGACGCTGCTCTGGGCGTTCACGCCGGCGCCGACGGTGAGCCGCTCCCACGCCCCGCGCAGACGGTAGCTGGTGCTGAGCTGCACCGTGTGGCGCGGCAGGTTGGCGTAGATCAGGTCCAGCGCGTTGCGCGTGATGCGCGTGTTGGCGTAGCCCGCGTTCAGCGTCCAGCCCGGCGCGAGCTGGCCGGCGACGTCGAGCTCGAAGCCCCGGGTCTTCGTCCCGTTGACGCCGATGTACGCGGAGCCGCCGTCGGGCAGCGTGCCCTCCGGTACCGATGAGTCGCGCACCGCGTAGTGGTCCTGCTTGGCCTCGAACACCGCGGCCGACACGGCCAGCCGCTTGTCGAGGAACTCGCCCTTGAGGCCGAATTCGGTGTTGCTGCCGCGGACCGGCGCGAGCAGGTTGTCGTTCTTGTCCTTGTAGTTCTGCGGCTTGAACAGGTCGGTGTAGCTCGCGTACAGCGAGACGGCGTCGTTGACGTCGTAGACGATGCCGAAGTACGGCGACACCTCGTCGGTCACCTTGTACGCACCGGTCCGGGCCGTGAAGCGGCCCGCGGTGTCGAAGGCGTCCGTGCCGGTCTTCCAGTAGCTCAGCCGCGCGCCGGTGATCAGCGACAGCGGCGCCAGCACTTTCCACCGGCCCATCGCGAAGACGCCGCTCTGTTCGGTCTCGGCGACGCGCTTCGCGCCGGTGGCGCTGAAGGTCGGCGCCGGCGCGTTGCCGTCCCAGCTGCGGATGTCGGGGATGTTGTAGCTCCACGAGGCGACCGAGCTCAGCGTCGGCGTGGTCGTCGTCGTCTTCACGCCGTTGGCGCCGATCACGAGGTCGTGCTTGCGCCCGAACAGGTCCAGCGTGCCCGAGGCGTAGAGGTCGAGGCTGTCGCGCTGCTCCCAGCTCTTGCCGACGGCGGCGAGCAGCTTGAGGCCCGCGCCGGTCTTCGGATCCGGATAGCCGCTGGCGTAGGTGCGCAGGCTGAAGCTGTTGCCCTCGCTGTGGTTGGCGATGGCCTTGAGCGTCCAGTCCTCGCCGAGCTTCTGTTCGAGCTGCGCGTAGAAGGTGCCGTTCTGGCGCGACCAGCGCGTCCACGGCGGCGAGAAGCTGGTCTCGCGCGGCAGGCCGGCCAGCGAGCCGTCCGAGGCGAAGCGCGGGATCGTGCCCCAGATGGGGCCCTGGGGCACGTTGTTCTGGTCCTGGTAGCCGACGGTCAGCGTGGTGCTGCTGGTCAGGTCGGCCTCGACGGTGGCCATGAAGGCGGTCTTGGTTTCGCTGTGGCGGTCGCGGAAGCCGTCCCGTTCCTGCGCCGAGGCGATCAGGCGCGCCCGCACCCGGCCGTCGCGCGTGACCGGCGTGTTGAGGTCGGCCTCGACGCGATGGAAGTCGTCCGTGCCCATCACCAGTCCGCCGTAGGCGGAGAACGCCTTCTCCGGCCGCTTGCGGACCATGTTGACCGTCGCCGACGGGAGGCCGGCGCCGGTGGTCAGGCCGTTGGCGCCGCGCACGACGTCGATGCGCGAGTAGAAGACCGTGTCGTACTCCTGCTGCGTGCCGCCGCTGTAGGTGGGGATGCCGTCGATCTGGAAGTCGGTGATCTGGAAACCGCGCGCGAAGTAGAGCGGGCGCTGCGTGTCGTAGAACGACACGTTCACGCCGGTGATGTTCTGCATCACGTCGTTGATGCTGATCAGGGTCTCGTTCTCGAGGCGGCTGGCGTCGATGCTGCTCATGGACTGGGGCGTCTCGCGGGCGGTCAGCGGCAGGCGGGTGCTCGCGCCTTCGAGCTTCTTTCGCGCGGCGCTGATGGTCACGCGGTCCAGCGCGCGGCGGCGGTCGGCGCGGGTCACGCCTCCTCCAGCGGATTCAACGGCGGCTTCGGCGGCCTCAGCCGCTTCGGCCGCGGCGGCGCCCGGCGCATCGGCATCGCGGGCCGGCGTCGGCGTCGGCGCCGGCGCCGGCGTGGATTGGGCCACGGCGGCACCGGCGGACATGAGGAATGCGACAGCGGCCGCGACAGGGGTTGGGAAGGAGCGTGACATGGGAAAGAACAGCATCGAGCAGGCGCAAGCCCGCTACCGGCGCGCGCAAGCGCACCAGCCCCGGCGAGGGAGGTGGAGGACGAAGGCTTGCGGGATCGGCTCCAGAGTCGCGCGACGCAAGCAACAGCGTTGCCGGGCGCGAGGGAGCGGAGGATCAGGCTGGCGGGAGGCTCATCGGCAGAGCGTTACCTGCCAGATGAGAACTGTTCTCATTGTAGAAACAGTCGTGCGACGGGCGGAGGCAAAACCTGTCCCCTTGTGCGGTCTTCAGGCCGGGCTTCGTTCGAATCGCCAAGCGCGGGCTCTCCACGGGGCATGGGGCACCCCTCCAGGGACCCCAAGCCCCATTCCGGCCCCAGTAGCAGTCGCTGCCCTCGGTGAGGCTTCTGATCAGGCCAGGGCGACGCGGTTGCGACCCAGGTGCTTGGCGCGCTCGACGGCAGCATTGGCGCGCGCGATGAGGAGGTCGGTCGCGTACGGCGGGGCACTCGCCAGGCCCATGCTGAGGGTCACGTCCAGGCCCGGGGCAAGCTCGTTCCACGGATGCACCGAGACGCTGGCGCGGATGCGCTCGCAGACCTCGAAACCGCGGTCCGCGATGGTGTCGGGGAACACGACGAGAAACTCCTCGCCACTCCAGCGCAGCAGCAGGTCGGAACCGCGCGTGTTCTCGCGCAGCAGGTCCGCGAGCTCCTGCAAGACCCGGTCGCCGATCTCGTGGCCGTGGCGCTCGTTGATGTTGCGCAAGCCGTCGGCATCGATCAGGGCGACCGTCAGCGGACGCCCCTCCTGCTCCGCCGCCCGCAGCAGCGGCGGCAGGCGGGCCTCCAGGCAGCGCCGGTTGCCCAGGCCGGTCAGCGGATCCTTGAACTCGGCGGCATCGCGCGCGGCAACGCTCGCCGGATCGGCGGCGAATTCGGCCTCCATCCGCGAAACGAAGTACTGCGATTGCGCCATCAGCTGCGAGACCGCGCGACGACGCTCCAGCGTGCGCGCCTGCTCGAGGTGGAACAGCGACGGTCCGAGCAGCGCGAGCGCCTTCGCCGCGCGGTAGCTGGCCTGGTGCAGACGCACGCGCAGGAACAGCGGCACGTCGCTCAGCGGCAGGGTGACGGACGCGGTGGGGGTGGTGGGCACGCTACCGGCCGCGCCCTGTCCAGTCTCGTCGCGCAAGACCTGCAGCTGCTGCCATGCGGCGGTGGCCTGCCCGCGCGCGAGCTGCAGTTCCGCCAGCATGCAGCGCAGGCGCCAGTCCAGCAGCCGGAAGCCGGCGCGTTCGCATTCGTCGCGGGCTTCGATCAGCAGCGGCTCGGCCTCATCGAGGCGCCCCATCAGCAGCAGCACCTCGCCGAAGTTGGAGGCGGTCAGCGCGACGCCGTAGCGGTCGCCGAGCTGCAGCGAATGCGGGCGCGCTTCGCGGGCGAGCTCCAGCGCGCGTTCGAGCGTGCGCGTCGCCTGCTCCGGCGCGGCGCCGTCGCGCTGCAGGTGGTACGCGCCGATCGCGACCGTGCACAGGTTGGTCAGCGTGACCACGCGTTCGAACGGCGTGGCGTCGGTGCGGAGCAGGCCTGCGGCCTCGCTCATCAGGCGCTCGGCCTGCCACGGATCGCCCATGCGCTCGAAGCAGGCGCCGAGGCCGTTCAGGGCGACCGCGTGCAGCCGCACATCGCCGAGCTCGCCGGCGAGCTTGAGCGCCTCGTGCGCGCAGGCCAGGCCTTGCTCATACGCGCCGAGCTCGCAAGCCGCCAGGCTCATCCAGCGCAGCAGCTCGCACATCGCCGGGCTTGCGCCCAGCGGGCGCATCAGGCGCAGCGCGCGTTCGCCGACCTCGAGCATGCCGGGCAGGTCGCCCATGCGCAGCCGGAAGAAGCTGCGCAGCTTGCCGGCCTCGGCCTGCTCGTTGATGAACCCCTCGGCGTCGGCGCGATCCCAGATCGCGTCGGCCAGCGCGACGCCGTCGTCGAGCCGTGCCTGCTGCTGCGCGAGACGCGCGCGTTCAAGCAGCTCGCTCAGTGGAACGCCGTCGAGGGCGCCTGCTGGAGTCGGATCGGAAGGGGGAACACCATGCGGAAACATCCGGCAAGGTTAGCCGATCAGGCGGCATGCGACGGCTGCCGGCCCTGCGGGGCTTACTTGCTCGTGGGCATCACGAACTCGGCGCCCTTGGCGATGCTGGCTGGCCAGCGCTGCATGACGCTCTTCTGCTTCGTGTAGAAGCGGACGCCCTCTTCGCCATAGGCATGCATGTCGCCGAAGAGGCTCTTCTTCCAGCCGCCGAAGCCGTGCCAGGCCATCGGCACGGGGATAGGCACGTTGATGCCGACCATGCCGACCTGCACGCGGCGCGCGAACTCGCGGGCGACATTGCCGTCGCTGGTGAAGCAGGCGACGCCGTTGCCGAACTCGTGCGCGTTGACGAGGTCCAGCGCTTCGCCGAAGTCCTTGACCCGCACGCACGCCAGCACCGGGCCGAAGATCTCTTCCTTGTAGATGCGCATCGTCGGCTGCACGTGGTCGAACAAGGTGCCGCCGGTGAAGAAGCCGTCGGGCAGTCCGTCGACGCGATGACCGCGGCCGTCGACCACGAGCGTTGCGCCTTCCTCGACGCCGTGGGCGATGTAGCCCTCGATCCGGTCGCGCGCCTCGCGCGTGACGATGGGACCCATCTCGGCGTCGAGCGCCATGCCGTTCTTGATCTTGAGCGCCTTCGCGCGCTCGGCGAGCAAGGGCACGATCCGGTCGGCGACGTCGCCGACCAGCACGGCCACCGAGATCGCCATGCAGCGCTCGCCCGCCGAGCCGTAGGCGGCGCCGATCAGCGCGTCGACGGCCTGGTCGATGTCGGCGTCGGGCATCACGACCATGTGGTTCTTCGCGCCGCCCAGCGCCTGCACCCGCTTGCCATGGCGGGCGCCGGTCTCGTAGATGTACTGCGCGATCGGCGTGGAGCCGACGAAGCTCAGCGCCTTCACGTCGGGGTGGTGCAGCAGGGCGTCGACGACCTGCTTGTCGCCCTGCACGACCTGGAAGATGCCGTCGGGCAGGCCGGCCTGCTTGAAGAGCTCGGCGATGGCCAGGCTGGGCGACGGGTCGCGCTCGCTGGGCTTGAGGATGAAGGCGTTGCCGGTGGCGACGGCCAGCGGCGCCATCCACATCGGCACCATGAACGGGAAATTGAACGGGGTGATGCCGGCGACGACGCCCAGCGCCTGGCGCGTGGTCCAGTTGTCGATGCCGGTGGAGACCTGCTCGGTGTAGTCGCCCTTGAGCAGCTGCGGCACGCCGCAGGCGAATTCGACGACGTCGATGCCGCGGCTGACTTCGCCCTGCGCGTCGGTGAAGACCTTGCCGTGCTCGGCGGTGATCATCGCGGCGAGGCGGTCGCGATGCTGGTTCAGCAGCTCGAGGAACTTGAACATCACGCGCGCACGGCGCAGCGGCGGCGCGTCCGCCCAGGCGGGGAACGCGGCCTGCGCCGCGGCGACGGCGGCGTCGACGTCGGCCGCGTTGCCCAGCTGCAGCTGACGCGCGACCTGCCCGGTGGCGGGATTGAAGACCGCCTGGCTGCGCCCCGACGTGGCCGTAACCCGCTCGCCGGCGATGAAGTGGGTGATGTCGGCGCTGTCGGTGAAGGCGACGGGGGCATTGGCGGACGAGGTCACGGCGGTCTCCTGCTGATGGGGGCCCTCGCTGCTGCGCGGACCTGTTCGTGTGGCAATGAGTCTAGGCATCACCCCCTTCACTGCCTAGCCCACATCGTCGATCACATTGTTCGATAGACTGAACAATCATGGCCCGTCGTTCTTCCTCCCGCACTCCTCCCCCATTGCGTCCGGGGACCGGGACGCCTGCTGCGCCCCCGCCTGCGGTGTCGCAAGAATTTGCGGGGTCCTCGGCCCTTCGGGCTGACGCACGGGATGAGCTCTTGTGGTCTCAGCTCCAGGCGCTGATCGCGGTGGCGCGGCTCGGAAGCTTCACCAAGGCGGCGCAGCGGCTGGGTCTGTCCAAGGCGGCGATCAGCCAGCGGGTGGCGGAGCTGGAACGCCACCTCGACCAGCAACTGGTGCAGCGCACGACACGCTCCGTGCGCCTGAGCGAGGCAGGATCTCGGCTCGTCGAGCAGGCGGAGCCCGGGCTCGCCCTGCTGAGCCGCAGCCTGAGCGAAGCACGCGAGGCCGCCGGCGCGCCGCGCGGCCTGCTGCGTGTGACGGCGCCCGTGGCGCTCGGCAGGCAACACGTGGCCCCGGCGCTGCCGGCGTTCTTCGAGCGCTATCCGGAATTGCGGATCGAACTCGATCTGTCCGACCGGCTGGTACCGCTGGCGCAGGAGGGCTTCGACCTGGCAATCCGGCACACCAGCGCGCCGCCGGAGACGCATGTGGCGTTCAAGCTCTGCGCGTCGCGGGCGTTGCTCACGGCGAGCCCGGACTATCTGGCGCGGGCCGGCATTCCGCAGCATCCGGCGGAGCTGGCGCAGCACCGCTGCCTGCCGTATCTGCGGCCGGGTCCGGCGCAGTGGTTCTTCGAGCGGAGCGTGGGCGACGCAGCGCCCGAGCGCATCCGCGTGCCCGTGCAGGGGAACTTTCGCGCCAGCAACAGCGAAGTGTTGCGGGACGGCGCGCTGTCAGGACTCGGCATCGCGCTGCTGCCGGACTTCAGCGCGCGGGACGCGATGCGGGAAGGCCGGCTGGTCGAGGTCCTGCCGGACTGGCGCGGGGTCGGTTTCTTCGGCGACGCGATCTACGCGATCCATCCGTGGAGCAGTCACACCCCGCAGGGGGTACGCCTGCTGATCGATCACCTCAAGGGGGCGATGCGCGAGGGATATTGAACACCGCGCGATCCCGGAAGGAGCATCGAACCGTGCAGGAGGGTCGGCTCACCGCAACGCCCGGGCCATGTACCGCACCCACCCGATGCGGCCTTGCTCCCGCAGGCCCGAGTCGATGAACCCGGCCTTCTCATAGGCGCGGCGGCCCGGTGCGTTCTCCTCGTCGACCGAGAGCACGAGCCGCGCGGACGCCGGCCATTGCGTCCGGACAAATGCGTAGACCGCGCGCAGCGCGAGGGTGCCGTAGCCCTTGCCCTGATGCGCCAGATCGATGCGCATCGCGCTGATGACGGCATCCGACGCTTGCGCCCAGGCGGGCAGGCTCGCGCCGCGCTTGAGCACCAGGAAACCGACGACCTGCTGCGCTGCAAGGACGGCCAGGCCAGCCACGTTGCCATCCGCGTCGGCCTCGCAGGTCTGCATCGCGCGCTCGACGCTGCCGGCGAACTCGACCTGTTCTTCGGTGACCGACAGCGTCGACACGGCGTGGCGTTCGGCGTCGGTGAGCGCGTCCCAGGTCTTCAAGACCATGACGGTCCCGACGGGCTTCAGGTAGTAGCAATCGAACTCGCCTTCGTCGACGAGTTCGAACCCATGCCGTCGATAGAAGCGATTCGAGTCGCTCTGCTTCAGCGCGCCGACACGCACCGGCAGGCCGAGCCGCCGTGCTTCTTCGAAGACATCAGCGAGCACCGCCGCACCGAGGCCGCGCCCCTGGTGCGCCGGATCGATGTAGAGGTGATCGAGGGACAGCCATGCCGCCTCCGGCGTCGTGACGACGAAGCCGACGCGCTGTCCGTCGACGACGATGTGCCGCGTGCGCCCCGGATCGAATGTGGAGAGGAAGCGCTCCCGGGCACGCTGCGGATCGAAGCGGCCGATGCGCTGGAGGCTCTCGCGCATGGCGGCGATGCGCAGGGCCACCAGCGCCGATGCGTCGTCGGATGTTGCGGGCTGGAACTCGAAGATCGAAGCCGGGGAGAGTCGCGTCATGGCGGCGGAGTATCGAGGCGCTGGAGCAACATTGGCGTGCCCGGACTCCTCCTGGCGCACGGTGAGTGCAAGAGGACGCCGGTCCCCAGACGCCGAACGACCAGGGGATTCGCCTGAGGTCTGAGGCTTTTGCGGTCCCTACACTGCCCCGTTAAAAACGAAGGAGGAAGGACCATGCCGCACACTCGTCTCCCACTCGCCCTTGCCGGCGCCCTCGCCCTCACCGGCTGTGTCAGCGTCAGCCAGGCGCCCCTGACCACCGATGCCTCGACCAAGCTGCAAGGCCGGTCCGTCGTGTCGTCCAAATACGAGACGCCTGACTTCACCGCCATGACCGCCGGCAAGGCGGCGTTCGCCATCCTGGGCGCCGTCGCCATGATCTCGGAGGGCAATGCGCTGGTGCGCGACAACGCGGTCGAAGACCCCGCGCTGGCCATCGGCAAGGACCTGCAAGCCCGGTTGAACGCGGCCAGGGGCATGACGGCCGTTCCCGGTTCGTCGATCACCAGCAAGAACGACCTGCCCTCGGTCCTTGCCAGCAACCCGGGCGCTGACTATGTGCTGGACGTCCAGACCCTCAACTGGTCGTTCGCCTACTTCCCGACCAACTGGACGCATTACCGCGTCATGTATGCGGCGCGCGTGCGTCTGATCGACGCGACCAGCAAGGCCGTGGTCGCGGAAGCCGGCTGCCGGTCGGTGCCATCCGACGATAAGGATGCGCCGACCTATGACGAGCTGCTGGCGGACAAGGCCGCCCTGCTCAAGAGCCACCTGGCCAAGGCCGCGGCCGCGTGCGCGGACCAGGTGGCCCGCGAGACGTTCAAGGTCTGAGTGGTCCTCTGCGCGTCCCGTCCCACGGACCGGACGCGCCCGGCTGACCCACAAAAAAGGACGCCCGACCAGCAGAGCTGACCGGGCGTTGCAAGTCCTAGAAAGGACGTCGTTGGGATCGGTGCCGTCCATCGGGGCCAGAGGCCGCGCCGTTGGAGGGCATGGATGAACTCTAGGGCGAACCCTGAGCCTCCGGCATCCCCTCAAGGTGGGATACATGCGCAAAATGGTCAGCAGGTGTAAGGGCGACTCCGCATTACGGAAAAAATGCGGGCCGCCGACGCCTCCGGACCAGGACTTTCGTGCGGTGGCGAACAGAAGCCATGCGACTCGCCTGCCCGTACAGGCTGGCCCGGATAATCGCGCCCTATGACCGCGCCCAAGCACCCCAACAAATCCGCGCCTCGCAGGCCCGCCCCCAAAACGGCGGGGGCATCCGCCAAGACGGGAACGCCGACGCGCGGGCCGCGGCCGCAGCAGGGATTCGCACCGTCGGCGCCGGCCGCCCCGCCCGCCGCGTCGGTGCCCGGCGCGCCTCCCGAGGCCTGGAGCGACGACGACCTCGATGAACTGCAATCGCTGCTCGACGAGGTCCCCGCGCCGCTGGAGCCGCTCGACGTCTCGATGCTCGACGGCTTCCTGGTCGCCGTGATCCTGCAGCCCAAGCCGGTGCCGCTGTCCGACTGGTGGCGCTGGGTGCTGGATTCCGAGGAAGGCCGGCCCGCCCCCGCGCGCTACGACGCACGGCCGCTGCTGCAGCTCGTCCAGCGCCGCGAGCACGACCTCCGGCAGGCGATCAACGATCGCCAGTGGTTCGATCCGTGGGTGTTCGAACTCGATGAGGACGCGTCCGCCTCGGAAACCGTCCTGCCCTGGGTCGCCGGCTTCGCGCTCGCCGCGGACCTGTTCCCCGCGTTGATGAACCTGGACGAGACTGAACTCACCGAGCCGCTCGCGCAGCTCTACATGCATCTGGATCCCGAGGACCTGGAAGACGCGGACGCGCTGCTCGTGGAAATCGAAAGCCTCGAGCCGCCGGAGGAGCTCGATGACGCGGTCGAGAGCCTGGTGCGCGCCAGCCTGCTGCTGGCCGACGTGTCCCGGCCGATGCCAACGCCCAAGCCGCAGCGGCCCGGCGGCCACCGCGGCGGCCCAGGCGGCCGCGGCGGACCGCCGCCCCGTCGCCCGCGCTGAGGCCGTCCGCGCGGCACGGCGCGGCGCGATTTCAACGCTCAGCGCTCAGCGCTCAGCGTTCAAGCTTCACGGCTGGGGGATCGCGGCGCCGGGTCCGACCTGGCGCTTCATCCACTCGCTCATCTCCCAGAGCGTGTGGCCCACCGACTCGCGCGCCGAATAGCCGTGCGACTCGAACGGCAGCGTGACGTAGCGCACCGACCCGCCCGTGCCCGCCAGCGCCTGGTACAGCCGCGCGCTCTGGATCGGGAAGGTGCCGGAGTTGTTGTCCGCCTCGCCGTGGATCAGCAGCAGCGGTTCCTTCAGCTTGTCGGCGTAGTTGAACGGCGAGAGCTTCTGGTAGACGTCCTGCGCTTCCCAGTAGGTGCGGCGCTCGCTCTGGAAACCGAAAGGCGTGAGGCTGCGGTTGTAGGCGCCGCTGCGCGCGATGCCCGCCTTGAACAGGTGGGTGTGCGCCAGCAGGTTGGCCGTCATGAACGCGCCATAGCTGTGGCCGCCGACGACCATGTGCTCGCGGTCGCTGACACCCAGCTCCACCGCCTTGTCGATGACCGCCTGCGCGTTGGCCGTGATCTGCGCGATGAAGCTGTCGTTCACCGTCTTCGGGTCGCCGACCACCGGCATCGTCGCGTCCATCAGCACCACGTAGCCGTCCAGCAGCATCATCAGCGGGCTCGTGCCCGCGAAGCTGTTGAAGCGGTTGCCGGAGCCGCTCACCTGGCCCGCGGTCGACGCGTCGGTGTACTCCAGCGGATACGCCCAGACGAAAGTAGGACGGCGCTCGCCCGCCTTGTAGCCCGGCGGCTTGTAGAGCCAGAACGACAGCTCCACCCCGTCCGCGCGCTTGAAGCGGACGAACTCGCGCTGGATGTCGCGCAGCTGCGGCGACGGATCCTTGGCGTCGGTCAGCGCCTGCGCCGTCGCGAGCGCCGCGCCACCGCGCAGCATCACGTTGCCCGGTTCGCTGACGCTCTCGCGCACCGTCAGCACGCGCGCGCCTTCGGCGTCGAGCACGGCCAGCGGGCGTTCGTAGTGGGCGCTGTCGCCGCCGTTGGGCTCGGAGCCCGACTGGAACAGGCGCGTCTTCCTGTTGCCTGCCAGCACCAGCCGGTCGATGAAGGGCCTGTCGCCCTCCGGACTCGCCCCGGTGCCGAAGTACCAGATCGCGTCGCCGTCCAGACGCACCACCGCGCGCCCCGTCGGCTGCATGCGATGCACCGGCGTGCCGGGATCGCGGTAACGGTCGCGCACCGAGCGCTCGATCAGCCGCTGCGCCGGTGAGGCGCCGTCCATCGCGACGAGCGCCGTCGACGTGCGCATCTTCGTCAGGTCGAAGTCCTGCACCAGCGCCTGCTGGCCACCCTCGAGGAATTCGAGCCGCGACAGCCGCTGCGGCACGCGATGCACTTCGCGCGCCTCGCCGGTGTAGGGCGCGTCCAGGCGCATCAGCCGGTCGCGATGCGGCACTTGCGCGCGGTTGTCGCCGCCGTCCAGCGCCTCGACCCAGTACACCGCGCCGTCCGCGCCGGGGGAGGCGAAGAAGTTGCGCGGGCCGGTGATCACGCCTTCGACCGGCACGCCTTCCTTCAGCTTCACCTTGCCCACGGGCGTGACCTTGCCGTCGACGCCGCGGACCTCCGCCTGCGCGGCGAAGTCGTCCCAGCCCACCTGGTAGCTAAACGGCGGCAGCAGCCGCATCGTCAAGACCTGACCCGGCGTGCCGAGCGCCTCGAGGTGGCTGAAGAGGCCCGGCTCGCCGACCGGCCGCACCGTGCCGGTGTTCAGGTCGACGCGCGCCAGCTGCGAGCTCGCGTGATGCGCGAAGACGGCCGCCTCCTGCGCGTTGGTCAGCAGGTCCTGCTGGGTGCGCTCCGGCGAGTTGCGCGCGATGGATTCCTGGATGGACGGGCCCGACGGCGCGGCGAAGGTCGGCGCGGGGCCCCGCCTGGCGGGCACCGTCAACGTGACGAGTTCATGGTCGTTGAGCCACACGACGTCGTTCTCGAGCATCGTGTGCAGCTTGAGCTTGGGCACCGCCTTGAGCTTGCCCGTCGCGACGTCGCCGACCCACAGCTCGACCGCCGCGTCGGTGCGCCGGTTCAGCAGGAAGCGCTTGCCGTCCGGCGAGAAGCGCAGGTGATGGAAGGCGCCGCCCGGGGGCAGCGGGACGGGGCGCGCGACGCCGTCCGCGCCGTTCTGGAGCGGACGCAGCGACAGCGACTCGATCGTGACGATCAGCTGCGGGCTGTCGGTGGCGGGGTCATAGCGCAGGCCGGCCTGGCGCAGCACGGGGCGGGCGAGCTCGGCGATCGCGCGCGACTTCCGGTTGACGACGATCGCCAGCGTGCGCTGGTCCGGCGAGACCTGGTAGACCGGCAGGGCCTTCGCGTCGAGCACCGCGCGGATCGCCTCGGACGGCTGCTGATAGATCTGCGCGAGGGTCGCCGCGGAGGTCAGGGCCGTGGTCTGAGCCGAACTTGACGCGGCCTCTTCCGCCGGTGCCGCGATCGCGGAAAAACCGCCGAACGCGGCGGAGAGGGACAGGGTCAGCGGGATCAGCGGAATCAACGACGAGGCGCGAGGCGTGGGCATGTGTCGGCACCGTTAAGCAGAGGAAGGCGGCAATCTAGCAGCGCCCTCCGCCGATGTCCGAGGTCAGCCCTCCGGGTGATCCCGAAGTTTCAGGCCCGCGCCTTCACGTCCGGATCACGCAGCGAACAGACGCGCCGCATGCAGTCCCAATCCGGTCGCGACCGAGGCGAAACGGTCGCCGCGCACCGTCTGGGCGTCGGGGTAGTCCGCGGCGATGCGATCGGCCAGCACAGTCAGTCCGGTCGAGCCGCCGGTGAAGTACAGCGCGTCGATGTCCGACGGCTTCAGCCCCGCGCGCTCGACCGTCTCGCGACCGGCCTGGGCGATGCGCTCGATGTCCCCACGCAGCGCGTCCAGCGCCGCGGCTTCGGAGAGTGCCACCGTCAGGCCGGATTCGATCAGCTGCAGGTCGATCGTGCAGTCGCCGCCGCCGGCGACCTCGATCTTGGCGTCTTCCGCGCGGTTCGCGAGCTCGTGGCCGAGCCGCTCGTCCAGCACCGTCATCAGCCGCTGGTGATGGCGCGGGTCGCCATAGAAGCCCTTCATGTTGCGCAGCTCGAGCACCCGCTGCGGGCTGTAGCAGGTGTTGATCAGGTGCCAGGTCGCGAGATCGAAGTAGACGCCGCTGGGCACCTCGCGCGGCGTCTGGCCGGGCTTGGCGGGGCCGAGCGCGCGGTAGCCGAATTCGCGCAGGATGCCGGTCAGCTCGATGTGGCGGTCGAAGTCGGTGCCGGCGATGTGCACGCCGTGGTTGGCCAGGATGTCGTCGCGACGGTCCAGACGCTTCGCACGGTCGGGCCCGACGCGCACCAGCGAGAAGTCGGAGGTGCCGCCGCCGATGTCGGCCACGAGCACGATCTGCTCGCGGTCGGCCTGCTGCTCGAAGTCGAAAGCCGCGGCGATCGGCTCGAACTGGAAGTGCACGTCCTCGAAACCCACCGCGCGCGCCGCCGCGGCCAGCGAGGCCTGCGCCGCGGCGTCACGCTCGGGCTCGCCGTCGACGAAGTAGACCGGCCGGCCGAGCACGACGCGGCGCGGCTCGTGGCCGCCGGCGTCGGACGCGCCGGCCTGCTTGCGCAGGCGCTTCAGGTAGCCGCTGAGCATGTCGATGTACTTCACGCCGCGGCCGCCGCCGACGTCGGTGACCTGGTCGATCAGGCTGGTGCCCAGGATGCTCTTCATCGAGCGCATCAGCCGTCCGTCGGTGCCCTCGACGTAGGCGCTCATGGCCGCGCGGCCGAAGGCGCGCGGCGGGCCTTCGGCGTCGTGGCGGCCCTCGGCGAAGTAGAAGACCGCCGTCGGCATGGTCACCTTGCCATCTTCGAGCGGCACCAGGCGCATCGCACCGGGACGGCCGGCGTCAGGCACGGCCACCGCCGAGTTGGAGGTGCCGAAGTCGATGGCGCAGAAATCGCGCTGCAGGTCGGAAAGCGGAGAGGACATGGCGGCGCGGCGGAAATGCGAAAAGGGCGCGGATTCTAGCCGCGCCCTGGTTTCTGGCTTCCGGCGCCTCGATGACGCCGGGAGGGGTTCGACCGGATCAGGCCGGCTGGACGCTCCGCACGGCCTGGGCGGGCAGCGCGTCGCCGTAGAAGCCGAAGTCCAGTTCCGGACGTTTGCCGCTCATCAGTTCCGCCAGCGCGCGGCCGGAGCCCGCGCCGTGCGTCCAGCCGAGCGTGCCGTGGCCGGCGTTGATCCACAGGTTGGCGGCCTTCTGGCTGCGGCCGATGTAGGGCACGTTGGTCGGCGTGCTCGGGCGCAGGCCGGTCCAGAAGTTGGGCTCCGACAGGTCGGCGACGCCGGGGAACAGCTCCTCGTAACGGCGCACCAGCGACTCGCAGCGGACCTTGGAGGTCGGGCTGTCCAGGCTGGTGTCCAGGCCCACCAGTTCCGCCGTGCCGGCGATGCGGACGAAGTCGCCCAGGCGCGAGATCGCGATCTTGCGCGCGTCGTCCAGCAGGCTGACGGTGCTGGCCTGCTCCGGCCGCTTCAGTCGCAGCGTGGCCGAGTAGCCCTTGGCCGGATAGATGTTGAGGTGCTCGCCCAGCGACTTGGTCAGCGCCGGCGCGTACGACGCCAGCGCCACGACGTAGGCGTCGCCCTTCAGCCATTGCGTCTGGCCGGTTTGGCGCGACTGGATCTGCACGCCGGCGATCTCGTTGCCCCGCGCGCCGCCCTGAGGCTGCAGCGCCAGGATGTCGTGGTTCCACAGGAACTGCGCGCCGCGCTGCTCGGCCAGCTTCGCCAGCGCCTGCGTGAAGACGCGCGCATCGCCGGATTCGTCGCTCGGCGTGTAGGTGCCGCCGAACACCGCATGCTGCGCCGAGCGCAGCGCGGGCTCGATCGCCAGGACCTCGTCGCGGCTCAGCACGCGGCGGTCCACGCCGTGGCGGCGCATGATCTCGGCGCCCTGCGCGCCGGCCTCGAAATCGGCCTCGCTGCCGAAGAAGTGCAGGATGCCCTTCTGCAGGCGGTTGTATGCGATGCCCGTGTCCGCGACGAGCGACTGCAGCGACTCATGGCTGTAGCGGCCCAGGCGCACGAGCTGCTCGACGTTGCGCTCGAACGCGGCCGTCGTGCATTGACCCAGGAAGGACAGGCCCCAGCGCCACTGCGCCGGATCCAGGCGCGGGCGGAACAGCAGCGGCGCGTCGTCCTTCAGCAGCCACTTCGCCACCTTGAACGGTGCGCCGGCGTTGGCCCAGGGTTCGCAGAAGCAGACCGAGATCTGCGCGCCGTTGGCGAAGCTGGTTTCCAGCGCCGCGTCGGGCTGGCGGTCGACGACGACGACGTCGTGACCCTGGTCCAGCAGGTACCAGGCGGTATGGATGCCGATGATGCCGGCGCCGAGGACGATGACCTTCATGGAGAGCTCCAGGTGAACTTGTGGTTCTGCTGCGGTTCAGCGTTGGACATGCAGGCTTCAGGCCAGCGGACGCAGGATCAGCTGCAGTCCCAGCAAAGCCATCACGAGGGCGATCAAGGCATCGATGCTGCGCCAGACCGCCGGCCGGCGCAACGCCGGCGCCACGGCCGCCGCGCCGAAGCCCAGCAGCGAGAACCACATCCAGGACGCCACCGAGGCGCCCGCCGCGAACGGCCATTGCAGACCCGCCGGCTGCTGCGCGCCGACGGTGCCCAGCAGCACCACCGTGTCCAGATAGACATGGGGGTTCAGATACGTCATGGCCAGCGTGCTGCCCAGCACGGTCGTCAGCGAGGCGCTGCCCGCCTGCGCCTGGAGACCGGCCCGGGGCGACAGCGCGCGCATCGCCGCCTTGACGCCGTAGGCGAGCAGGAAGGCGGCGCCGCCCCAGCGGAAGACTTCCATCAGCACCGGGCTCGCGGCGATCAGCCGGCCCAGGCCGAACACGCCCAGCCAGATCAGCAGCATGTCCGACAGCGCGCAGACCACCACGACCGGCACCACGTGCTGGCGCATCAGGCCCTGGCGCAGCACCAGCGCGTTCTGCGCGCCGATGGCGACGATCAGGCCGGCTCCGGTGAGCCAGCCTTGCAACAGGGCTGCGCTGGGGGACGACATCGACGAGGAGGGGTGGAGGCGACGGGGGAG
>CAMPJJ010000087.1 GCA_946886855.1 uncultured Roseateles sp. | reverse complement strand
CCGACCTTGCCGCCCTTGGCGAACGGGCAGATCAGGTCGATGACCTTGATGCCGGTTTCCAGCAGCTCCTGCGACGGGCTCAGCTCGTCGTAGGCCGGGGCCTTGCGGTGGATCGCCGCGGTCTTCTCGCGCGACACGTCGCCGCGTTCGTCGATCGGGTTGCCCAGCACGTCCATGATGCGGCCCAGCGTGGGCTGGCCGACCGGGACCTGGATCATGTCGCCGGTGTTGTAGACCTCGCTGCCGCGGCGCAGGCCGTCGGACGAGCCCAGCGCGATGGTGCGCACCACGCCGTCGCCCAGCTGCTGCTGGACTTCCAGCGTCAGGGTCGTGCCTTCCATCTTGAGGGCGTCGAACACCTTCGGCATCTGGTCGCGCGGGAATTCCACGTCCACCACGGCGCCGATGCACTGAACGATCTTGCCCACCGATTGAGTGTTAGCCATTTTTTCGTTCCTTCAATTCAAATCTGTTGCCTGCGGGTCGATCGCGAGATCAACCGCTGATGGCGGCGGCGCCGCTGACGATTTCCGACAGTTCCTTCGTGATCGCGGCCTGGCGGGTCTTGTTGTAGACCAGCTTCAGCTCACCGATCAGCGTGCCGGCGTTGTCGGTCGCGGCCTTCATGGCCACCATGCGCGCCGATTGCTCGGACGCCATGTTCTCGGCCACGGCCTGGTAGACCAGGGCTTCGGTGTAGCGCACCAGCAGCTCGTTGATCACCGTCGGGGCGTCGGGCTCGTACAGGTAGTCCCATGCATGACCCGCGGCATCCGTCTCCAGCGACTCGGCCGTCAGCGGCAGCAGCTGCTGCACCACCGGCTCCTGCTTCATCGTGTTGACGAAGCGCGTGTAGCAGAGATAGACCGCCGACAGCTTGCCGTCCGCATACGCGTCCAGCAGCGTCTTGACCGGGCCGACCAGCTTCTCGAGCTGGGGGCTGTCGCCGAGCTGCGTCGCATGCGCGACGACCTTGGCGCCGATCCGGTTCATGAAACCGAGACCCTTGTTGCCGATCGCCACCACTTCGGACTTCTGACCCGCGGACTCAACTTCCTTGAGCTTGCCGGTCGCCGCACGAAGCAGGTTGGTGTTCAGACCACCGCACAGACCCTTGTCCGTCGTGACCACCACGAAGCCCACCGACTTGGCGTCCGGATTCGCCACCATGAACGGGTGACGGTACTCCGGGTTGGCCTTCGAGAGATTGGCGGCGATGTTGCCGACCTTCTCCGCGTACGGACGGGCCGCGCGCATCCGATCCTGCGCCTTGCGCATTTTCGAAGCGGCGACCATCTCCATGGCCTTGGTGATCTTCTTGGTGTTCTCGACCGACTTGATCTTGCCGCGAATTTCCTTGCCTGCTGCCATGATTTCTCCTGTGAGGGCCGGGTCTTGCCTGACTTCAACGAGACCCGGTCATGGTTGCTTAGGCGAAGGACTTCTTGAACGACGTGATCGCGGCGTTCAGTTCAGCTTCCGCATCCTTGTCCATCGCCTTGTCGTTTTCCAGCTTCGTCAGCAGGGCGGCATGCGAGGTCTTCAGGAACTGGTGCAGGCCGTGCTCGAAGGACAGGACCTTCTTGACTTCGATGTCGTCCATGAAGCCCTTGTTGGCGGCGTACAACGACGCGCCCATCAGGCTGATCGACAGCGGGCTGTACTGGGCCTGCTTCAGCAGTTCCGTCACGCGGGCACCGCGGTCCAGCTGCTTGCGGGTCGCGGCGTCCAGGTCGGAGGCGAACTGCGCGAACGCAGCCAGTTCCCGGTACTGGGCCAGGTCGGTACGGATACCGCCGGACAGCGACTTGATCAGCTTGGTCTGCGCAGCGCCACCGACGCGCGACACCGAGATACCGGCGTTGATCGCGGGACGGATGCCGGCGTTGAACAGGTTGGTTTCCAGGAAGATCTGGCCGTCGGTGATCGAGATGACGTTCGTCGGAACGAAGGCCGACACGTCGCCGGCTTGCGTCTCGATGATCGGCAGCGCGGTCAGCGAGCCGGTCTTGCCCTTGACTTCACCCTTGGTGAAGGCTTCGACGTACTCGGCGTTGACGCGGGCGGCGCGCTCCAGCAGACGGCTGTGGAGATAGAACACGTCGCCGGGGAAGGCTTCGCGGCCCGGGGGACGGCGCAGCAGCAGCGAGACCTGGCGGTAGGCGACGGCCTGCTTGGACAGGTCGTCGTACACGATCAGCGCGTCCTGGCCGCGGTCGCGGAAGTATTCGCCCATCGTGCAGCCCGAGTAGGCCGACACGTACTGCATGGCAGCGGATTCGGACGCGGACGCGGCGACGACGATGGTGTAGTCCATCGCACCGGCGGCTTCCAGGGCGCGCACGACGTTCTTGATCGACGACGCCTTCTGGCCGATCGCGACGTACACGCAGGTCATGTTCTGACCCTTCTGGTTGATGATCGCGTCGATCGCCACGGCGGTCTTGCCGGTCTGGCGGTCGCCGATGATCAGCTCGCGCTGGCCACGGCCGACGGGCACCATCGAGTCGATCGACTTCAGGCCGGTCTGCACCGGCTGGTCGACGGACTTGCGGGCGATCACGCCCGGGGCGACCTTCTCGATGACGTCGGTCATCTTGGCGTTGATCGGGCCCTTGCCGTCGATCGGCTGACCCAGCGCGTTCACGACGCGGCCGATCAGTTCAGGGCCGACCGGCACTTCGAGGATGCGGCCCGTGCACTTCACGGTGTCGCCTTCGACGATGTGCTCGTAGGCGCCCAGGATCACGGCGCCGACGGAGTCGCGCTCCAGGTTCAGCGCCAGACCGAAGGTCTGCGTGCCGTCGGCGGCGACCGGGAACTCCAGCATTTCGCCTTGCATCACGTCGGACAGGCCGTGCACGCGCACGATGCCGTCGGACACGGACACGACGGTGCCCTGGTTGCGCACGTCGGTGGACGCGCCAAGGCCTTCGATGCGGCTCTTGATCAGTTCGGAAATTTCAGCAGGATTCAGTTGCATTGCTTGCTCCCAGCGGCATCCCGCCGAAGCGGGACACCAGGGTGAATCGGGGGGATCTCAGGCAGTCGGGCCGAAGCCTGAAGCCGAGGCTTCAGGCAGTCAGCGCCACTTTCATGCGTTCCAGACGGGCCTTCACCGAGGTGTCCAGCACCTCGTCGCCGACCACCACACGGATACCGCCGATCAGGCCAGGCTCCAGCTCAACCTGCGCTTGCAGCTTGCGGCCGAAGCGCTTCTCCAGCGACGCGACCACGTCGGCCAGCTGGGCCGGCTCGATCGGGAACGCGCTGAAGATGTGCGCATCGGACACGCCGGACGCGGCGTTGGCCAGTTCGTGGAACTGCTGGACCATCGCCGGCAGCGCCGACAGGCGGCCGTTGGCGATCACCTCGCGCAGGAAGTTCTGAACGCCGGGCACCAGCGACTGCTTGCTCGCCGCGGACACCACGTCGAACACCTGGTCGGCGCTCACCTTGGGGTCTTCGGCGAACTGGCGCAGTTGGCTGTCGCCGGCGACGAGCGCCAGCGCGGCGAGCTGCTCGTTCCAGGTCTTGAGGTCCTGGGAGGACGCGACCTGGAACAGCGCTTCGGCGTAGGGACGGGCAATGGTTGCGAGTTCAGCCATGATTACAGCTCCGTCTTGAGACGGTTCAGCAATTCGGCGTGCACGCCGGCATTGACCTCGCGCTGCAGGATCTGCTCGGCGCCCTTGACGGCCAGCGCGGCGACCTGCTCGCGCAGGGCCTCACGGGCACGCACCGACTGCTGCTCGGCTTCCGCCTTGGCAGCGGCGATGATCTTGGCGCCTTCGTCTTCCGCGCGCTTCTTCGCCTCGTCCACGATGGCGGCGCCGCGCTTCTCAGCGTCGGACAGCAGCTTGGTGGTTTCGTTGCGGGTCTGCGCCAGTTGCTCGTCGACCTTCTTGTTGGCGTTGGCCAGTTCGGCCTTGGCCTGGTCTGCGGCGGTCAGGCCGGCACGGATCTTGTCCGCGCGCTCGTCCAGTGCCTTCACGATCGGTGGCCAGATGAACTTCATCGTGACGAACACGAGAAGTGCAAACGGGATCCACTGGATGAAGAGGCTAGCGTTGATATTCACGGCACGATCCTTTCAGTCGTGAAAGGGTTCGGGCTCGATCAGCGAGCGACGGTGGCCAGCAGCGTAGCGGCGAACGGGTTGGCGAACGCGAACAGCAGGGCGATGGCGACGCCGATCAGGAAGGCGGCGTCGATCAGGCCGGCCAGGATGAACATCTTGGTTTGCAGTTCGTTCATCAGCTCGGGTTGACGGGCCGACGATTCCAGGAACTTGCCGCCCATCAGCGCGATGCCGATGGAAGCGCCGATCGCGCCCAGACCAACGATGATGCCGCAAGCCAGAGCGACCAGACCGAGGATGTTTTCCATGTTTTGCTCCTGAGAGAGTTAGATAAAAGGGAAAGGGAAAAAGAAACGGGGGATCGAGGTGATCGAGCTGTCCGACCGGATCAGTGCGCGTCGTGCGCCTGGCCCAGGTAGATCAGCGTCAGCATCATGAAGATGAAGGCCTGCAGCGTGATCACAAGGATGTGGAACAGCGTCCAGACCGTGCCGGCGATGACGTGGCCGATGGCCAGGCCGATGCCGGTTCCGGTCAGGGCCCAGCCGCCACCCATCAGGGCGATCAGCATGAACACCAGTTCGCCGGCAAACATGTTGCCGAACAGTCGCATGCCATGAGACACCGTCTTGGCGACGAACTCGATGATCTGCATGAGGAAGTTGAACGGCCACAGCAGGAAGTGGTCGCCGAACGGGGCGGCGATCAGTTCGTGGCCCCAGCCGCCCAGACCCTTGATCTTGACGCTGTAGAAGAACACCAGCGCCAGGACGAAGGTCGACAGGCTCAGCGTGGTCGACAGGTCGGCGGTCGGCACGACGCGCTGGTAGGCGTGGTGCGCGTCATGGGCGACGTAGTTGGTGAACAGCGTCGGCAGCCAGTCCACCGGCAGCATGTCCATGAAGTTCATGAAGAAGATCCACACGAACACGGTCAGGGCGACCGGTCCGATGACCCGGCGGCTCTTCTCGTTGTGGATGACCGACTTGGCCTGGTTGTCCACCAGCTCGACCAGCATCTCGATGGCCGCCTGGAAGCGTCCCGGCACGCCGGCATGCGCCTTGCGTGCGACACGCCACAGGACGAACACGGCGATCAGGCCCAGCACCGTCGAATAGATCAACGAATCGAAGTTGAAGACGCTGAAGTCGACGATGCCCGTCTGCTTCGCATCCTCGAAGGCGAAATTCTTCTGCCAATGCTGCAAATGGTGGGTGATGTATTCACCCGAAGTCGGCGCGTGCCCTTCTGCTGCCATGGTGGTGTTTCCGTCTCTATTTTCTGATTCGACCCCGACCAAGCAGGGCCAGCCAATTTGCCTTCAGGGTCACGACGAGGGTCGAGAGCAATGCCGCCCAACTCAACGATGCGTAACCCACGACGACCGCCACCAGGATGGCGACCGCCAGAATGATCTTCACCAGCTCCCAGACCGCGAACGTGAGCATCGGCGTGCCCGCGTCCCTGGCTGATTGCCGCGTCATGCCCCACGCCATCAGGGCGTTCGGCACGACGACCGAGACGGCACCGAACAGCGCCGACCAGGTTTTGTCGGCTTGCAGGGACAGCAGCCCCCACAGCGCGACCATGATCGCCCCCGCCGCGGCCTGCCAGGTCAACAACGACCAGACGGACATCGCCGGGAGCCGGGCCCGCAAGTCCTGCGCTTCTTCTCGCGTCAGAGGCTTGAAAGCCGGTTCGGCAGCCGCATCTCCGTCGATGCCGTCGTCCCAAGGATCCCGGCTGGCGTTGCCACGGTTGTTCATCGGAACGGGCCGGGGCGGCTCTGCGGGCGCTGCGGGCGACACCACGGGTGCGCGCGCTGGATCGGGATTCACGGCGTCAGGGGGCGAGCTGCAAAACCACGGGATTATAGGGGTTCTGGCCTTACGAACCCTTAACAGACCGAGGCGCCTGCCCATCCACGCCGACTTGACAGCCCGTGCGATCCACGCCTAGGGCCCTCCCGAGCCCTGTTCATCGGCTTTCGCATCACTTCCAGCACCCGCCTGCGCGCGGTGTGCGCGCAACACCTGGCCCTTTCAGGCTGCTTCTTCAGGCTGCTTCTTCGGGCTGCTTCAAATGGGCCAGTGCGCGAACTGGACAGGCAGTCCGGCCACGGGCACACGCATTTTCAGCACGCAGCCCGCCCACGGTTGCGACGCGAGTTCGGCCTCGCTGCGCTTTTCCCGGGCGGTGGTGACGAAAAGAGTGCACAGGTCCGCACCACCGAAGGTCGGCATCGTCGCGCAGCGCACGGGCAGCTCGACCCGCGTGAGCACCTCGCCCGACGGCGACAGCCGAAGCAGCTGCTGCCCTTCCATCATGGCGATCCAGTACGCGCCCTCGACGTCGACCGCCGCGCCATCCGGCCGGCCGCCGTAGGTCTCCAGCGGCTGGTCCGGAGCGCGCTTCTCGAAGCTGGCGAAGACTTCGCGTGGACCGACGGTGCCGGTTTCAGCATCGAAGCTCAACCGGTAGATCTCGTGGGCCTTGGTGTCGGCCCAGTACATCGTGCGGCCGTCCGGGCTCCAGGCCAGACCGTTGGACACGGTGATGCCGTCCTGGACCTGCTCGAAGGCGCCGTCGCGCAGGCAATAGAGCGCCGAGGCCGGCTGGCGCGCGTCGTCGATCGTGCCGACCCACAGCCGTCCCTTCGCATCGGCCTTGCCGTCGTTGAAGCGGCGCCTGGACGCGTCATAGGGCGGATCGAGCAGCTTCACGTAGTCGCCCGTCGCGGGATCGAAGCGCCACAGTCCGTTGCGCTGCGGAATCAGCAGCCCGCCGTCGGTCAGCGGCACGATGCAGCCCGGCTCGTCGTTGAGCGGCCAGCGCGTCGGCGCGTCGGCGCCGTTGTCGAGCCGGAACAGGGCCTTGCCCGGAATGTCGACGTAATAGAGGCATTGCTCCAAGGGATGCCAGAACGGCGACTCGCCGAGCAGTGCCGGCGTCAGCGACGCGGGCTCGAGGCGGAAGAGATCGTCCGAGGACGTCGTCGAAGCGGCAGGGGACTGTGAGCTCATGCCCCGATGCTATGCCGGTAACCCGACGAAACCGGAAACCCTTGCCGGGGACGCGCTGAGAGGCCGACGCGGGCCTCCCGGACTCAGTCCAGGTCGACCTTCAGGTAATGCGCGCCGGCGATCGGATTGAAGTAGTACGGCGGGATCTCCTCGAAGCCCAGGCTCTCGTACAGGTCGCGCGCGGCTTCCATGTCGTCGAGGGTGTCCAGCAGCATGGTGGAGTAGCCCGCGGTGGTGGCGCGATCGATCAGCGCCTGCGCCATCGTGCGCCCCAGTCCGAAACGGCGGAACGCAGGGCGGATGAACAGGCGCTTCATCTCGCAGGCGTTCACGTAGTCGGAATCGGTCATCGGACGGAAACCGCCGCAACCGGCGATCTGCCCGTCGACCAGCGCCAGCAGCAGCGCGCCCTGCGGCGCGTCGTACTCGCCGGGGAGCGAGGCCAGTTCCTCGTCGAAGTTCTGGAAGTCCAGGTCGATGCCCAGGCCCTGCGCGTATTCGCGCAGGATCGCGCGCGCTTCTTCCCACAACGTGGGCGAATCGGGGCTGATCAGTCGTATCTCAGGCGTGTCCACAGCGGGCGAGTGTAGCGAGGCCGTCCCAACGATCAAGGGGGACGTCTAGAGGCGCTCGTCAAGGACCCGCGGCCGGGCCGTGGGCGGCGAAGCCGGGGCGGGTCATCAGACGTCGGTACCAGCCCTCGACCGCCGGCAGGTCGGCGTGCGCGATCGGGGCGGCACGCCAGCGGTGCGTGGAGAGGCCCAGCACGATGTCCGCCAGCGTGAAGCCGTCGCCGAGCACGAAGGGCCCGCCGGAGCGCGCGAGCTGCCCGTCGAGCATCGCCATGTGCCGGTTCCAGTTCGCAACGCCGGACTCGATCAGCGCGGCGTCCTGATGCTGCGCGCTCTGGCGCACCGTCGCCATGAACGCATAGCGCCAGCTGTTGTTCAGCTCGCCGCCCTGCCAGTCCATCCACATCTCGACGAGCGCCCGCTCGCGGGGCTCGTCGGGCAGCAGGTCGACGCGGCCCTCGCGCCGCGCGAGGTAACGGCAGATGCTGTTGCTCTCCCACATTGAGAACGACGGGGCCGCATCGTCGATCAGCACCGGCATCATCGCGTTGGGGTTGAGCGCGCGGAAGGCATCGGCCTGGACGTCGACATCCTCGCGCGTCAGGTCCAGGCCCAGCTCGACGCCGGTCCACAACACCTTGCGGACGTTGATGGACGCGGCGCGTCCGAGCACACGCAGGCCGCTCATGTCGATGCCGTCGCCGTCCCCGCGTCCCCGGTCGCGAAACCGAGCACCACGCGACGAGTCCTCGCCGACTTCTTCTCGATCTTCGTGACGACCACGGCGCCGATCTCCGCCGTGTTGGCCACATGCGTGCCGCCGCACGGCTGCAGGTCGACGCCATCGATCGCGAGCAGGCGCACGCGGCCGGTGCCGCGCGGCGGTTGCACGCTCATGCTGCGCACGAGCGTCGGATTCGCATCGAGTTCCTCGTCGCTGATCCAGCGGTGGCCGACCGGATGCGCCTCCGCGACGAGCCGGGCGATGCCGGCGGTCAACGCGTCCTTGTCGAGCGGATCGGTCATGTGGAAATCCAGGCGCGCGTAACCCGCGGTGATAGAACAGCCGTCCACCGGGTGCGGCACCAGCGCGCACAGCAGATGCGTCGCGGTGTGGAAACGCATGTGGGCGTGGCGACGCGTCCAGTCGATGCGCGCGGTGACCGGCGTGCCGGCGTCCAGGCCGCCCAGGTCCTGCCCCGGCGCGGGCAGGTGCAGGATCTCGCCGCCTTCGCCCTTGCGCGTGTCGACGATCACCAGCTCACGCCCCTCCGGCAGCACCAGCACGCCGGCGTCGCCGGCCTGGCCGCCGCCTTGCGGATAGAACACCGTGCGGTCCAGCAACAGGCCGCGCTCGTCGGCGCGCAGCAGCGTCGCCTCGCAGTCGCGCAGCTGCGCATCCTCGCGGAAAAGATCCAGCGTGCTCATCGGGTCCTTGTCGGCACTGGTACGGCGGCGCTCGGCGCCACGTCAGCGGGGTCAGCGGGGTCAGCGGAGTCAGGGGGCTCAGCGGGAAGCCGGCACGGCGTCGTCGAGATCGCCGGACTGCGTCGGCGCATCGGACAGCGTCCCCTCGATCGCCTCCAGTTCGATCGTGCCCTTGGGCGTCGAGAGCTGCGCGCGCAGTCCGTCGCGGGCTTCGAAGCCCAGCAGCTGCACACCGCTCTCAGGCAGCTTGTCGGTCGGATGGGCGTCGCCCTTCCATTCGATGGGCACCGGCAGGCCTTCCTTGCGCAGCCGGCGGCCGTCCTCGCGCAGCGCGATGCGCCAGCTCAGATCGCCGCGGGCGGCCTCGACCGCCTCGCCGGCATCGACGCCCTCGCCCGCCCAGGTGGCCAGCGTGGCGTCCAGGCTGGCCACCCGCGCGACCCAATGCAGCAGCGACGGGCCGTCCTCCTTCAGGCGCTCGCGCACGGCGGGCTGGTCCAGGTCGAACCAGCGCGGCCGGCCGGGATCCGGGGCCTCCGGGTCGATCGCGATGATTTCCAGGTAGCAGCGCGGATAGGTCGGCGGCCCGCTGATGTTGAGCAGCAGGTTGTGCGTGCCCATCAGCGCGTGGCGCCCACCGGGTTGAGGGGACACGCCGAGGACGCGTTCGCACCAGGCGCGGCCCTCCTCGAGGGTGTTCGCGGCGACAACGAGATGATCGACTTCCATGCTCATGGCTTCACAACCTCACCTGACCGTGGATCAACGGCGTGACATCGCCGCCAATCCAGCAATGTCCGCCCTCTTTCGCCACATGCACCCGGCCGGCACGCCCGAGGGCGGCGCCCTGGGCGGCCACATAGCGGTCGGGCGCCAGACCGGCGCCTTGCAGCCATAGTGCCAGACCCGCGTTGAGGCTGCCCGTCACCGGGTCTTCAGCGGGGCCGAGTCCGGGCACGAAGGCCCGCACCTCGAATTGCAGCGGCGAGCCCGCAGGATAAGCGCCAACGACGCCCAGCTTGAGTCGCCCCATGGACACGTAGTCCGGCTCGATCGCGAGGACGGCCTCGGCGGAGGCCAGGCGCGCCGCCATCCAGTCGGGGCCGTTGTTCACCCAGACGACATCGAGCAGGTCCGCGTCGGCCAACCGCAGCGCGCGCGCCACCTGGTCGCGCAGCGCCGGTTCGACCGGTCCTTCGCGCCGCAGCGGCGGCGCGGCGAAGGCCAGCCTTCCACCGTCGCGGCGGATGCGCACCAGGCCGATGGCGCATTCCTGCACCACCTCGCCGGGCCGCTTCGGATCGCCGCCGCTGGACAGCCACGCGTGGCACGAGCCCAGCGTCGGATGGCCCGCGAAAGGCAGTTCGCCGCCCGGCGTGAAGATGCGGACGCGGTAATCGGCGTCGGGATGCGTGGGCGGCAGCAGGAAGGTCGTTTCGGAGAGATTTGTCCAATGCGCGAACTTCGCCATCGTGGCGTCGTCCAGGCCCGCGCCGTCGATGACGACGGCCAGCGGGTTCCCCTTCAGCGCCTCGGCGGTGAAGACATCGACTTGAACGAAGCGGCGGAGTTCGGACATGCGGAACCTCGGAAAAACGGGATGAGTCGCTCCGTCCCGCCTGGCGGGGCGGTGGTGGTGGCGCGGGAGGGTGACGGGAACAGGGGACAAGACCCGACCCCGACCCCGACCCCGGGCGGGGTCGAGGTCCGCCTTGGCATCGGTGCCTGTCCGGGCCCCGATGCCGGCGAGCCGATCAGGGGGCCGTTTCGGCGGTCGCCAGCGCGAGCGCCTCGTGCAGCACGCGGCCCAGCTTGTCGACGCCTTCGGCGATCAGGTCGGGCGTCAGCGTCACGAAGGACAGACGCAGCGTGCGCGTGTCCGGCTGGTGCGCGTAGAACGCGGCACCCGGCACGTAGGCGATGCCGGCATCGACCGCGCGCGGCAGCAGCGCCATCGCGTCCAGGCCCTCCGGCAGGCGGATCCAGAAGAACATGCCGCCTTCCGGGGTCTGCCACTCGCAGCCGGGCGGCAGCGCCGTTTCCAGCGCCTTGGCCATCGCGTCGCGGTTGGCCTTGTAGCGGGCGCGGATCTTGGGCACGTGCTCGTCCAGGAAGCCGCCCTTGATGACCTCGTGCACCACGCGCTGGTTGAAGCCCGGCGTGTGCAGGTCGGCGGCCTGCTTGGCCTGCAGCAGCTTCGGGTAGAGCTCGCCCGGCGCGACGATGTAGCCCAGCCGGAATCCCGGCGTCAGCACCTTCGAGAACGAGCCGAGATAGAGGCTGCCTTCCGGCCACAGCGAACTCAGCGAAGCCGGCGGCGCCTGGTCGAACCACAGGTCGCCGTAGGGGTTGTCCTCGACGATGGGCACGCCGGCCTTGCGCGCGGCGGCGACCACGGCCTGGCGGCGCCCGGCGCTCATCACGCGGCCGGTCGGGTTCTGGTAGTTCGGCAGCAGGTACGCGAAGCGCGTGCCCGGCGCATCGTGCGGCAGGGCCTCGATGGCCGACGGCAGCGGGCTCTCGTCGTCGCTGGCGAGGCTGGCGAAGATCGGCTCGTACGGCGTGAAGGCCTGCAGCGCGCCGAGGTAGGTCGGCGTCTCGACCGCGACCGGCGCGCCCGCGTCGCACAGCAGCTTGCCGACCAGGTCCAGGCCCTGCTGCGACCCGCTGGTGATCAGCACCTGGTCCGGCGAGGCGTTGATCCCCAGCGTCGCGACCTTGGCCGCGACCCACTCGCGCAGCGGCGCGAAGCCCTCGCTGGCGGCGTACTGCAGCGCTTCCTTCGCGTTGTGCGTCAGCACGCGGTCGCAGGCGGTCCTGATGGCTTCCACCGGGAACGTGTCCGCGCTGGGCAGGCCGCCGGCCATGGACAGGATGCCCGGCTTCTCGGTGACCTTCAGGATCTCTCGGATGATGGACGGGTTCATGCGCGCCGCGCGGCGGGCCTGCGTCCAGGGACTGCGGTTCATGGGGGTTGTCTCCGGTTGAGCGGACCAGTCTAAGGGGTCGACCAGCACAGGACCAATACACTGCGCCATACCACCGCATGATCTGTATCGGCATGGACACCAGCACAGCCCACGGCAGCATGAGCGCCCCCAACAGCGCCAATGTCGCGCCGGTCGCCCTCTCCCGCACCGCCAGCCAGCCGCTCGCGCAGCAGCTGGCGCAACGCTTCGCGGCGCGGATCCAGCAGCGGCTGCTGCTGCCGGGCGCGCGGCTGCCGTCGGTGCGGGACTGCGCGCGCCACCACGGCGTCAGCCCGTACACGGTCGTGGCGGCCTACGACCAGCTGCTCGCGCAGGGCCTGCTGGAAGCGCGCAAGAAGCGTGGGTTTTTCGTTCGCGAAACCCGCAGCCCGCCGCCCCGGGCGGCGGTCGCCCACGACGTCGCCCCCGCGCCACTGCCGCCGCCGGTCGACGCCAGCGCGCTGATCCGCGGCATGTTCCAGGCGGACGCCCGACGTTCGCCGGGGCTGGGCACGCTGCCGGCGGAATGGCTGGACCTGGGCCTGCTGCAGTCCACGTTGCGCCGGCTGGCGACGAACGCGGACGACGCGCTGCTGTCCGGCTACGGCGAGCCGCTCGGCGACGAACGCCTGCGGCGCGCGCTGTCGCGGCGCCTGCTGGACATCGCGGTGCAGGCCGCGCCGGACCAGATCATGAGCACCGTCGGCGCGACGCACGGGCTGGACCTGATCACGCGGGCCTTCCTGGAGCCGGGCGACGCCGTGCTGGTGGACGACCCGGGCTGGGCGATCGAGTACGCGCGCCTGTCGCAGGCCGGCATGCGGCTGCTGCCGGTGCCGCGCGGCGCGCACGGGCCGGACATCGCGGTGATGCGCCGGCTGATCGAGGAGCACCGGCCGCGCATGTACGTGACGGTCTCGGTGCTGCACAACCCGACCGGCGCGACGTTGGACCTGGCGCATGCGCACCAGGTGCTGCAGCTGGCGCACGAGCACGACCTGCTGATCGTCGAGGACGACACCTACGCGCTGTTCGCGCCGAACCACGCGCCGCGCCTGGCGGCGCTCGACCAGTTGCGGCGCACGATCTACGTCTCGGGTTTCTCGAAGATGCTGTCGCCGGCGTGGCGGGTCGGCTTCGTCGCGGCGAGCCCCGACCGCATGGCGCGCCTGACCGACCTGAAGCTGCTGGCCTCGCTGACCACCAGTCCGTTGATGGACCGGGCGGTCGCCTTGTGCCTCGAGCAAGGCCTGCTGCGCAAGCATGCCGAGCGGATCGCGGCGCGACTGGCGTCGGCGCGGCAGCGCTGCGTGCGGTTGGCCGAGGACGCGGGTTGCCGCTTCGCGGCGGTGCCGGCGGGGCTGTTCGGCTGGGTCGACGTGGGCGTCGACACCGAGCGGCTCGGGCCGGCGATGATGGACCAGGGCTGGCTGATCGCACCCGGGATCCTGTTCAGCCCGACGCGCACGCCGGGCACGCTGATGCGCATCAACTTCGCGACCTCGCAGGATCCGAAGTTCTGGCACGCGCTGGAGCGGGCGCGGGAGGCGCTCAGGCGCTGAGCCGGCGCCGGCGGATCATTGGCGATCGCCCTCCTCCGGGATCGGCGCCCAGGGACCGATCAACCGGTAGCCCTGCCGCCGGGTGCAGATCACGGCGACCGGCTGACCGCGCAGCGTGGCGGGCCGTACCCGCCAATCCTGCATCGCGACATGAACGTGGGTGATGAAGGTCCGGTTGGGGCCTTCGGCGACGGTCATCGGCTCGACACGCCCTTGCTCGTCGACCTTGAACAGCACCACGACCTTCGCGACGTTCCCGTTCATCAGATGGGTCGCCGGATACAGCGTTTCGCTGCCGAACTCGAGATAAGGCGCCACATCGTGCGGCCCCTTGCAGCCGCCGATGGCGCCGGGCTTGAGCACGTTCTCCTCGTCGTAGGGCCGGCCGAACGGGTTGAGCGGCTTCGTTGCGCAGGCGCCGAGCAGCGCCGCCAGCGCGAGCGCACCGGCGCCAGCCGCGAATGAGGAGCGGATCGTCATCGGGGAACCTCCCTGGGCGCGCCCGCATCGCGCGGACGGCGTGTTCGTTGTTGTCGCGAGGCATCCTATCGACGGCGTGCAGGATCCGGGGTCATGACGATCCCTAGCCCCAGCGCCGCGCGCCAGGCCTCACGACGGGACGTGATCCCCCGCCGGGCCCTCAGGATGGAAGCCCTCGATGAAACGGGCGACGCCCAGGCCCTGCGCCAGGCGGCGGAACGCGAAGGTCTTGGCCCAGAACCTCCGGTCCCAGTCCAGGGTCTCATCACGGCGGAACCGTGCCGTCCCATCCTCCTCACGGCCTTCCGTGCGATGAAGCAGCCTGGCCAGTTCGGGCGCGGACACCTCCCGGGCCTGCGCGATCCCGATCAGCCGGTCCGCCGTCGCGATGACCGCCGAGCCCTCGTCGGCGAAGGCGTCAGCCGCCGCGCCGAGCATCAGGAAGACCAGGAACGATTCGAGCCGATCACGTTCCACGTTCCTGCAGGCCGACGCCATGTTCTTCGGGGCGCTCTCCATCCATCCCCACAACAGTGCGCCCAGGCGCCGGCAGGCGTCGATCCGAGGGGCATCCTCCGCGCCAGCCGGCATCGCAAAGGCGGGGTCCGGCTCGCGCCGCAAGAGCGTCGCCATGTCGTTCTTGGCCCAGACCCATTGATCGACGGAGAACGCCGCCCCCGGGTCCAACGCGATGCCGGCGAGCCCCTGTCGCTGCAGCCGATACAGCCGGAACCAGGTGACCCATTCCGGAAGACCACGCATGGACGCCACGGCGCTGACCTCCAAGATCGCGTCGGACATCGCCGGCGTGGCGCGGCCGCCGAGTGCGGCACGAGCGGTCGCGCTCAGCACCCGGTCCAACTCAGCCAGTCCCAGCGCACGACATCGGTCCACGAAGCCGGGGGGATCGACCTCCAGCAAGTGCCACAGGCGCCCGGATGCGTGCCGCCCTGCCTTGTGCAGCGCCTGGGCCCACTGTCCGCCCTCCTCGATGGGCACCGGGCTGCCGCTGCGGCGGGCATCGTCGGCGGCGATGACCTCCAACGCCGCCAGCGCCTCCTGCCAGGCCTGAGACCACGTCCTGGGCTTGAGGTCGTCGATCGGCGCCAACACGCTCCACGCCGTCGGCGTCGTCCTGGGAGCCGGGGACTCGGCATCGTCGGGCATGCTCAAGGCCGGCGGCAAGTCGAGGTCACCGGGGCTCGGCGGATCGATGTCCCTCAGACGCCTCATGGTCCGCCACTGCCCGGCGTCCTTCACCGGCAGCGTGCCGACTGCGGTGATCCACGGCCAGACCTCGCTTCTCTGCCGGCTCGAAAGTTCGCGATAGGCGGCAACGAGCGGGTTCCCGGCGCTCGACATCCAATTCCCCAGCAAGCCGGCGATGCGAACCGCCATGCCAGCCTTCGGTCCCCGCCATGCCGACTCGGTGTCGCAGACGCATGGCCGCCCGGCGCAGCCGTGCCGCATCGAAGGAAGCAGCGAGATCGCCAGGCACAGCATGCCGAATCGATAGCGCGAGAACGGTGCGCGGGCGTCAGGCAGGACGAGGTCCTCGAGCAGCCGCTCGCGGCTCCTCAGCGTGCTGGCATCCAGCACCTCGACGTGCCTCGGCAGTTTGAATTTCGGGCGTGCCTGCTGCAGCACCAGGGTGGTCGGGAACTCGAACGTGCGCGGCACCGTCGCCACCCGCTCGGCGAAAAGAAGGCGCAGGGGATCGGACCCGCCAGTTTCCGTCGGCGGAGGCTCCAGTGCGGTCGCGGTCGCGGCGGTCGCCGCCGAAGCGCCTTCGATCGCCATGCCCGCGAAAGCCGTCGAGAGCGATGCACCGGGAGCGGTCAAGGGGTTGAGCATGTGGGGTTCCAGAAGAGGGAGCAAGGGGGGGAAGGACGCCAGTCACCAGGCAGAGGTCAGCGATGCAAGCGCGATGCAAGCGCGATCCAAGCGCGATGCAAGCGCCGGCTGAGTTGTCATGTGCGCTGCGAGGTTCGGCAGCCGCGCCCGTCGACGCGCCTAAGATCCGCGCTCATGACGATGCCCCGCTCCCCCTCCCCCATCGACCTCGGTGCCGCGCTCGCCGAGGCCTGGAACGCCGACACCCTGCTCGACGACGCCGCGTGGTCGCTGCCCGACGAAGCGGCCGCCTATGTGGCGCAGGCCGAATTGGCGAAGCGTCTCGACTGGCTGTCGCCGGGCCGGGCGCAGTACTGGAAGTGCGGCGGCTCGTCGCGCGAAGGCGCGCTGGGCAGCTCGCCGTTGCCGCCGCAACGCGCGCGTGAGGTGCGCGGCCTGCGCAACGGGGGTGACTTCGGCGAGTTCGCGCTGGTCGGCGCCGAAGCCGAGATCGCCCTGCGCCTCGGTCAAGACGTGACCCCTGAGATGGCCGCGGCCTTGGTGCCCGGTCAGGCCGAACACCTGATCGACGCGATGTGCGTCGCGGTGGAATGGCTGGGCTCGCGCTGGCAGCGCGGCCTGGGGGCGGACAACACCCTGCGCCTGGCCGACGCGCAGACGCACGGCGCGCTGGCGCTGGGTCCGTGGCAGGCCTGGAAGCCCGGCCACGACTGGGCGAACCAGCCCTGCGAGCTGATCGTCGAGGGTCAAACGCCCCTGGGCGGCGTCGGCGGCCACGGCCTGAACGACCCGGCCTGGGTCGTCGCCGGCTGGTTGCAGATCGCGACGCGCGGCGGACTGACGGTGCCGGCGGGCAGCGTCGTCACGACGGGCTCGTGGCGCGTGGCCACGAAGCTCGCCAAGGGCGCGACGGTCACCGCCCGCTACGAAGGCCTGGGCGACCTGACCGTCCGCGCCTGAGGATCAGCGTCCTGCAACCGGCGCCAGGGCGTCGGTGCTGGCAGCCGGCCTGACGATCACTTCCCGTCGAGCTCTTCCCAGCGCGTCATCAGCGTCAGCAGCTCGTCGTCGATCTCGGCGGCGCGGTTGGTGACTTCGGTGATGCGTCCGGCGCCCTGCTGGTACAGCTCCGTGCTGTTGAGCAGCGCCTGCAGGTGCTTCTGTTCGGTCTCGAGCGCGCCGATCTGCTTCGGGATCTCGTCCAGCTCGCGCTGTTCCTTGTAGCTGAGCTTGCGCTTCGTGGCGACGACCGGCGCGGGCGCGGGCGCCGGGACAGGTGCCGGCGTGGGCGCGGCGGCCGGGGCCTGGCGCGCCTTGATCTCCGCTGCGCGCTGCGACTGCTGCAGCCAGTCCTCGATGTCGCCTTCGTACTCGCGCCACTTGCCGCCGCCTTCGCTGACGATGGTCGAGGTCACGACGTTGTCCAGGAAGCGCCGGTCATGGCTGACCAGGAACACGGTGCCGTCGTACTCGGCCAGCAGTTCCTCGAGCAGCTCCAGCGTCTCGATGTCCAGGTCGTTGGTCGGTTCGTCCAGCACCAGCACGTTGGCCGGTCGCGCGAACAGGCGGGCCAGCAGCAGCCGGTTGCGCTCGCCGCCGGACAGGCTGGACACCGGCGATTCCGCCCGCGCGGGCGAGAACAGGAAATCGCTCAGGTAGCTCTTGACGTGCTTGCGCTGGTTGCCGATCTCGATCCACTCGCTGCCCGGGCTGATCGTGTCGGCCAGCGTCGCGTTGAGGTTGAGCGCGTCGCGCATCTGGTCGAAGTAGGCGACCGACATCTTCGTGCCCAGGCGCACCGCGCCGCTGTCGGGCGGCAGCTCGCCGAGGATCATCTTCAGCAGCGTCGTCTTGCCCGCGCCGTTCGGGCCGATCAGGCCGACCTTGTCGCCGCGCAGGATGGTGCCGGTGAAGCCGTCGACGATCACGCGGTCGCCGAAGCGCTTGGAGACGCCCTCCAGCTCCGCCACGATCTTGCCGCTGGAGTCGCCGGTGGCGACGTCCAGCCGCACCTTGCCCTGCACGTCGCGGCGCGACTGGCGTTCGTTGCGCATCTCGTGCAGCCGCTGCACGCGGGCGACGCTGCGGGTGCGACGCGCCTCGACACCCTTGCGGATCCAGACCTCCTCCTGCGCCAGCAGCTTGTCGAAGCGGGCGTTGGCCAGCGCCTCGTTCTCCAGCTCGTAGGCCTTGGCGGCCTGGAAGGCGGCGAAGTTGCCGGGATAGCCGCGCAGCTGGCCGCGGTCGAGCTCGACGATGCGGTTGGCGACGTTGTCCAGGAAGGCGCGATCGTGGGTGATCAGCAGCAGCGAGCCCTTGAAGCCGTTCAGCAGCTCTTCCAGCCAGCGGATCGCGTCCAGGTCCAGGTGGTTGGTCGGTTCGTCGAGCAGCAGCACGTCCGGCTGCGCGACCAGCGCGCGGGCCAGCGCGACGCGCTTCTTCAGGCCGCCGGAGAGTTCGCCGATCTTGCGTCCGCCGTCCAGGTCCAGGCGGTGCAGCGTCTCGTCGACGCGCTGCTCCCAGTTCCAGGCGCCGATCTGCTCGATGCGCTCCTGCACCCAGCCGAGGTCGTCGTTCTCGTCGTGCGCCTCGTAGCGCTCGCGCAGCGCCTTGGCCTCGGCGACGCCTTCGCTGACGACGTCGAAGATCGTGGCCTCGGGGCGAAGCTCGGGTTCCTGCGGCACGTAGACGCTGGTGAGGCCCTTTTCGAGCTGCAGCAGCCCGTCGTCGAGCTTCTCGATGCCCGCGAGGACCTTGAGCATCGAGGACTTGCCGGTCCCGTTGCGGCCGATCAGGCCGACGCGGTCGCCGGTTTCGAGGGAGAAATTGGCGCCGTCGAGCAGCGGCACGTGGCCGAAAGCGAGGTGGGCGTTGGAGAGGGAGAGGACAGCCATGGGCGCGATTGTCCTCGAAGGCGGGGGCTTCCTCAGACCCAGACGCGATAGGCCCAGAACGCCTCGTCGCAGGCGACACGGCGGCGTAGCTCCTCCGGGCTGAAACCGCTGAGGCGACGGGTCTCACGGCACAGGTGCGCCTGGTCGGCATAGCCGTGGTCCTGCGCCAGGGCGCTCCAGATCACGACGCCCTCGTCCTCGTCGAGCTTGCGCACCTGCTGGAAGGCGGCCTCGGCGCGGCTGACCAGGCGCAAGGCCCGCAGGCTCTGGCCGCTCCATTGCTTGATGCGGCGCTCCGCCTGCCGGACGCTGCGCCCGTGGCCGGCCGCGATCGCACGCAGCGCCAGATGCTGCATCCAGCCGGCATAGCCGCGCGGCGGCGGATCGTCCGCCAGCACCTCGTCGCGCACGGCGCGCCAGCGCGGCAGCAGGAAGTCCTCCAGCGTGCGGCGGGCGGTCTGTTCGTCCCCGGCGGCGAGCATCGCGGCGTCGAGCGCCCGCCACGCGGGATCGTCGATGAACGACGACGGCAGCATCCGGTCCTTGAGCTGGCCCAGATCGATGCCCGTCATCGCCTGCAGCGCCTCCGGCCGGATCGCCACCATGAACGCCCGGCAGTCGGGCGTCGCCTGGAAGCGTTTGGGGCCGCCGCGCGGACCGCCGATGACACTGGCGGGGAGCCATGGCCCGGGCTCGCGATCGCCCTCACTGGCGCCGTCCGTCCCGACATCCGTCCCGTCGTCCGTCCTGCCAACCGTCCCGAGGCCCAGCTCCCGGACGCGCCCGCTCAAGGTCCAGCTCAGGCCGCACAGCGGCGTCGCGGGGAACCAGCTCTGGCATTGCGCGTCGGTCAAGGCTTCACTGTGTGCCTTGGCCGCCGACAGATCGCGCCAGAGGTACGCATAGAGGCAGCCCTCCAGCGCACGCGAGGGGATGTGCAGGCGGGCGACAGTGCCGGAATGCAAGGGAGCGTCCATGCGTCGCAGTCTAGGCGCACGACGCGCTCCTCTTTCACCCTCTCCCGCTTGCGGGAGAGGGAGGGGTGAGGGCCAGCGGCGGGGGAAGTATGGGAGCGGCCCATGTCGCTTCGATTCAAGACGCCGAGGCGGGGCACGGAGACGATGCGATCCCATGAGCCACGTCCTTGCGATCCCTGACACCGTGCCCGGTCCGCGTCCGCGCTGGGCCGGACTGCCCGAAGTCCTGTCCATGCGCCGCGACTACCTCGGTCACATGCGACGGCTGCATCAGCAGTACGGCGACATCGTCCACCAGCGGCTGCTCGGGCTGGACGACTTCAACTTCTTCCATCCGGACCAGGTCCGCGAACTGCTGATCGCCGGTCACGACGGCATGATCCGCTGGGAGCGCGCGACGCAGGTCTTCGCCGACGCGCATGGTCAGAGCGTGCTCGTCGCCGAAGGCCCGGCGTGGCAGCGGCAGCGCAAGCTGCTGCAGCCGGGCTTCGCGCCGCAGCGCGTCCAGGGCTTCGTGCCGCTGATGGTCGATGCCGCCCATCGCGCCCTGGAGGGATCCGCCGCTGGATCCGGCCCATCCGCCATCGGCGCCGGCATCGGCATCGATGTCGACTTCGAACAGCGCATGACGCTGCTGACGATGGACGTGATCCTGCGCTCGCTGTTCTCGACCGGCGAGGGCGAGGCCGTCGTCGCCGAGGCGTCGTGGGCGGTGCACGAGCTCGGCAAGGTCGCGATGGGCGAGATGTACGTGCCGGTCAGCGCGCCGCTGTGGACGCCGTGGAAGCGCGGCAAGCGCCGCGCGCTCCGCGCGTTGGACGCGCTGATCCGCGGCCATCTCGGCGGACGCCGCGAGCGCGCACGCCGCGGCGAGCCGCCGCCGGACGACCTCCTTGCGATGCTGATGTCGCTGCGCGACGCCGATGGCGCGCCGCTCGACGACACCGCGTTGCGCGACGAATGCATGACGACCTTCCTGGCCGGCCACGAGACCAGCGCCGCCGCGCTGACCTGGTGGGGATGGTGCATGGCCGCGCACCCGGAAGCGCAACGGCGCGCGGCCGACGAAGTCGACGCGGTGCTCGGCGACCGGGCGCCGACGGCGGCGGACCTGACGCGGCTGCCGTGGCTGAGCTTGTGCATCAAGGAGACGCTCCGGCTCTACCCGCCGGCACCGGCGCTGTTCTCCCGTCAACTCACCGGCGACATGACCATCGCGGGACTGCGTCTCCCGCGCGGCGCGATGCTGCGGCTGACGCCGGGTGTGATCCAGCGCGACCCGCGCTGGTTCGACGATCCGGAGGCCTTCCGCCCGGAGCGCTTCGACCCGGCGGCGGGGCATCGCGAGATCCCTCGCGGCGCCTGGATGCCCTTCGGTGCCGGACCGCGGGTGTGCCTCGGCAGTCACTTCGCGCTGGCGGAGATCACGCTGATCGCGGCGATGGTGCTGCAGCGCCACCGCCTCGCGCCGGCCGCCGATGCGCCGCCGCCGACGCCGGTGCTCAACATCACGCTGCGCCCGGCCACCCCGCTGCGCCTGCGTCTGACGCCGCGCTGAATGCCGGCGCCGCGCTGAATCTTTTATTCGTGGACGAGGTGCGAGACGGCCCGTAGCCTCGCGGCATGAGCGCCTTACGAGATCGTCTCGGTCAACCGGACGAAGCTCCCATCCGACAGCTGGAAGCGCACCCAGCGCATCCGGCTCGGCAGGATGGGCATGTCCTGCTCGACCGCCGCGCCGGTGTCGAACTCGACCGCCGCGGGCGCCGGCTCGTACCAGCCCAGCGCGTCGAGCCGCGCCTCCTGGGCCACGATCTCCGGCGTCGCGTAGCACCACAGCGCGCGACCGATCAGCTCGGCGCGCGGCAGTCGGCAATGGCGCTCGCGCGCGTGCGACATCGCCAGCAGGCGATGGCTCAGGTCGCAGATCAGGTGCACCGCGCCGGGCGCGCGCTCGACCAGGCGGCCCAGCTCGAAGTCGGCGGCGCTGTCCAGCCGCGCGGTCATCAGCCGCCGCAGCGCCTGCTGCTCGTCGAACGAGGGCGCGGCGATCCCCGATTCCCAGCGCGACACCGTCGTCTGCGACACGCGCAGCGCCGCCGCGACGGCGCCCTGCTTCAGGCGCCGCATCGAGCGCCACAGGCGCAGGCTGTGGCCGAGCTGGCGGGCATCGCAGGAGAGCAGCGGCGAGTCGTTCATGGATCGGCGGCGTGCAGTCGGAAGGACGAAGGATCGATGTCGATGTCGATGTCGATGTCGATGTCGATGTCGATGTTCAGGGTGATCGGTACCGGAGGACCGAAGTGAGGATTTTGCTGTACTACCTCTGCGGCGTGTTCGCCGCGGCCCAATTGGGCAAGCTCGCGGCACTGTCGCCGCCGATCGCGCGCGAGCTGCAGCTCGGACTGGCCGCGATGGCCACGTTGACCTCGCTGCTCGAAGTCTGCGGTGCCACGCTGGGCGGCGTCGCGGGACGCTGGCTGCCGCGCATCGGACTGAAGCGGGCGCTGGCCGGGGCCGTGCTGGCCCTCGCCGCTGGCGCGGCCGCGGCGGGCTTCGCGCACGGCGTGGTCCTGCTCGCGCTGGCGCGTTTGCTTGAGAGCCTGGGCTACCTGGCCATCGTCGTCGCCGCGCCCGTGCTGATCGCACGCGCTGCCCAGGGCCGGCGACAGGCGGCCGCGATGGCGCTCTGGAGCACCTTCCTCCCGGTGGGCATGGCGATCGGCGCCTGGGCCTATGCGCATGCGGCGGGCTGGGCCGGCTGGCGGCCCGCGCAGGCGCTGAGCGTCGCCGCCGGCGTGCTGCTGTGGATCGGCCTGCGGTCGATCCGCGTGGACGACGACCCGCACGCCGTCGAGTCCCGCCGCCCGCCGGGCGCGACGGGCGCGCTGCTGTGGGCGCTGGTCGCCGCTTTCGGCGCCTACGCGGTCGCCGAGGTGGGCCTGCTCGCGCTGCTGCCCAGCCTGCTCACGCAAGGCGGCATGCCCCTGGGCAGCGCCGGCACCTGGACCGCCGCGGCCGCGCTGGCCAACGTCCCTGCGAGCGCCCTCGGCGCCTGGCTGCTGCGCCGCCACGGCGCGCTGTCCCCGGCGATCGCCGTCGGCACGGCGGTGTCGCTCGGGGCGTCGGGGCTGCTCTACCTCGGCGTGATGCGCGACGGCGGCGACGCTTCCTGGCAGGCGGCGCTGGCCATCGGCATCAACGCGGCGTCAGGCGTGTTCCCGAGCCTGGTCTTCGCGCTGCTGCCGCTGGCCGCGCGCACGCCGGAACGCCTCGCGCTCGCCAGCGGGCGCCTGACGCAGTTCGGTGCCTCCGGGGCTTTGCTCGGACCGCCGCTGATGGGCACGGTGGTCGAGCGCTGGGGATGGAGCGCCGCGGGGCAATTGGGCCTGGCCCTGTCCCTTGTAGCCATGCCGCTCGCCTGGTTGGCGTGGCGAGGCCTGCACGCGACACCAACCGCGGGAGGTCCGGCACGGTCCGAAGCCCGATAAGCTCCGGCTCCGGACATCGCTGATCCGTACCCCCATGACATCGACCGCTGCTTCCTTGACCGCGCTGCTGCTGGCCGTGGCCGCCGGCCCGACCTTCGCCCAGGGCGACGCCGACGTGCTGCGCTGCCTGGACGTCGCCGACAACACCGCGCGCCTGCAATGCTTCGACCAGGCCGCGACCGCGCTGCGCACGGCGCGGGCCGCCGGCAAGTCGGTCGAGATCGACATGACGCCGCGGGACAGCAACTTCGGGCAGCTCGGGCCGGCGCCGGACACCTTGGCGAGCCGGATCACCGGCCGTTTCGACGGCTGGAACAAGCTTGACCGCGTAAAACTGGCCAACGGCCAGGTGTGGCAGCTGCTCGACGAAGGCACGTCGATCGGCGCCCGGACCGATCCGCAGGTGCTGATCAAGGCGGGCGCGCTCAAGGCCAGCTACTTCATGACGATCGAGGGCCTGGGCGCCCCGGTCCGGGTCAAACGCGTGCAGTGACGCGCCGACGCCGGCACCAACACCAACGCGTCGGCTCCGCTCAATCGTCCGACGAGAAGCCGGACGCCGCCACGATCGGGCCCCACTGCGCCCGTTCGGCCGCCAGCCGGCGCGCGTAGTCGGCTGGCTGCATCGACAGCGGCTCGAAGCCCAGCTTGGCGAGGCCCTCGACGACCTGCTTCTCGCGCAGCGCGACGCGCACCAGGTCGAAGACCTTGTCGACGACGGCGGACGGCGTCTTCGGCGGCAGGAACAGGCCGTAGGTCTCGACGCCGATGATGCCCTTGAAGCCCTGCTCGCCGAAGGTCGGCACCTCCGGCGCGAAGCGCGAGCGCTCGTGGTCGGTGACGCCGAGCACGCGCACCCGGCCACCGGCGACATAGGGCAGCAGGTCGCCCAGGATGAAGCAGCCCGACGCGATCTGCCCGCCCATCAGGTCCTGCAGGCCGGGCGCGGCGCCGCGGTACGGCACGTGCGTCAGCGTGATGCCGGCGGCGCGCTTGAACTGGTCGCCGAGGAAGTGCGGCATCGCGCCGGCCGCGGGCGAGGCATAGGAAGACTGCTCCGGATGCGCCTTGGCCCAGGCGGCGAAGTCGCCCATCGTCTTCACCGACGCCGGGACCATCGGTCCCACGCCGAAGCCGCAGGTCGCGTTGGCGATCGGGGAGACGGCGATCGCGTCGGTGTCCGGCTTGTACGCCAGCTTGCGATACACGTGCGGATAGATCGTGAACATCGACGACGGGCTCATCAGCAGCGTACCGCCGTCGGCGGGCGCGTCGCGCAGCGCGGTCACCGCGAGGCGCCCGCCCGCGCCGACGCGCTGCTCCACCAGCACGTTCTCCGCGAGCCGTCCGCGCCAGGCTTCGGCGACGCGGCGCGCGC
>CAMPJJ010000086.1 GCA_946886855.1 uncultured Roseateles sp. | reverse complement strand
TCACCCCGGGCCCCCCCGCGCTGGGGGGCAATAACCCCCTCCTCAAAATTCCGCGGCACTTTTTTGTTTCGGTGGGGGGGGGGCGGGGGGGGCCGGCCCCACGACGCACAGGGGGCGGAGACGCCGCGAGCGCGGCGCCTCCGGTGGGATCACTTGCCCGTCTTGCCCGAGATGTCGTACTCGAAGTACTTGTCGTTGAGCTTCTTGAAGGTGCCGTTGGCCTTCACCGCCGCGATGGCGTCGTTGAACTTCTTGCCCAGCGTCTTCTCGTCGGCCTTGCGCATGCCGACGCCGCTGCCGACGCCGAAGTACTTGACGTCGTCGTAGCTCGGGCCCACGAAGGCGTAGCCCTTGCCGGCCGGCGTCTTCAGGAAGCCCATGTCGGCGGCCACCAGGTCGGCCAGCGTCAGGTCCACGCGGCCCGACTTCAGGTCCAGGAAGGCCTGGTCCTGCGTCGCGTAGCGGACGATCTCGCTCTGCTTGAAGGTCTCGGCGGCGAACTTCTCATGGATGGTCGCGCGTTGCACGCCGATCTTCTTGCCCTTCAGGCCGGCGGGCGAGAAGTCGAACTTCGCGTCGGCCTTGGCGGTGAAGCGGGCCGGCGTGTTGTAGTACGGGTTGGAGAAGGCGATCACCTTCTTGCGTTCATCGGTGATCGAGACCGACGCGATGATCGCGTCCACCTTGCGCGACTGCAGCGCGGGGATCAGGCCGTCGAAGTCCTGCTGCACCAGCGTGCACTCGGCCTTGATCTCGGCGCACAGCGCCAGGGCCAGGTCGATCTCGAAGCCCTTGAGCTTGCCGTCCGCGCCGACTTCGGAGAAGGGGGGGTAGGCCCCCTCGACGCCGATGCGGATCTTCTTCCATTCAGGGGCCTGGGCGTGCGCGGCGCCGGCGGTGGCCAGCAGGGCGCAGGCCGCCAGGGCGGCGCGGGCGATCAGTTGTCGTCGTTGCATGAAGGCTCCTTGTGAGATTGAGCAGAAAGCAGGGATGCGCGTGGAAGCGCGTGGAATGGACATCCGTCGACGACCTCGGGCGGTTCGAGCCCGCCCTGATTCAGAGATCGGAGAGGTCGTCCGGACTGGGGGGCATTGTTGCAATGCCGCAAGGGCGGCGGCCATCAGGGTTAAGGAGAGTGCAAAAACGTGTGAACGGCCTGGACGGTGGACGCGGGGGCCTCCTCCTGGGGGACATGCCCTAATCCGGGGAAGATCTGCACGGTGCTGTGCGCGATGCCCTGATGGAAGCCTTCGGCCGCGACGGGCGGGATCAGGCGGTCCCGGCCGCCCCACAGGATCAGCGTCGGGGCCTGGATGCGGGCCAGCAGATCGGCGTGCCGGCCGGGCGCGCGCTGGGCCAGTCGTTGCGCCAAGGCCGCGCGGTTGCCTTCGCGCAGCGTCAGTTCGAAGTAGCGGTCCACCAGGGACGCGGTCACCTTGGACGGATCGCCGTAGAGCTCGCGCAGGCTGCGGTCCACGAAGGGCCGCGGCAGGAACACGCCGGCGATCCACTGCAGCACGCGCGAATCGGGAATGCGGAACGCGTCGGGCATCAGCTCGCTGCGGACATCGAGGCCGTCGGCGTCGACCAGCACGAGCGCCGCGACCTGTTCCGGATGCCGAGCCGCGAACTGCCAGGCCAGTTCGCCGCCCATCGAATTGCCGCCGAGGACCATGCGGTCAATCTGCAACTGTCGCAGGAACGACAACAGGAACGAGTCATAGGCATCGCTGCCGTAATCGCCTAGAGGGGAAGGGCCGGTCAGTCCGAAACCCGGCAGGTCGAGCGTGATGACGCGGCGCGTCGCGCTGAGCGACTTCACCCAGCCCTCCCAGGTGTGCAGGCTGGCGCCGGCGCCGTGCAGCAGCACGACGGGCGTGATGTCGGTCTTCGGACCCTCGTCGCGGAAATGGACCAGCTGGGTCTGACCGCCGGACAGCTTCAATTCGAGGAAGTCGGACGGTGGCGGACCCCAGCGGGCGACGAGGCTCTCCAGCGGCCGGTCCGGCGCTCGGAAGGCCATCGCGAGCAGGGCCGTCGCCAGCACGGCGAATCCCAGCAGCTTCATCAGCCGGGCGCCGAGGGTGGGACGCTCGGTCATGCGCTCGATCATTCGACGACGGAGTCGGGCGAGGGCGCCAGTTCGGGATCGACCGCACGGCGCGCGTCGAAGACGAAGCAGTCGCCGTGGTAGTGCGCGTCGCCGACTTCCTCGAAGTACTTCAGGATGCCGCCCTCGAGCTGGTAGACCTTCGCGTCGAGGCCGTGGCGGGCGGCTTCCTGGTCGAGGTACAACGCAGCCTTCTCGCAGCGGATGCCGCCCGTGCAGTAGCTGACGACGGTCTTGCCGGCGAGCTCGGCCCGGTGGGCCTGGAAGGCGTCGGGGAACTCGCTGAACTTCGTGATGCGCCAGTCGATCGCCCCGTCGAAGGCGCCGACGTCGACCTCAAAGCCGTTGCGCGTGTCCAGCGTGACCACCGGCCGGCCGTCGTCGTCGTGGCCCTGGTCCAGCCAGCGCTTCAGCGTCCCGGCAGGCAGCGCGGGCGCGCGCGGCGCCCGGTCCGGACGGATCGTCGGGTGATTCATCCGGATGATCTCCGGCTTCACTTTCACCAGCAGCTTGCGGAACGGGACCTGGTCGCTCCAGCTCTCCTTGGGCGCGAGCGCGGCGAAGCGCCGGTCCTCGCGCAAGGCGGCCACCCAGGCGTTCACCGCTTCCGGCGCGCCGGCCAGGAACAGGTTGATCCCTTCTTCCGCGATCAGGACGGTCCCCTTCAAGCCCAGCGCGTGCGCACGCTCGTGCAACCTGTCCCGCAACGCGTCCGGCGCGTCGATGGCGACGAACTGGTAGCAGGAAATGTTGAGGACGGAATGGGAAGCGGAAGCGATCGGGACAGCAGTGTTCATGCCGTTGCGGCGGCGCGGCGGCCGCGCAGGTTCAGCAAAACGCGCAATTGTAGGCGGCCGATTCAGCGACGAGTTTCAGGCGACTTGGGTTCGTTGAGCTTCACATCCGGCGCAGGCACCGGCTTGATGCGCACTGGCACGGCAGCGCTGCACAGGTCCGTGTAGCCAGGACTGTGGACGAACCAGCCGCCCCGGTGGCGGCGCGCGTTCAGCAACTCGCGCCACGTCGGCGTGTCGGTGCGCAGCACCTGCAGCGCGGGGCGCTGCTCGGCGGGCAGCGTCGAAGCCAGCGACACGCGCTCGATGCCCAGCCGCTGTTCAGGCTTGTCGTAGAAGCCCATCGCCGCGCCGCCGCGCGGCAGCGCCGACAGGAACTCCATGCCCTTGAGCACGCGCCCGACGACCGTGATGTTGAGGTCCAGCCCGCGCGGCGCATGGCCGATCACGGCATACAGCTCCGCCCCCGTGCTGGAGTCCTTGGCGTTGCCGCGACCGGCGCCGACCGTGCCGTAGCAATGCGCCAGCCAGGCCTGGCCGGTCTTCGGGTCGGCGGCGGCCGGGAATCCGTCCACCTGGCCGGCGCGCGGCGCCCAGCCCTCGACGTCCGGCAGCACCGTCATCGGCACGCCCTTCAGGGGGATCGAGAACTCCGCCGGAAGGTGGGACTTCGCGCCGGCGGGGAAGGGCTTGCCCTTGCCCTTGAGGCCGGTGTCCTCGTCGTCCGCATTGGGGTCGCCCCATTGGGTGACGAAGTTGTCCTGGACGCGCACGATCGCCAGCCCGTCGTAGTAGCCGCCGCGGGCCAGCGCGCGGATGTTGTCGACGTGCGCCGGCGCGAAGCGCGGCGCCAGTTCGATGAAGACCTGACCCTGCGGCAGCGCCATCACCAGCAGGTTGTCCGGATCGACGTCGCGCCAGACGGACGCCGGCGCGGTGGCGAGGATGTCGGCGCTGCTGCGGGGCGGCGCGGCGGGCTTCTTGACCGCTGCCGCAGGCTTGATGGCCTTCTCCGCGGGCTCGGCCGCGTTCGCGATCATCGGCGCGCACAGCGCCAGGGCCGCCAGCAGGGGCAGGGGTGTCCTCATCGTCATCCGGGCGCTCCGCGAGAGTGTTCGATGGGGGGCGAGCATAGCCTTCTTACAATCGCCCGATGGCTTTCGTTCACCTCCGCACCCACACCGAGTTCTCTGTCGTCGACGGCACGCTGCGCATCGACGACGCCGCCGCGGCGGCCGCCAAGGACGGCCAGGTCGCCCTGGCCCTGACCGACCTCGCGAACCTGTTCGGCGGGGTGAAGTTCTACAACGCCTGCCGCAAGAAGGGCGTGAAGCCCATCCTCGGCGTGGAAGCCTGGCTGGAGCCGGAAGCGGCCGACCGGCCGCCCTCGCGCGTGCTGCTGCTGGTGCAGGACATCCAGGGCTACCTGAACCTGAGCGAACTGCTGTCTCGCGCCTGGATCCAGAACGTGCAGCGCAACCAGGCGCTGCTGAAGCTGGAGTGGATGCAGGAGCTCAACGCCGGCCTGATCTGCCTGGGCGGCATGCAGTTCGGCCCGATCGGCCAGGCGCTGATCGCGGGCGACGAAGCGCGCGCGCTGGACGTGTCGCAGCGCCTCGCCGCGATCTATCCGAACCGCTTCTACATCGAGCTGCAACGCGCCGGCCTGCCGGGTCAGGAAGCGCTGCTGCGCCAGCTGGTGCCGCTGGCCGCCAAGGCGAAGTTGCCGGTGGTGGCGACGCACCCGATCCAGTTCCTGGAGGAGAACGACTTCGAGGCCCACGAGGCGCGCGTGTGCGTGGCCGACGGCGAGACGCTGTCCAATCCGAAACGGGTCAAGCGTTTCCTGCCCAGCCAGCATTTCAAGAGCCAGGCCGAGATGGAGGCGCTGTTCGCCGACATCCCCAGCGCCATCGCCAACACGGTGGAGATCGCCAGGCGCTGCAGCCTGACGCTGGTGCTGGGCAAGCCGCAGCTGCCGAACTTCCCGACCCCGATCCAGGCCGACGGCACGCCGATGCCGATGGAACAGTACTTCCGCATGCTCTCGCACGAGGGGCTGGAGGACCGGCTGCAGCTGCTGTATCCCGATCCCGCGAAGCGCGAGGCGGTGCGCCAGCGCTACGTGGACCGGCTGGAGTTCGAGCTCGAGACCATCATCAAGATGGGCTTCCCCGGCTACTTCCTCATCGTGGGTGACTTCATCCGCTGGGCGAAGAACAACGGCTGCCCGGTGGGCCCGGGACGGGGCTCGGGCGCGGGCTCGCTGGTCGCCTACGTGCTGCTGATCACCGACCTGGACCCGCTGCAGTACAACCTGCTGTTCGAGCGCTTCCTGAACCCGGAACGGGTCTCGATGCCCGACTTCGACATCGACTTCTGCCAGGGCAACCGCGACCGCGTCATCGAGTACGTGAAGGACAAGTACGGCCGCCCGGCGGTGAGCCAGATCGCGACCTTCGGCACGATGGCGGCCAAGGGCGCGCTGCGCGACATCGGCCGGGTGCTGGGCATGGGCTTCGGCCACGTCGACTCGATCGCCAAGCTGGTGCCGGCGCCGCCGGGCAAGACGGTGACGCTGGCCAAGCTGCCGCCGGGCTTCGATCCGGACAAGGCCAAGATGGTCTACGCCCGCCACGAGTCGCCCGAGATCGAGGAACGCGAGGCGCAGGACGAGGAAGTCGCCGGGCTGCTGGAGATGGCGGCGCGCGTGGAGGGCACGGTGCGCTCGATCGGCATGCATGCCGGCGGCGTGCTGATCGCGCCGGGCAAGATCACCGACTTCTGCCCGCAGTACCAGCAGCCGGGCTCGACCTCGGCGGTCAGCCAGTACGACAAGGACGACGTCGAAGCCATCGGCCTGGTGAAGTTCGACTTCCTGGGCCTGGCGACGCTGACCATCCTCGAGCTGGCCAAGAACTTCATCGTCGAGCGCTATCCCGAGCACAAGGACTTCGCATTCGAGACCATCCCGCTCGACGACAAGCGGACCTACAAGCTGTTCTCCGACGGTCTGACGGAGTCGGTGTTCCAGTTCGAATCGAGCGGCATGCAGCGCATGCTCAAGGACGCGAAACCGTCGCGCCTGGAAGACCTGATCGCGCTGAACGCCTTGTACCGGCCCGGTCCGATGGACCTGATCCCCAGCTTCGTCGCGCGCAAGCACGGCAAGGAGGTGGTCGAGTACCCGCATCCCCTGGTGGAACCGGTGCTGTCCGAGACCTACGGGATCATGGTCTACCAGGAGCAGGTGATGCAGACCGCCCAGGTGCTGGGCGGCTACTCGCTCGGCGGCGCGGACATGCTGCGCCGCGCGATGGGCAAGAAGAAGGCCGAAGAGATGGCCATGCACCGCGACCTGTTCCGGAAGGGCGCGGCCGAGAAGGGCATCGATCAGAACAAGGCCGACGAGGTCTTCGACCTGATGGAGAAGTTCGCGGGCTACGGCTTCAACAAGTCGCATGCGGCCGCGTACTCGCTCCTGGCGTATCACACGGGCTGGCTGAAGGTGCATTTCACGGCGGAGTTCTTCGCCGCGAACATGACCATCGAATCGGACGACACCGACAAGCTCAAGGTGTTGATGAACGACGCCAAGCTGTTCGGCATCGAGTTCGAACCGCCCAACATCAACCTCGGCGTCGGTCGTTTCGAGCCGATGGCCGCGGACGAGGGCACGTCCCGCACGGTGGCCAAGGAAGGCAAGGCCGGCACCACGCCGCGTGCGCGCAAGATCAACTACAGCCTGGGCGCGATCAAGGGCACGGGCGCCGGCGCGATCGAGGCGATCGTGCGCGCGCGCACCGAGGGCGGGCCGTTCACGAGCTTCTTCGACTTCTGCGCGCGTGTCGACCGCAAGGCGGTCAACAAGCGCGTCGTCGAGGCGCTGATCAAGGCCGGCGCCTTCGACCGGCTGCACCCGAGCCGCGCGCGGCTGCTGGCCAGCGTCTCGCTGGGCTATACCTACGCGGACAACCTGGCGCAGAACGTCAACCAGGGCGGGCTGTTCGACTTCGACGGCGGGCACGGCTCGTCGACGGCGGAACCGGACTTCGTCGACGTGCCCGAATGGGGCATCAAGGAACGCCTGAGCCTGGAGAAGACGGCGATCGGCTTCTACCTGTCGGGCCACCTGTTCGACCAGGCGGAGACGGAGCTGCGCCGGATGGTCAAGCGCCGGATCGTGGACCTGCAGGACAGCCGCGAGCCGACGACGGTGGCGGGCATCGTGTCGGACATGCGGGTGATCAACGGCTCGCGCGGCCGGGTGGCGATCTTCAAGATCGACGACAAGACCCATGCGATCGAGGCGGTGGCCAACGAGGAGATGCTCAACGCCAACAAGGAGCTGCTGGCGGAGGACGAGCTGATCATCGCGGTGGGCAAGGTGCAGAACGACCGCTTCTCGGGCGGGCTGCGGATGAACGTGCAGCAGGTGTTCGGGCTGGCGGCGGCGCGGGCACGTTTCGGGCGCTACCTGCGCACGGCGCCCAACCTGCCGGCGGCCACGGTGCTGGAGCTCATCAAGAGCTGGCCGGCCAAGCGCGTGGAGACGGAGCAGGGCGTGCTCAGCCAGGGGCTGGAGCTGCGCATCCCGATCAGGCGCGACGGCGCGACGGCGGAATTGGGCCTGGGCGGCGCGGGCAAGTTCTGGCCCAGCGACGAGGCGCTGGAGCAGCTCAAGCCGGCGGAGATCGTGTACGACGCGGGCGGTTGAAGCGGCGCGCGCCTCCGCGCGCTTCCGAGGAGATGCAGATTCCGGGGGGGGGCTCGCGTCGTTGCCCGGAAACGCCACCATCCCCCATTTGGCGGGGGCTTCCCCCACCCCGGGCCGGGGGTGTCAGGCGTAAGCTTCCCCCATGCAGGATGCCAAGCCCCGGACCGGCCTGATCCTTACCGGAGGAGGCGCACGCGCGGCCTACCAGGTCGGCGTGCTGGCCGCGATCGCGCAGCTGCGCCGCGACGCCTGCACCACCGGCGACAACCCCTTCCAGGTGATCTCCGGCACCTCGGCCGGCGCGATCAACGCCGCCACGCTCGCCTGCCAGGCGGACGACTTCTGCTCCGCCGTCGACGGCCTGATGTACATCTGGCAGAACATCCACGTCAACCAGGTCTACGCGGCCGATTCCTTCGGCGTCATCCGCTCCGGTGCGAAATGGCTCAGCATGCTGTCGCTCGGCTGGGCGCTCAACCGCTGGCGCCGCACCCGTCCGCGCAGCCTGCTCAACAACACCCCGTTGCGCGGCCTGCTGAGCCAGTGGATCAAGTTCGACCGCCTCGACGAGATGCTCGCCAAGGGCTACATCGACGCGCTCGCGGTGACCGGCTCCAGCTACACCTCGGGGCACCACGTCACCTTCTACCAGACGCATCTGCAGCGCGATCCCTGGGTCCGCACGCAACGCATCGCGACCCGCATCCCGCGGCTCTCGATCGAGCATCTGGTGGCCTCGTCCGCGATCCCCTTCATCTTCCCGGCCGAGCCGCTGGACCTCGGCGGTGAAGTCGAATGGTTCGGCGATGGCTCGATGCGTCAGACCGCGCCGATCTCGCCCGCCGTGCACCTGGGCGCCGAGAAGGTCCTCGTGATCGGCGCGGGCCGCATGCACGAGGCCGGCGGCGAAGGCCAGCAGGGTCCGACGTCGACCGGACATCCCAGCCTGGCGCAGATCGCCGGGCACGCGCTGTCCAACATCTTCCTGGACGCCTTGGCCGTCGACATCGAGCGCCTCAAGCGCATCAACAGCACGCTCGCGCTGCTCCCGGAAGAGGCGCTGCGCAACACGCCCCTCAAGCCGATCGAGGCGCTGGTGATCGCGCCGAGCCGGCCGCTCGACAGCCTCGCCGCCGAGCACCAGGGCGCGCTGCCGCCGCCGATCCGCGCGCTGCTGCGCAGCGTCGGCGTGTCGGGCGAGGGCGCCACCGCCAGCGGCTCGGCGCTGGTCAGCTACCTGCTCTTCGAGCCCGCGTACACCAACGAGCTGATCACGCTGGGCATGTCGGACACGCTGGCCCGTCGCGTGGAGATCCAGAAGTTCTTCGACTGGCCCGCGCAGGCGCCGCAGATGGACCCCGCCGCGATGCGCAAGCGCGCCGGCGGCTTCGCGTTGCAGGTGCCGCCGGATCCGCCCGGCCCGCCGCGGCTGGTGGCGTCCTCCAGGGCCTGACGGGCTCAGGCGGGCATCAGCCGAAGTTCCGCGACGAGTCCCCCTTCCGGGCGATTCGACAGCGTCAGCGAGCCGCGCTGCCGCAGCGTCAGCTCCCGCGCGATGTAGAGGCCCAGTCCCGCGCCCCCGGTGTGGCGGTTGCGGGAATCCTCCAGCCGGAAGAACGGTTCGAAGACCGCTTCCAGCTTCTCCTCCGCGATGCCGGGACCCGGATCGGTCACGCGCAGCCAGACGCCCTGCGCGTCGCGGCCGACCCGGACGTCGGCGCTGCCGCCGTAGCGCACCGCGTTGCCCACCAGGTTGCCCAGCACGCGCCGCAGCGCCATCGGCTGGCCTTTGGCCAGCACCGCCTCGCCGCCGTCCTCGAAGCGCACCGGCAGGGCCTGCTCGATCAGGTCGTCCGTCAACGCCTGCGCCAGCGCCCCGAGATCGACGTCGACGAGCGGCTCGGCCGCGCCCGGTCCGTCGCCGCGGAACAGCTCCATCACCGCGTCCACCAGCGCATTCATCTCGTGGATGTCCTCGACGGAGCGCTGGCGCTGGATCTCCTCGATGTCGAGCGTTTCCAGCCGCATGCGCAAGCGCGTCAGCGGCGTGCGCAGGTCGTGCGAGATCGCCGCCACCATCAGGCCGCGCTCGTTGAACTGCCGCCGCAACTGGCGCGCCATCGCATTGAAGACCTGGGCGCTCTCGCGGACTTCCAGCGTGCCGCGCTGCTCGTCGAGCAGCGGCAGCCGGTCCTGCTTGTGCAGCGACTGACCCAGGGCCTGCGAGGCCCGCACGAGGTCGCGCATCGGGCGCGACAACCAGCGCGAGGCGATCCACGCCGCCAGGCCGGTGACGAGCAGGCGGATGCCGTAATCGAGCGTCAGTTCCCACGCGGTGAGGGCGCGGAACGGCCCGCGCCACGGCGGCTGCGGGCCTTGGCCCTGGGGCCACGGCGATGCCTGCGCGCCGGGCTGTCGCGGCTGTCCCGGCTGTTCCGGCTGTTCCGGCTGTTCCAGCCTCTGCGAGGACGGCGGGAAGCCGCGGAAACCGTCGCGGGGCGGGATCGGCATGTCGCCCGGAAGCGGCGGATCGTCGCGCAGCCCGGCTTCAGCGCCCAGGTCCTGCGGTCCCGGCCCGGGTCCGCCTTGCGGCGGGAACTGCGGCCCGCGCACGAGCCCCGGCATCGGCGGCAGCGACGGTGCGCCGTGCAAGGGCATGACGTGCGTGTCGCCCCGCGCCCAGGTCACGACACCGATCGCCAGCGCCTGCGCGGCCACCAGCGTGACCCACAGCAGCAGGAAGATCCGCCGTGCCAGCGTGTCGCCGAAGGCCCGCGCCAGGCGGTCGCGCATCGCGACGACCCGGCGCTTCAAGCGATGCGTCAGGCGTCCCGCCCTGACGTCCGTCCCGGGATCGCTGGCGCTCAAGCCTGCACCTGGGCGTCGAAGAGGTAACCTTCGCCGCGCATGGTGCGGATCAGGCGCGGCTCCTTGGACGAGTCGCCGAGCTTCTGCCGCAGCCGCGAGATCGTCAGGTCCACGCTGCGATCGTTGACCTCGACGCCGGGCGCGCGCGTCAGCTCGATCAGCTGCTCGCGGCTGAGCACGCGGCCCGGGCGTTCGACCAGCGCGCTCAGCATGCGGAACTCCGCGCTCGACAGCGGCACCACCACCTGCTGCGGCGACACCAGCTGGCGCAGCAGGCGGTCGAAGGCCCAGCCTTCGAAACGGAACTCGCGGCGCGTCTGCGCCTCGTTCTCGCCGCGACGCGCGCGGCGCCGGATGGCATGGATGCGGGCCACCAGCTCGCGGGGTTCGAAGGGCTTGGCCAGGTAGTCGTCCGCGCCCATCTCCAGCCCGAGCACGCGGCTGATCGGATCGCCGTGCGCCGTCAGCATGATCACCGGCACCGAGGGGTGGTGCTGCTGGATCCACTGGCACAGCGTGAGGCCGTTCTCGTCGGGCAGCATCAGGTCCAGCACGACGACGTCGAAGACCTGCGTCGCCATCTGCCGGCGCATCTCGCGGCCGTCGCCGGCGGCGCTCACCGCGACGCTGAACTTCTGCAGATACTCCTCGAGCGACCTGCGGATCTCCGCATCGTCGTCGACCACCAGGCACCGCGTCATGCAACTCTCCACCGCCGGGCTCGGCGGCATGCCCAACCCCGCCACGGACGATACACCGGGGTCGGCACCGGGGGAGGCATTGGCGCCGATCACACCGGTCGCGCCGATCACACCGATCGCACCGTAGGCATCTTGAGCGCCGTCCTTGCGCAGGGAAGGGATGTAGCGGGGCATGCGGTCCGTCTCAGGCGGCGATGCCGACGGTCAGCGTCGCGGCATACCCGCTCGCGACGTCGCCGGTGAGCGTGGCCAGCTGCGTGTCGTAGCCGTCGCTGAAGACGTTGTCGGCAGCGAAACTGATGCGGTTGAAATTCGTCAGGCTGCTGCCGTATCCCGAAGCGCTGCTGTAGACCGTCGTGCAGACCGCCGTGGGGAACGCGATCTGCGAGGTCTTGATCTTGTTGGCGTACGAGGTCGCGGCGCCGGCGTTGCGGTAGACCTCGAAGTGCATGTGGGGCATGCGGCCGTCGTAGCAGCCGGGGAAGATCGTGGTGAAGGTCACCGTGCCGTCGCTGCCGCTGCTCTGCACGCCGCGCAGGTAGTTCTCGTTGACGACGCTGGCGCTGTAGAGCGAGTAGCGGCCCTCGCGGTCGCAGTGCCAGAGGTAGATCGCGTAGCCGGACAGGTCGGCGCAGCTGCTGCTCGCGTTCAGCAGCTTCAGCGTGAGGGTGAGCGGCACGCCGCCGGCGGTGCCGCTCGCCGTACCGATGCTGGTGCGGATGTCGCTGCGCACTATGCCGCTCAGCGCCAGCGCGTTGGCGGTCCCGCTGCCGTTGCTGTTGGAGCCGTCGCCGGGGTAGGGGCCGGCGGTCTCCTCGGGAATGACCGAACAGCTGCCGGTCGAGCCCGTGGTGCCCGTCGAGCCCGTCGAGCCCGTCGAGCCCGTGGATCCCGAGCCTGAACTCACGGTGCTGGTCCCGGCGTCGGACCCCCCGCCGCCGCAGCCCAGCAAGCTCAGGCCGCCGAGGCTGACAACGCCCGCGAACAGCCCCAGCGCACGGCGGCGCTGCTGCAGCACGGCGAGGTCGTGGGTCAGACCTTGATCGTGGTCGTGGCCCGATGCGTGGTCGGATTCGTGGGCATCGTGGGCATGGTGGGCATGGTGGCGGGGCGGCTGCATGGCGGAACTCCTGAACGGGATGCTCCGCATTGGACCGATCGGCCTTGTCAGGGGCTTATCGTCTTTGTGTCAGGGCTGACAAGCCTCCGTGCGCTGCCTTCGCTCGCCATCGGAAGCCGGCCCCGGGGTCTGCTCCCACGCTGGCGGGGCTTCACCGCAGGTCGCATCCCCCGGGGCCGGCTTCCGATGGCTCGGACCCAGCGGTGCTCAGTGCTGCACTTTCACCATGCTGGCGTAGACGCCGTCCCTGGCCATCAGCGCGTCGTGATCGCCGGATTCGACGACCTGACCGTCCGCCATGACCTGGATGCAGTCGGCGCGGCGGATCGTCGACAAGCGGTGCGCAATCACGATCAGCGTCTTGCGGCCCTGCCATTGCTCCAGCGCCTGCTGCACGGCGCGCTCGCTCTCGGTGTCCAGCGCCGAGGTCGCCTCGTCGAAGATCCACACCGGCGCATCCTTGTACAGCGCGCGCGCGATCGCCAGACGCTGGCGCTGACCGCCGGACAGCTTGCTGCCGTTGGCGCCGACCGTCGTGTCCAGCCCTTCAGGCAGCGCCTGCGCGAAGTCCCACAGCGCCGCGGCGCGCAGCGCCTGCTCCAGCTTCGCCTCGTCGCGTGCCTGGCCGTAGGCGATGTTGTCGGCCACCGAGGCGTCGAACAGCACGATGTCCTGCGACACGACCGCGAACTGGCGTCTGAGGTTGGCCTTGGTCAGCTCGTCGATGGCGACGCCGTCCAGCAGGATGCGGCCGCTGTCCGGACGCTCGAAGCCCAGCAGCAGGTTGACCACCGAGCTCTTGCCCGCGCCCGAGCTGCCCACCAGCGCCGTCGTCTTGCCCGCCGGGATGTGCAGGTTCAGGGCGGCGAGCGCGTCGCGGTTCGCGCCGGGATAACGCAGCGTGACCTGCTGCAGGGCGATGTCGCCGCGCACGTCGGTGAGCTCGCGCGTGCCGGTGTCGGGCTCGGCCGGCGTGTCCAGCAGTCCGATGCAGCCGCGCGCGACCACCAGGGCATTGGTGATGGGCTGCATCACGTCGCTGAGGTGGCGCAGCCGCGAGCTCATGAACAGCAGCGCCGCGACGAAGGAGGCGAACTCGCCCACGCCGGTGCCGTTCACCCGCGACTGGTAGAGCGCCAGGCTGACGATGATGGAGATGCCGACGCTGGCCATCAGCTGCGACAGCGGCTGCGCCATCGCGTTGGAGGCCGCCGTCTTCAACATGCTGCGCTGCACCTCCCGGGCGCGCTCCGCGAAGCGGCGCGTCTCGTAGTCGGCGGCGTCGAAGCTGCGCACGACGCGCCAGGCGCGCGTGACGTCCTCGATCACCGAGACCAGGCGCAATTGCGCGTCGTAGGCCCAGGTGCCCATGCGCCGGACCCGCTTGTTGACCCGGCGCACGACGAAGGCCAGTCCGGGCACCGTGATCAGCGACAGCAGCGTCAGCTTCCAGTTCAGGAGGAACAGGTAGCCCATCAGCGCCAGCGCCGGCAGGCCGTCGCGCAGGATCGTCACCAGCGAACCGGCGATCAGCGTCACGACATGCTGCGGATCGTTGACGACCTTGGTCACGGCGGTGGCAGGCTGCAGGCTCGTGTAGACCCGCGCGTCGGCGCGCAGCAGGACCTGCAGCAGCGCGGTGCGGATGTCCATCACCGTGCGCGAGATGGTCCAGTTCAGCATGTACTGGCCGCAGAAGGTGAACAGGCCGCGGACGGCGAACAGGCCGATCAGCACGATCGGCACCATCCAGATCGGGAAGCTGTAGTCCAGGTTGACCGAGGCCATCGAAGGCGCGGCGGATGCGGTGGTGGAGGCCGCCGGCGCGACCGACATGGCCGAGGCCGCCGGCACCGCCGATACCGCCGACGCTGCCGGCGCTGCCCCCGGCAGGCCGATCACCGACGTGGTGGCCGGCTTGGCGTTGAAGCCCTCGCCGAGCGCGTAGCCCAGCAGTTTCGGGATCATCGGTTCGGTCGTCGCGACCAGCACGAAGGCCAGCACCGACAGCATCAGCCCCCAGCGGTGCGGCTTCATGAAGCGCCACAGACGGCTGGCGGTCTCTCGCAGGGGGGTGTCGTCCGAGGGCGTCGAAGGGGTCGTCATTGATCGGAATCAGGTCGGGGCGATGGGCTGCGTCACGCGGCCCTTGCGGAGCGCCCGCTTGTAGCGGTGCGTCGCCTTCAGGCGATTGATCGCCATGCGCCAGCGGTCGCCCAGCGACGGCGGCTGGCGGGCGATCACACTGTACACGCGGAACTTGCCCGACCAGCGGTGCTTGACCAGGTCGAACTCGGCCAGCAGACGCGCCTCGTCCTGGCGCGGATCGAGCTCGGGATGGTTGCGGTACAGGTCGCCGCCCAGCGGTCGCGTGTGACGCACCGGGGTGGCGTCGATGATCGCGATCGAGTCGGTGCGTCCCTTGCCGGCCATGGTCGGCCAGATCCAGTCCAGTCCCCAGCCGCTGCGGCTCATCGAGAAGGTCTTGAGGCAGGCCCGCAGCGTGGCGCGGTCGAACAGCGGGGCCATCACCTCGACGAAGTCGACGTGGCGCATGACGCAGTCCGGACGCTCCAGCACGATCGGCCACGTGTGGTACGAGTCCCGCGTCAGCGCCGGTTGCGCGAGCGACAGGCTGAAGCCGCGGAACAGCGCGAACATCCGGTTCACCGTGTCGGTGGTCGCGGCCAGGTCGTCGTCCGGGAACCAGAAGGCGTCGTAGCGGTCGATCAGCGACGGATGGTCGGCCAGCAGTTCCGCGATGCAGGACCATTTCGGTCCCGGCCGGTGCTCGTAGTAGTCGGCGTCGGCCTGGTGCATGCCGGGCTGCTTGCCGAAGTAGCTGATGAACAGGTCGAAGTCGCGATCGGGCTGGGCGATCCAGCCCGCATGCAGCGAGGCGTCCCCCGCGCGCAGGACCACGAGGTTGCGGATGCCGCGCCGCGCGCGCGTGGTATCCAGCTTCGGTTCCAGAGTCGTTTCCGGCGTCATATCCGGCGTCTCACCGCTCATGCCACCGCGCTCCCGTCCAGCAGCTCCTGCGCGGTCTTCAGCGCGGCCGCCACGATCTGGTCCATGTTGTAGTAGCGGTACTGCGCCAGGCGGCCGACGAAGGTCACGCCCTCGGCCTGCTCGCCCATCTCGGCGTACTTCTTGAAGAGGGCCTCGTTCTCGGGCCGCGGCACCGGGTAGTAGGGATCGCCTTCGGCCTGCGGGTACTCGCGCACGATGGAGGTGCCCGCATGCGTCTCGCCGGTCAGGTGCTTGAACTCGGTGATGCGGGTGTAGGCGTGGTCGTTCGGGTAGTTGACCGTGCCGACGGTCTGGACCTGCGCCGTGGTCGGCAGGTGCTCATGGTCGAAACGCAGGCTGCGGTAGGGCAGGGCGCCGTGGCAGTGATCGAAGTAGGCGTCGATCGGGCCGGTGTAGATGATGTGGGCGCCGGGGAAATCGCCGCGCACGTCCTGGAAGTCCACACCGGTGCGCACCGTGATGCCGGGATGGTCCAGCAGGCGCTGGAACATCGCGGTGTAGCCGTCCGCCGGCATGAACTGGAAAGTGTCGCCGAAGTAGCGGTCGTCGTCGTTGCTGCGCGTGGGGATGCGCGCGGCCACGCCCGCCGACAGCTGCGACAGGTCCAGCCCCCACTGCTTCAAGGTGTAGCCGCGGAAGAACTTGTCGCACAGGTCGCGGCCGACGCTGTTCAGCACCACGTCCTCGCTGGTCTGGATCGGGTCGCGGGGTTCGCGCACCGTCTCGAGGTAGCCCTGCACCTCGTCCTCGGTCAGCGACAGGCCGTAGAGCGTGTTGATCGTCGTGCGGTTGATGGGGATGGGCACCAGCTGCTCGCCGACCTGGGCCAGCACGCGATGCTCGTAGAAGCGCCAGGTGGTGAAGCGCGACAGGAACTCGAAGACCTTCTTCGCGTTCGTGTGGAAGATGTGCGGCCCGTAGGGATGGATCAGCACGCCGTGGGCGTCGCGCTCGTCGTAGGCGTTGCCGCCGATGTGCGGACGCTTGTCGATCAGGTGCACCGTCTTGCCGGCATCCGCCAGCACGCGCGCACAGACCGAGCCGGCGAAGCCGGCGCCGACGATCAGGTAGTCAGTCTTCATGGTGGAAGCCCTCCGGGGCCGTCTCCTGTTCATGGTTCTCCATTGCCCGCGATTGTGATCGCGGGCGCCTGGTGATCTCCCCGGATCAACCCAAATTTACCGTGGCTTCTCGGTCGAGGGCGCACGCGGGCGCGGGCCGCGGCCGGCGGCCGTGGCGCGCCAGTAACCGAACGTGCCCCGCATACACTGGCGCGATGTCTGAGATTTCCCCGAGCGCTCCGTCGGCGCCCGCGCGCCGCCGCGTGCTGCACTTCGTGACCGGCGGGTTCTCCGGCGCCACGCAGGTGGCGGTCGATCTGTGCCTGGCGCAGCTGAAGAGCGAGCGCATCGCGCCCATCCTGGTCCTGCGCCGCAAGATGCGCACCGAGAACGCCGTCAAGTTGGCCCGCATCGAGTCGCTGCGCGAGCAGGGCCTGCCGGTGTATGTCGTGCCCGGCTGGGCGCACCTGGCGACGATCTGGGCGCTGCGTCGCCTCTGCGAGCAGCTTCACCCCGATGTCCTGATGGCCCATGGCTTTCCCGAACACCTGCTGGGCCGTCGCGCCGGGCGTCTGGCTGGCGTGCCGGTGCTGGTGCAGGTGGAGCACAACTCGCGCGAGCGATACACGCGCTTCAAGCGCGCGCAGGCGCGTCGGTTGAGCGAGGTCAGCGCGCGACTGGTCGGCGTGTCGGAAGGTGTGCGCAGGCGTCTGGTCGATCTGGGCATGCCCGAGCACAAGACGGCGGCGATCCCGAACGGGATCCGGCTGGAGCGCTTCGCCGCCGCTGACGAGCATCCGGTCGAAGGGCGGGAGCCGGGCATCGTGATGTCGGCGCGCTTCGCGCGGCAGAAGGATCCTCAGACGCTGATCCGCGCGCTGGCGCTGCTGCGCGAGCGCGGGCTGCGGCCGGTGCTGCACCTGGCCGGCGGCGGCAAGGAGGCCTACCGGCGCGCCACCGAGCACCTGACGCGCCAGCTCGGCCTGGAGGAGCAGGTGCGCTTCCTGGGCCACCACGGCGACATCCCGGCCCTGTTGATGAGTCAGCGGATCTTCGTGCTGTCGACGCATTGGGAAGGCATGCCGCTGGCGCTGCTGGAGGCGATGGCCGCGGGTTGCGCCTGCGTGGCGTCGCTGGTGCCCGGCGTCGAGGGTGTGATCGAGGACGGGCGCACGGGCCTGATGGTGCCGGAGGCGGATCCGGCGGCGCTGGCCGGGGCGCTGGAGCGCCTGCTGCGCGATCCGGCGCTGGCCGGGCGCCTCGGCGCCGCCGCGCGCGCGCGGGCGATCGAGGAGCACGGCGTCGACCTCATGATGCGGCGCTACGAGGACATGCTGATGGCGCTGTGACGCCTGGACGGCGCGGCGGCCGATCGCCGGGCAACCGGGTCCGATGCCCGCGGACCCGCCGGCCGGTCGCCCCTCCTCAGGCTGCGGCGGCGCGACGCTGGTCGTCGGCCCGGCGCAGCCAATAGCGCAGGCGCATCGCGCGGAGGTACCAGCCCCGGCGCTTGTAGGCCCGGTCGAGCTCGCGCAGGGGGATCGGTGACGCTTCCTCGAAGGCCTGTCTGAACATCGCGACCATGCCGGCGCAGCCGTCGGGCATGGCCTTCTCGACCATGCGCGAGGCGCCGATGAAGTTGCGCGCCGCGAAGTGCGCCCAGGCGAAACGCGCGGCGTCGTCCAACGCCGCGCCCGTGGGGGCGTCGCGCAGGTTCGCGAGCGCATGGGCCAGGTGCTCCGCCTTGGTCGTGTTGGGCGTACTCAGGATCGAACCGGCGCGCTGGCGATAGGCCACCCAGACTTCCGGCTCGTACCACGCGCTGTCGGCGAGCAGCGCCAGCAGGGGCGTGGTCGCCATGTCCTCGAAATACCGGCCGACCGGGAAGCGCACCTGCTCGCCCCAGACGCTGCGTCGCGCGATCTTGGACCAGCTGTGCATCTGTCCCGCCTCGAACAGCCCTTGCATCAACCGCGACGGATCGCGCATCAGCTGGCGTTCCGGTCCCGTGAAGGTGTGCCGGTGCAGTTCACCGCGCAGCCGGTGCTTGAGCTTCATGCGTTCGCGCAGCATGAAGAAGTCGCACAGCACCAGCGCCGGGGCGTGGCCCTGGACCACCTGGCGCAATCTCGGGATCGCGCCGGGCATCAGGTAGTCGTCGGAGTCCAGGAACCAGACGTACTCGCCGCGCGCCGCCTGCAGCATCGTGTTGCGCGCGCCGGAGAGCCCCTGGTTCTGCGCGTGGAACAGGCCCCGCACCCTCACCGGGCCGTCGGCGTGCTCGGCGACCAGCGTGCGCACGAGTTCGTCGGACCCGTCGGTGGAGCAGTCGTCCACCATCAGCACTTCGACGCCGGCATCCGCCTGCGCGAGGACCGAGTCCAGGCATTCGCGCAGGTAGTCCTTGACGTTGTGCACGGGGATCAGGACCGACAGCCAGGGGTCGCCCGCGCCGGGCGGCGGTTCCTGGAGACGGGGCGCAGGGGCGGCGCTCATGGTGTCTCGCTCATTCGTGCCAGTGATCGGCAATCCATGGCGCCGGTTTCGGACGACGCCAGTTGCCGTTGCTGCGGCCGGCCAACGCATCGGGCGGGTTCATCACGCCATGGAAGATCAGGATACGCGCGCCGTCGGGGATGAACGGCGCCTGGAAGTAGTTCATCGGCCATCGCGGGATGCTGTGGTACTTGAAGCTGGCGCACCAGCGATCGTCCCAGTACTTCAGCAGGCCCTTGCGGTGCATCTCGTCGGAGAGGTAGGCCTGCTCGTTGCGGAACCGCTGCCGGATCGCGTCGAACTCGCGCCGGAACTTGGCCAGCACCTCGGGATGGGCGCCCAACGTGAAGCGGTAGACCGAGGAGTTGCCGGTGATGCGCCAGGGACGCTTCCAGTCGTGGATGATGAGGAACTCGCCGGGCTCCTCGAAGAACGGGGTGATGTCGTCGACGATCACCACGTCGAGGTCGAGGAAGAGGGCGGTGCCGCGCAGGCCGTACTTCTGCACCAGGTCGTCGCTGAAGGTCGTCAGCTTGGTCCAGCCGCGCTCCGGGCTGCCGGGCGGCAGGTCCAGCGGCGGGATCGGCAGGCACTCGACCTCGGCCCGCACGCCTTCGCCGCGATCGGTCAGGCACACGAAGCGGAAGTCGCCGCGCAGATGCCGGCGCACCATCGCATAGAGGCGGTTGACGTACTCGGGGCCGTACTTCGTGCCCCACTTCATGCAGAGGATGACGCGGTCGCCGGACGTCGGCGCCGGAGCGGAGCTCATCGGGGTGGTCATCGGTCAGAGTTCTTCGACGTGGCGGGGCGGGTAGCTGTCCCAGCTGAGGCAGCCCGGGCATTGCCAGAAATAGTGCTGCGACTCGAAGCCGCAGGCGGCGCAGCGGTAGCGCTGCAACGGCCGCACGGCGCGTTGCAGCGCGGCGCCGACCAGCTGGGCCTCGTCCTCGTCGAGCGCCTGCTGGCGCGCGTGGCTCTGCTGCAGCAGCAGCGTCGCGGCCGACAGGGCCGGTTCGACGCGGAGGTGGTCGGTCAGCCGGCGGCGCTGTGCGTCGGGCGCGGGTTCCAGCAGCGCGATGGCCTGCAGCAGCGCCATGCTGGGATGGCGGCGGTAGTGGGCCTCGATCAGCGCGAGCGCCTGCGCGACCGTGCCGGTGGCCTGGGCGGCCTGCGCGTAGTCGCGCGCGACGAGGTTGAAAGCGTCGGGATTGGCCCTCAGCAGCTCGCCGTAAAGCCCCATCGCACCGACCTGGTCGCCCTGGCGCGCCAGCATCTGGCCCAGCAGCACATAGGCCCGCGCCGATTGCGGCGCGCGCTCGCGGGCCTGGTCCAGCCAGCGACGCGCCTGCGGCTCGTCCTGGCGGGCCTGGGCCTCGAGCGCCAGCTCGCACCAGTAGTTGGCGATGCGGCTCGCGAAGCTGCCGGTGCCGGCCGCCTCGAGCTGCTCGGAGACCTCCGCCGCCTTCGCCCATTCGCGCGAGCGCTCGTACAGCGACAGCAGCGCCAGCGCGGCCTCGTGGTCGAAGGCCGTGCCCTTGAGGGCCGCATAGGCGGACTCGGCGCGGTCGAACAGGCCGGCCTTGAAGAAGTCCTGCGCCAGCGCGTACTGGGCGCGGTCGCGCTCCGACTTCGGCAGGTCGCCGCGGGACAGCAGGTGCTGGTGCACCCGCACGGCGCGTTCGTACTCGCCGCGGCGGCGGAACAGGTTGCCCAGCGCGAAGTGCAGCTCCGAGGTGTCGGGATCGGCCTGCACCGCTTCGATGAAGGCGTCGATCGCCTTGTCCTGCTGCTCATTGAGCAGCAGGTTCAAGCCCTTGAAGTAGGCGCGCGGCGCGTCGCGCTGCTCGCGTTTCCATTGGCGCGCATCCAGCTTGGAGGCCAGCCAGCCCAGTCCGAAGACCAGGGGCACGCCGATCAGCAGCCAGCTGAGATCAAATTCCATCGGGGATCTTGGGGTCGTTGGCGGTCGCAGTCGCCGAAGAGGGCGGCAGGTCGTCCGCCGGAGGGAGCGATCGCGCGGCGGCGCGCTTGTGTCGCCACCAGGCCGGGACCATCGCCAGCACGCCGAAGGCGCAGCCCAGCCCGAAGGCCAGCAGCACCACGATCACCAGCGGAGATCGCCAGGACTGGCCGAAGAACCAGTGCACGACGACCTCCTGGCTGTTGTTCAGCGCGAAGGCGAAGAGACAGAAGAACAGGAATGCTCGGAAGAGCCAGACCAGGATTCGCATGGGAGGCGATTCTAGGCGCGTGCGGAGTACGCCATGACGGATGGCAGGGCGAGTTAACCCCTGCATACATTCGTCCGCCGACGGACGAAAAAAAAGCGCCGCGGATCGCGACGCCTTCGGTCTTGGAATGCGGGGCGCTCAGGCGGCCTGCTGGTCCTCGTCCGTGACGGGCAGTTGCGCGTCGACGGCTTCGCGCAGGGCCTTGCCCGGCTTGAAGTGGGGCACCAGCTTCTCCGGGATCAGCACCTGCTCGCCGCTGCGCGGGTTGCGGCCCATGCGGGGCGGACGGCGGTTGATCGAGAAGCTCCCGAAGCCGCGGATCTCGATGCGGTGGCCGCGGGCCAGCGCGTCGGACATCGCGTCCAGGATGGTCTTGACCGCGAACTCGGTGTCTCGTTGCGTGAGCTGGCCGAAGCGCTCGGACAAGTGGGCCACCAGGTCGGATCGGGTCATGGTCGTCGGCATCTGAAGAAAAACAGGCTCGCTGCGGAGCGAGCCTGTCGAAGCGCTTGTGCGTCGATGGGTCAGGGAAGGCAGGCTAACTCAGCCCGCCTCCCGCCAGAACAAGGGATTCTCTTGAGACCGGGCGCGACGCTTGCGCGCCACGCCCGGCGTCCAAGGAGATCAGCCGTTGCCCTGGTTGTCCAGCTTGGCGCGCAGCAGGGCGCCCAGGCTGGTCGTGCCGGCGTTCTCGCGCTCGTTGTTCTGCGACAGACGCTGCATGGCTTGCTGTTCGTCGGCGCTGTCCTTGGCCTTGATCGACAGCTGGATGCTGCGCGACTTGCGGTCGACGTTGACGATCACGGCGGAGACTTCGTCGCCTTCCTTCAGCACGTTGCGGGCATCTTCCACGCGGTCGCGGCCGATTTCCGAAGCACGCAGGTAGCCGGTGACTTCCTCGCCCAGGTCGATCTCGGCGCCACGGGCGTCGACGGTCTTGACCTTGCCGGTCACGATCATGCCGCGGTCGTTGACCGAGACGAAGGTCGTGAACGGATCGCCGTCCAGCTGCTTGATGCCCAGCGAGATGCGCTCGCGCTCGACGTCCACGGCCAGAACGATGGCGTCGACTTCCTGGCCCTTCTTGTAGTTGCGGACGGCGGTTTCACCCGGCTCGTTCCACGACAGGTCGGACAGGTGCACCAGGCCGTCGATGCCCTGGGCCAGGCCCACGAACACACCGAAGTCGGTGATCGACTTGATCGGGCCCTTGACGCGGTCGCCGCGCTTGACGTTCTCGGCGAACTCTTCCCACGGGTTGGCGCGGCACTGCTTCATGCCCAGCGAGATGCGACGCTTGTCTTCGTCGATCTCCAGGACCATGACTTCCACTTCGTCGCCCAGCGAGACGACCTTGGAAGGCGCGACGTTCTTGTTGGTCCAGTCCATTTCGGAGACGTGCACCAGGCCTTCGATGCCGGGTTCGATCTCGACGAACGCGCCGTAGTCGGCGATGTTCGTGACCTTGCCGAACAGGCGGGTGTTGGCCGGGTAGCGGCGCGACACGCCGAACCACGGGTCGTCGCCCAGCTGCTTCAGGCCCAGCGAGACGCGGTTCTTCTCGGCGTCGAACTTCAGGACCTTGGCGGTCAGTTCCTGGCCGACCGTCACCACTTCGCTCGGGTGACGGACACGGCGCCAGGCCATGTCGGTGATGTGCAGCAGGCCGTCGATGCCGCCCAGGTCCACGAACGCACCGTATTCGGTGATGTTCTTGACCACGCCGTTGACGATGGCGCCTTCGGTCAGCGTTTCCAGCAGCTTGGCGCGCTCTTCGCCCATCGAAGCCTCGACCACCGCGCGACGCGACAGCACAACGTTGTTGCGCTTGCGGTCCAGCTTGATGACCTTGAACTCCATGGTCTTGCCCTCGAACGGGCTCATGTCCTTCACCGGGCGGGTGTCGAGCAGCGAACCGGGCAGGAAGGCGCGGATGCCGTTGACCAGGACGGTCAGGCCGCCCTTGACCTTGCCGGAGACGGTGCCGGTCACGAACTCGCCGGATTCCAGCGCGTTCTCCAGCGACAGCCACGAGGCCAGGCGCTTGGCCTTGTCGCGCGACAGGATGGTGTCGCCGTAGCCGTTTTCGATGGCGTCGATCGCCACCGAGATGAAATCGCCGACTTGGACTTCGACTTCGCCCTGGTCGTTCTTGAATTCCTCGACCGGCACGTAGGCTTCCGACTTCAGGCCGGCATTCACCACCACGAAGTTGTGCTCGATGCGGACGACTTCAGCCGAGATGACCTCGCCGGTGCGCATGTTGGCCTTCTGCAGCGATTCCTCGAACAGGGCGGCGAAAGATTCCATTTGGGACATGTGAGATTTCCTTGCCAGGCACAGAGCGTCCGGCTGCTTGATCACTGGACAGTGAGTCAGGCAGCCTGATCCGAGAGGTGCGCGGGCGTGTGTTGCAAGCGGACTTGCGGGTTAGGTTGTAGAACGCGTCACCCCCAGTGGACTGACGTCCGGAGGGAGGGGTGACACTCCTGTCTTGCGTGCGGAACCTGTGATTCGGACCCGTGAGGGTCAGGCCTTGAACGGACGCCGTTCGTTCCACCAGCTCAGCACCAGGTCACGGGATTCCCCGATGCTCTGCTGCGAGTTGTCCAGTTCGATCGCATCCGCGGCAGCCTGGAGCGGCGACGCGCTGCGACCCTTGTCGCGAGCGTCCCGCGCTTCAAGATCAGCGCGCAAGCCCTCGATATTAGCCGGAATTCCCTTGGAAATCAATTGCTTGTGTCGCCGCTCGGCCCGCGTGGCGGCGCTGGCGGTGAGGAAGACCTTGAGCGCGGCCGCAGGGAAGATTGCGGTGCCCATGTCGCGCCCGTCGGCGACCAGGCCGGGCAGGCGGCGGAAGTCCAGCTGCAGGTGATGCAACGCGCGGCGCACCGCCGGATGGGCGCCGACTCGCGAGGCCATCAGGCCGGTGGCCTCCTGGCGCAGATCACCGGACACGTCCTCGTCGTCGAGCAGCACGCGGCCGGCCTCGAACTTCAGGTCCAGCGTCGGGACCATGGCGGCCACGGCCTCGCCGTCGTCCAGCGAAATGCCCTTGCGGGATGCCGCCAGGCCGGTCACCCGGTACAGCGCGCCGGAGTCGAGCACGTCGTAGCCCAGCGCCTGGGCGACCTCGTCCGTCAGCGTGCCCTTGCCGGAGGCGGTGGGACCGTCGATGGTGATGACGGGGATGTCGGCCACGTCCGCGCGGACGACGCCGAACAGCGTCTCGAAGTAATCCGGGAAGGTCTTGGCCACGCATTGCGGATCGAGGATGCGCACCGGCACCGCCGGTCCCTGCCGGTCGTCCTGCAGGCCGTTGAACGCGGCCAGCGAGAAGCACATCGCCACGCGGTGGTCGTCGTAGGTGTGGATGGCCGCCGGCTTCCAGGCCTTCAGCGGATGCACGCGCAGCCAGTCGGGACCTTCCTCGACCTGCGCACCCAGTTTGCCCAGCTCCGCGGCCATCGCGGCGATGCGATCGGTCTCCTTGACGCGCCACGAGGCGATGTTGCGCAGCGTCGTCGCGCCGTCGGCATAGAGCGCCATCACGGCCAGCGTCATGGCGGCGTCGGGGATGTGGTTGCAGTCGAGGTCCAGCGCCTTCAGCGGCCAGGCGCCGCGGCGGACCTCGAGCCAGTTCGGGCCGATCTCGACGCGCGCGCCCATCGCCTGCGCGGCCTCGACGAAGCGGACGTCGCCCTGCACGGAGCTCGAGCCCACGCCCTCGATGCGCACCGGCGCGTCGGTGGCCGCGATCGCGCCCAGCGCGACGAAGTAGGACGCCGACGACGCGTCGCCCTCGACGTGCACCTCGCCCGGCGAGCGGTAGCGGCTGCCGGCGGGGATCACGAAACGCTGCCAGTCGTCGTCGCGGCGGACGTCCACCTCGACCGATTACTTCCTGGCCGGGCGGGACGT
>CAMPJJ010000085.1 GCA_946886855.1 uncultured Roseateles sp. | reverse complement strand
GCTCCGAAGGCCTTCGCCATTTCGCCGACGCTGCCCGCGCTGCCCGCGCTGGGCGCCCTGGGCGCGCTCCCCCTCCCGACCGTCCTGCCCGTGCTGCCCGACGCGGCCCGGATCACCTGCGCCACCTGCGCGGTGCGGCAGATCTGTCTGCCGACCGGCCTGCCTCCCGCGGAGGTCCACCAGCTGGAACGCATGATCTCCGACCGCCGCCTCGTCGCGCGCAACACGGTGCTGTTCAAGCCAGGCGATCCGTTCGAGGCCGTCTACCTCGTGCGCACCGGCTTCTTCAAGACCTCGGCCTCGGCGGAGGACGGCCGCGACCAGGTCACCGGTTTCCCGATGGCCGGCGAGATGCTCGGTCTCGACGGCATCTTCAGCGGCGCCTACGCCAGCCAGGCGGTGGCGCTGGAGGATTCGCAGATCTGCGTCGTGCCCTATGGCCGGATCGACGACATGACCCGCGAGGTCGACCGGCTGCGCCGCCAGTTCCATCGCCTGATGAGCCGCGAGATCGTCCGCGACCAGGGCGTGATGCTGCTGCTCGGGTCGGTGCGCGCCGAGCAGCGCGTGGCGACCTTCCTGATCAACCTGATGCGTCGGCTGCGGGCGCGCGGTTTCTCCTCGTCGAGCGTCGTCCTGCGGATGACCCGCGACGAGATCGGCAGCTACCTCGGCCTGACCCTGGAAACGGTGAGCCGCACTTTCTCGCGGATGCAGGACGACGGCCTGCTCGAGGTCCGCGCGCGCGAGGTGCGCGTGCTCAAGCCGAGGCAGCTGCTGCAGCTGGTCCGCCGCACGGCATGACGGCTCCCGCGCGGTCAGCGCGCCTGGCCGCCGGTCGCCGCATGGTTGCGCGCGTTCATCGCGGGCGTTCTTCCGGGTGTCTTCGTGGCGTCGTCGATCTCGTCGGCGGCGACGCCGCTGCGGTCGACGGCACTCGTCGACCGCACCACCGGATCAGGATGCGTGATCGCCAGCGCCAGCGTCGCCACCGAGGCCGCCACCACCACGGTCGGGCCTCCGACCACCAACCACATCATCGGGTGCCGCCACCAGGGACCGCTGGTCGGCAGGTCCGCATCGCCGAAGCGGGTTGTCGTCGTTCGCGTTGTCGTCATGTCCGCGCCTTGTGCAGAGTCAAAGGCTGAAGGATCGATCCGGCCGCGCTCACCGCGGCACGACGAAGGTGGATTTTTCGAGGAGCGGGCGCTCGGCAGGCGCAGCGGACACGGACGGCGCATGGGATGGTGCATCGGACGACACGACGCGTCGTATCGCGAAGCGCATCGGATGCGCGCCGGCGCCCAGCGCCCGCGCGGCGTCCGGCGGCAAGCGCAGCGCGACGGTGACCCACCGCGCCTCGGCAGGCCCGAGCGCGAGCTCGCCAGACGGCGACACCACGCGCAGGCCCTCGATGCCCTGCACATCGAGGACGAAGCGCTGCGTCGATTCCGCGGCGTTCATCACCTGCAGCCGGTAGAGGTTCTCGACCACGCCGTCCTCGACCTCGCGCGCCAGGGTCGCCCGGTCCCGCACGACGTCGACCTTGAACGGCATGCGGACAGCCAGACTCCAGACCAGGCCGCCGGAGACCAGCACCAGGATCGCGCCGTACACCAGCACGCGCGGCCTGAACACACGGCGCCACTGCTGCGCCGCCGTCCAGCCGTGGCTCATGCCGTTCTGCGTCGCGTAGCGGATCAGCCCGCGCCTGTAGCCGAACCTGTCCATCACGTCGTTGCAGACATCGATGCACGCGGCGCAGCCGATGCATTCGTATTGCAGACCCTGGCGGATGTCGATGCCGGTGGGGCAGACGTGGACACATTGCTGGCAATCGACGCAAGCCCCCAGGCCGATCGCCGACGGGTCCGCCTTCTTCGAGCGCGGCCCGCGCGGGTCCCCGCGCGCGGTGTCGTAGCTGATGATCAGCGTGTCCCGATCGAACATCGCGCTCTGGAAACGCGCGTACGGGCACATGTACTTGCAGACCTGCTCGCGCAGGTAGCCGGCGTTGCCGTAGGTCGCCAGCCCGTAGAACAGGATCCAGAACAGCGACCACCCGCCGAGCGCGAGCGCGGCAGCGTCGGCGCCCAGCGCGCGGATCGGCTCGAAGTAGCCGACGAAGGTGAAGCCCGTCCACAGCGACACCGCCAGCCACGCCGCATGCTTGCCGCTCTTGCGCAGCAGCTTCTCCGCCGTCCAGCCGGCGCGGTCGAGACGGATGCGCGCGGCGCGGTCGCCTTCGGTGTGGCGCTCGATCCAGAGGAAGATCTCCGTGTAGACCGTTTGCGGGCAGGCGTAGCCACACCACAGACGCCCTGCCACCGCGGTGAAGAAGAACAGCCCGAACGCCGACACCACCAGCAGCGCCGTCAGGTAGATGAAGTCCTGCGGATACAGGATCAGGTCGAAGATCAGGAAGCGGCGCGCCTCCAGATCGAAGAGCACCGCCTGTCGCCCGTTCCACGACAGCCACGGCAGGCCGTAGAACAGCAGTTGCGTGACCCAGACCAGCGCCCAGCGCCACACGGCGAACCAGCCGTGCACGGCGCGGGGGTAGATCTTGGCCTCGGCTTCGTAGAGCGAGACGGCACGGACTTCGGGATGGCTCATGGCTCAAGAACGCTCATGACTCAGGGCTGCTCGTGGGAGAGTCCCCAGACGTAGCCCGCCAGCACGCGGATCTGCTCCGGGCTCAGGCGCGAGCCGTGCTCGGGCATGTGGCTGTGCTTGCCGTTGTTGACCATGGCGACGATGGCGGACTCGCCCCAGCCGTGCAGCCAGACCTTGTCGGTGAGGTTGGGCGCGCCCAGGGCGGGGTTGCCCTTGCCGTCCATGCCATGGCACGCCGCGCAGGCGCTGAACTTCGACTTGCCGAGTGCCGCGGCCACCGAATTGTGCGGACTGCCCGACAGGCTCAGCACGTAGTGCGCGAGGTTGCGCACGTCCTCGCCGCTGCCCACCGCCGCCGCCATCGGCGGCATCGTGCCCTCGCGCCCCAGCGTGATGGTCTGGACGATGGTGTCCCCGCTGCCGCCGTAGAGCCAGTCGTTGTCGGTCAGGTCGGGGAAGCCCTTCGAGCCCTTGGCGTCCGAGCCGTGGCAGGTCGCGCAGTTGTTGGCGAAGAGCCGCTCGCCGATGGCCTTCGCCTGCGGATCCCGCGACAAGGCTTCCACCGGTGCCCCGTCGAACTTCGCATAGAGCCTGTGCATCTCGGTGCGCGCCTGGGCTTGCTCCGCCTCGTACTGGCCGGTGCTGGACCAGCTCAGCGAGCCCGCGTACGCGCCCAGTCCGGGATAGAGCGCCAGATATCCCCCCGAGAACACCACCGTCAGCACGAACAGCACCATCCACCATCGCGGCAGCGGGTGGTTGAGTTCGCGGAGGTCCTCATCCCAGACGTGGCCGGTGGAGTTGTCCTCGGCCATCACCTTGCGGCGGCTGGCGATGATCAGCAGCGCCAGGCACAGCGCCAGGCCGAGCACCGTCGCCGCGGCCACGAACAGCGACCAGCCGTCCGAAACGAAATCACTCATGGCGACCTCCTCGGGGCGCGTCCTCGTCCGTCAGCACGAGCGCGCCCAGGTCTTCGAAACGTTCGCGGTTGTGCCGGGCGTAGGCCCAGACGACGATGCCGACGAACACCAGCAGCGACACCACCGTCACCGCGGCGCGCAGCGCATTCAGATCCATGTCGGGCATGCGGTCCTCCATTCAGGGCTTGAGCGCGGTGCCCAGCACCTGCAGGTAGGCGACGACGGCATCCATCTCGGTGCGGCCCCGGACCTCGCCGGCCGCCCGGGCGATCTGCTCGTCGGTGTAGGGCACGCCGACGGTCCGCAGCCCGCGCATCCTGGGCGCCAGCTCGTTCGGATCGAGCGCCGCGCCGGCCAGCCACGCGTAGGCGGGCATGTTGGACTCGGGCACCAGGTCGCGCGGGTTGGTCAGGTGCAGGCGGTGCCACTCGTCGCTGTACTTGCCGCCGACGCGCGCCAGGTCCGGCCCGGTGCGCTTGCTGCCCCACTGGAAGGGGTGGTCGTAGACGAACTCGCCGGCCACCGAGTAGTGGCCGTAGCGCAGCGTCTCCGCGCGCAGCGGACGGATCATCTGCGAGTGGCAGTTGTAGCAACCCTCGCGGATGTAGATGTCGCGGCCGGCGAGCTGCAGCGGCGTGTAGGGCTTCAGGTGCTCGACCGGCTGCGTCGTGGAGCGCTGGAAGAAGAGCGGGACGATCTCGACGATGCCGCCGACGATCACCGTCAGCAGCACCAGCACGATCATCAGGAAGTTGCTGGTCTCGATGCGCTCGTGACCGCGGGCGGGGGCATGGGTGTGGGCCATGGCGTGCTCCTTGACGGGCGATCAGGCGGCGGCCGCGAGCGCGGCGCCGGGAATGGGATGACGGGCGGGCCGGCCGACACGGACCGTCATCACGACGTTCCAGGCCATCAGGCACATGCCGCCGAGGTACAGCAGGCCGCCGAGCAGACGCACCACGTAGAACGGATAGGTGGCCTTGACGCCTTCGGCGAAGGTCCAGGTCAGCGTGCCGTCCGGGTTCACCGCGCGCCACATCAGGCCCTGCATCACGCCGGCGATCCACATCGCGGCGATGTAGAGCACGATGCCCAGCGTGGCGATCCAGAAGTGCAGCTCGATGGCGCGCCTGGAATACATCTCGACGCGGCCGTACATGCGCGGGATCAGGTGGTACAGCGCGCCCATCGAGATGAAGCCCACCCAGCCGAGCGCGCCGCTGTGCACGTGGCCGACGGTCCAGTCGGTGTAGTGCGAGAGCGCGTTGACGGTCTTGATCGACATCATCGGCCCCTCGAAGGTCGACATGCCGTAGAAGGACAGCGCGACGATGAGGAACTTCAGGATCGGGTCGTCGCGCAGCTTGTGCCAGGCGCCGCTCAGGGTCATGACGCCGTTGATCATCCCGCCCCAGCTCGGCGCCAGCAGCACCAGCGAGAACAGCATGCCCACGCTCTGCGCCCAGTCGGGCAGCGCCGTGTAGTGCAGGTGGTGGGGACCCGCCCACATGTAGGTGAAGATCAGCGCCCAGAAATGGACGATGGACAGCCGGTAGCTGTAGACGGGCCGGTTGGCCTGCTTGGGGATGTAGTAGTACATCAGCCCGAGGAAGCCCGCCGTGAGGAAGAAGCCGACCGCGTTGTGGCCGTACCACCACTGCACCATCGCGTCCTGCACGCCGGCGTAGGCGGAGTAGCTCTTGGTCAGCGACACCGGGATCTCGGCGCTGTTGACGATGTGCAGCAGCGCGACGGCGATGATGAAGGCGCCGAAGAACCAGTTGGCCACGTAGATGTGGCGCACGCGCCGCACGCCGATCGTGCCGAAGAACACGATCGCGTAGGACACCCAGACGACGGCGATGAGGAGGTCGATCGGCCATTCCAGCTCGGCGTATTCCTTGCCGGTCGTCAGGCCCAGCGGCAGCGTGATCGCGGCCAGCACGATCACCAGCTGCCATCCCCAGAAGGTGAACCAGGCCAGCCCCGGCGCGAAGAGCCGCACATGGCAGGTGCGCTGCACGACGTGGAAGGCGGTGGCCATCAGCACGCAGCCGCCGAAGGCGAAGATCACCGCGTTCGTGTGCAGCGGCCGCAGGCGGCCGTAGCTCAGCCAGGGGATGCCGAAGTTCAGTGCCGGCCAGGCGAGCTGCGCGGCAATGATCACGCCGACCGCCATCCCGACCACGCCCCACAGCACCGCGGCCAGCGAGAAAGCGCGGACCACACCGTCCTCATAGCTGGGCGCATCACCGGGTGTGATGGCACGTCCTCCCTCCGACTCTGATTTGCTTGCCATGCTGGCTCCTCGAGGCGCTTGTTGCGCGGATGCCGGCGATTGTTCGGCGCCGTCTCGAAGCGCGTGTTGACGCGCGTCAAGCTAACGCGTCGTCCTCGAGGATTCGTTGACCTTCCCGGTCCAGCGACTCGAGTTGACCGTCCTGCACGGCCCAGCCGAACACGGCCAGCACCAGCAGCACGAGCACCACCGACAAGGGGATCAGCAGGTAGAGGATGTCCATGGGGCGTCTTCGCTCAAGAGGTTCAAGCCGCTCAGACGCGGAGCGGCCGCACGGCCGCGTCGCGGCCGAGCCGCGCGGCATTGGCGACGACGAGCAGCGAGCTCGTGGCCATGCCCAGGCCCGCGGCCCATGGCGGCAACCCGCCGACCAACGCCATCGGCACGCACACCGCGTTGTAGAGCGCCGACCACGCGAGGTTCTGGCGCACGACGCGGCGCGTGCGTGCCGCGAGCCGCAACGCGGCCGTGATCGCGTCGAGCCGCTCCGAGATCAGCACGGCGTCGGCGCGCGCCTTCGCCAGGTCGGCGCCCTGCCCCATCGCGATCGACACCTGCGCCCGCGCAAGCACCGGCGCGTCGTTGATGCCGTCGCCGATCATCAGCACGCGGTGGCCGCGCGCCTGCAGCGCGGTGAGGTGCTGGAGCTTGTCCTCCGGTCTGGCGCCGCCGCGCCACGGCGCGATCCCGGCCTCCTTCGCGGCGGCCTCGACCCGTGCGGGCGCGTCGCCCGACAGCAGCTCGACCGCGAGGCCCATCGCGTGCCAGTCATCGATCGCCGTCGACGCGCCGGCGCGCAGGCGTTCGTCCACGCGCCACGCGGCGCGCACCCTGCCCGCGCAGGTCAGGACGATCTGGGCGTCGGACAAGTCCGACGACGTGCCCGGCCGGCGGCGTTCGTTGGCGGCCCATGGCGGCGAGCCGAGACGCCATCTCTGCCCGCGAGCGTCCAGACCCTCCAGGCCCCTGCCGCTGAACTCCTCGAGGGTCCACCCGTCGTTGGCGCCGGATGGCGCGGGAAGCGTCGCCGCCAGTGCGCGCGACAGCGGATGCAGCGATCCCCCGGCGAGCCGCGCGGCGGCCGCGATGGCCTCGACATCCGGCGCAACGCCAGGCACGCCATGCGGGCGCGGGTCGGGATGGGTCAGCGTGCCGGTCTTGTCCATCACGATCCGGTCGATGTCGGCGAGCGACTCGATGGCATCGAGCCGCGACACGAGCAATCCGCGTCGGGCGAGCGCGCCCGCGGCGGCGACCCATGCCGCCGGCCCCGCCAGCGACAGCGCGCAGGGACAGGTCACGATGAGCACGGACACGGCCACCGCCACCGACCGCGACGGGTCGACGACCTGCCACGCGAATGCGGCCGCTGCGGCGAGCACCAGGACGGCGGCGAGGAACCAGCCCGCCACGCGATCCGACAGGCGCGGCGTCGTGGGCCGGGCCTGGCCGGCTTGCGCCATCAGCTGGCGGATGCCGGCCAGGCGCGTGTGCTCGCCGACATGGCGCACGCGCAGCGTGAGCACGCCGGCCAGGTTCAGGCTGCCTGCGAGCACGGCATCCCCAGGCGCCTTCGCGACCGGACGGGACTCGCCGGTCAGCAGCGACTCGTCGGCCGCACCGGTGCCGGCCTCGACGATCGCATCGGCCGGCACGCGCTGGCCCGCCGCGACGCGGACCCGATCGCCGACCCCCAGCGCCTCGATCGCCACGCGCTCCGTGGCGCCATCCGGCCGCAACCGTTCGACGTCCTCCGGCAGCGCCTCCGCGGCCTGTTCGATCGCCGCCGCCGCGCGATGCCGCGTGCGCATCTCCAGATACCGCGCGCCGAGCAGGAAGGTCACGAACATCGTGATCGAGTCGAAGAAGACCTCGTGCCCGAACGGACCGCCGGGGTCCAGCGTCGCGCCGCTGCCGGCCACGAAGGCGACGGCCAGGCCGAGCGCCACCGGCACGTCCATGCCCAGGCGCCGTCCGCGAAGCTGGCTCGACGCCGCGCGGAAGAAGGGCCCGGCGGCCAGCAGCATCACCGGCAGCGTCAGCACCCATTGTCCCCAGCGCAGCAGCGCGGCCTGGTCGGGCGCCAGTTCGCCGGGCGCGGCGACGTAGGACGGCCACGCCAGCATCATCACCTGCATCATCAGGAAGGCGGCGACGAACAAGCGCCAGAGCGCCTGGCGATGCTCGCGACGGCGCAGGTCGCGGGCGGGCCCGGCGAGGTCGGGGACGAAGTCGTAGCCCGCCGGCGCGAGCACCTGTCGCAGCTGCGCCAGCGTCACGAGCTCCGGCCGCCAGTCCAGCATCAGCGTCTGGGTGGCCGGCTGGACCTCCGCCGACCGCACGCCGCGTTGCGCCTGCAGCAGGGACTCGACCAGCCCGGCGCAGGTGGCGCAATGCAAGCCGGACAAGCGGAAACGGCCGCGCGTCAGTGCTGCGTCGGGAGCGGGGCGATTGGCGCGTCCGGCATCGGCGCCCAGGGCACCGGCGGACACCGTGGCGGCTGGGGCGGGCGACATGGCCGCGATAATCCGCCAAACCTCGAGGTGACAACATGCGCAATATCAAACATGCGGCATCGTCCGCCCTTCTGTCGACCGTCCGATCCTCCGCGCTGTCGGTGGGGTTGTCCGCTGCCATGGCGGTCGCCGCCCTGACGGCGGCCGGCCCGGCCGCGGCCCAGCAGATTCCCCAGACGGGCCTGCCGGTCGTCGAGCTCGGCGCCGGCATGCACCTGATCCACGCCGAGGTCGCCCGCACCGACGAGCAACGCGCCATCGGCCTGATGGCCCGCAAGGAGATGGCGCAGAACGCCGGGATGATCTTCGTCTTCGAGCAGCCGTCGCAGCAGTGCTTCTGGATGCGCAACACGCTGATCCCGCTGTCGGCCGCCTTCGTCGGCGACGACGGCACCATCGTCAACATCGTCGAGATGCAGCCGCTGTCCGACGTCTCGCACTGCTCGACCAAGCCGGTGCGCTACGTGCTCGAAATGAACAAGGGCTGGTTCGACAAGCGCGGCCTCAAGGCCGGCGCCAAGCTGCGCGGCGGCCCGTGGCCCAAATGATCCCGCCGGCAGCGCCGCGACGGCGATCCGGACGCTGAAACGACAACGGCCCGGGAAGTGATTCCCGGGCCGTTGCTGCATCGGCGCCCGCCAGGCGGGCGACCGCGGATCAGTTGCCGAAGTTGGCCTGGGCGAAGTCCCAGTTCAGCAGACTCTTCAGGAAGGTCTCGACGAACTTCGGACGCGCGTTGCGGTAGTCGATGTAGTAGGCGTGTTCCCACACGTCGATGGTCAGCAGCGCGGTGTCGCCGGTCGTCAGCGGGGTGCCGGCGGCGCCCATGTTGACGATGTCGACGCTGCCGTCGGCCTTCTTCACCAGCCAGGTCCAGCCGGAACCGAAGTTGCCGACGGCGCTCTTCTGGAAGGCTTCCTTGAAGGCGTCGACGCTGCCCCACTTGGCATTGATCGCGTCGGCCAGCTTGCCGGTCGGCGCGCCGCCGCCGTTGGGCTTCATGCAGGACCAGAAGAAGGTGTGGTTCCAGATCTGCGCGGCGTTGTTGTAGATGCCGCCGCTGGAGGTCTTGACGATCTCTTCCAGCGTCTTGTTCTCGAACTCGGTGCCCTTCTGCAGGTTGTTCAGGTTGTCCACGTAGGCCTTGTGGTGCTTGCCGTGGTGGTACTCCAGCGTCTCGGCGCTGATGTGCGGCTCCAACGCCTTCTTGTCGTACGGCAGCTCGGGCAGGACGTGTTCCATGAGGGACTCCTAATCGGTGGTTGATGGGGACGGGTGTCGCGGGCGATTGTAGGCAGCGAAATCATGCCCCTGACGGGAGCGCGCATACCGAGCCCCAGAGGGCGCGGGCCGCCTTCAGACCTCCCGGCGAACGACGCGCCCGACCCGCAGATCGGCCTCGCCGTCGGCCAGGACGGCGCGCAAGTCCTGACCCTCGCGCAGCTGGTCGACCGAACTGAGCGCCCGGCCCTGGCCGTCGTCCAGCCAGGCGTAGCCGCGGGCCAGCACCTGGCGCGGATCGAGCGCCTGCAGGCGCGCCTGGAGCGACTCCAGCCGATGCGCGCCGCGTTGCGCCTGCTGCGGGAGCGCCCGGTCGAGCCGCTCCGCCAGGTGTCCGAGCCGCTGTGTCTGCAGCGCCGCGGCGCGCGGCGCGATCTGGTTCAGCCGCTGCGTCAGGTGGCCCAGGCGTTGCGATTCCAGGGACACCGTTCTCGGCGCCACCTGGCCGAGCCGCTGCGAGAGCAGGTCCAGCCGGCGTTTCTGCCTGGCCAGGGCATCGCCCGGCCGCGCGAGGCGCAAGGCCAGGCGGTCGAGGCGTTGCGCGGACGCGTCCAGGCGCTGCTCGATCCGGCGCACCAGCTGGCGCTCCAGGGCGTCCAGCGTCTCCAGGCACTGCTGGCGGGACACCGTGGCGAGTTCCGCCGCCGCCGTCGGCGTCGGTGCGCGCAGATCGGCGGCGAGGTCGGCCAGGGTGATGTCGGTCTCATGCCCGACGCCGCAGATCACCGGCAGCGGCGATTCGGCCACCGCCTGGACGACGCGTTCGTCGTTGAACGCCCAGAGGTCCTCCAGGGAGCCGCCGCCGCGCACCAGCAGCAGGACCTCGGCGTCGGCGCGCTCGTTGGCGGTGGCCAAGGCGCGCACGATCGCCGGCGGTGCCTCGTTCCCCTGGACGAGCGTCGGATAGAGGAAGACCTGCGCATGTGGCGCTCTGCGGCGCAAGGCGGTCAGCACGTCCTGCAGCGCCGCGGCACCGGTGGAGGTGATCACACCGATCCGGCGCGCATAAGGCGGCGGCTGGCGCTTGCGATCCGCGTCGAAGTAGCCCAGCGACTCCAGCCTGGCCTTCAGGCGCAAGAACTGTTCGTAAAGCGCCCCCTCGCCGGAGCGCCGCATCGCCTCGACGATGAACTGCAGCTCCCCGCGCGGTCCGTACAGGTCGAGCCGGCCACGCAGTTCCACGGTCATCCCGTCGCGCGGCGCGAAGTCCACCATGGACGCCGCGCGCCGGAACATCGCGCAGCGCAGCATCGCCGGCTGGCCTTCCGCGTCCTTCAGGCTGAAGTAGCAGTGGCCGCTGGCCGCGCGGGTGAAGCCGGAGAGCTCGCCCTGCACCGTGATGACGGGGAATCTGGCCTGCAAGGCGTCGGAAAGGGCCGTCAACAGGGCGGCCACGCCCCACACCATGCGTGGCGATGCGGGTTTGGAGGCGTCAATCATGCGCAAACCCAATGCTGGCGCGGGTCCGGAACTCCACAGCCGCGTCAATGCTGGCTCCGCGGGCCATATTGGCCGTCATGCCCGCGTCACAGATCGATAAGCGCTTGTTTTTCAAAAGCTTTTTCCTGCCTTTTTTTGGAGCAGCCTAATCCTCGCCGTTTGGCGACGGGCCCTGGCGCGGTTCCAAGACCAGTTGCCCACAAAGTTATCCACAGGAACGGTGGATGTTTGTAAGGGCTTGTGATGAGGGTCCGGAACGGTCGGCGCCGACCGTGGGGAGCGCCATAATGCGCCGCCGGGCCGGAGATGCCCGTACGGAGGGATAGCCTTGTTTTCGATCATACAAGCCGCCGGCTGGCCGATCTGGCCCTTGCTGCTGTGTTCCGTCGTGGCCCTGGCGCTGATCATCGAGCGCGTCGTCAGTCTGCGCGCCGCGCGTGTCGCGCCGCCCAGCCTGATCGAGGAAGTGCTGGGCGTGACCCAGCTGCAGATCCCGAGCGGCGAAGTCGTCGGCAAGCTGGCCGAGAACTCGCTGCTGGGCCAGGTCCTGGCCGCCGGGCTGCGCACCTCGCAGGCCGATCCGCGCGCGGGGGAGGCCCGCCTGCGCCAGTCCTTCGAGCTGGCCGGCCGCCATGCGATCCACCAGATGGAGCGCTACCTCAACACGCTGGGCACGATCGCCGCGGCCGCGCCCCTGCTGGGCCTGCTGGGCACCGTGGTCGGCATGATCGAGATCTTCGGCAGCCAGAGCCCCGGCCCCGGCGGCAACAACCCGGCGCTGCTGGCGCACGGCATCTCGATCGCGCTCTACAACACCGCGTTCGGCCTGGTGGTCGCGATCCCGTCGCTGATGTTCTACCGCTACTTCCGCGGTCGCATCGAGTCCTACGTGGTCGACATGGAGCAGGCCAGCGAGCGGCTGCTGACGCACCTGGTGAACCGCGCGATGCCCGCGGGCGGCCATGCCGCCCACGCCGGTCCGGTCACCGTGCCGCCGCCGGTCGCCGCGCCGGTGCCGGGGAAGGCCAAGGCATGAAGTTCCGCCGTCGCCAGGGCGAGGAACCGGAGATCAACCTGATCCCGTTCATCGACGTGCTGCTCGTCGTGCTGATCTTCCTGATGCTGTCGACGACGTACTCGAAGTTCACCGAGCTCCAGCTCACGCTGCCGACCGCGGACGCCCAGCAGCTCAAGGAGCGGCCGGCCGAGATCATCGTGGCCATTTCGGCGGACGGCCGGTATTCGATCGACCGCAACGCCGTCGAGGGCCGCAGCGTGGACCTGCTGACCGCCGCGCTGCTGCAGTCGGCGCAGGGCAAGCAGGAGCCGGTCGTGATCATCTCCGCCGACGCGGCCACGCCGCACCAGGCGGTGGTCAACGCGATGGACGCGGCGCGACGCGCCAACCTCACGCGACTGACCTTCGCCGCCAACAAGCCGCAATGAGCGGGGCCGAGCCCACCGCGGTGGCTCGGGCCCGGTCCAGGGTCCGGACATGAGCCGGTCCTCCCTCGAAGAGCGGCTGCAACGCGCCTGGCGCGACGACGACCGCCTCGCCCACCTGCTGCGGCCGCTGGCCGCGCTGCACGGCGCGGTGCTGCGGCTGCGCGTGGCGCTCTACCGCTTCGGCCTGAAGCGGGCGGAGCAGCTGCCGGTGCCGGTGATCGTCGTCGGCAACTGGGTGGTCGGCGGCGCCGGCAAGACGCCCACGACCCTCGCGCTGCTGGACACGCTCCAGCGCCTGGGCATCCGCGCGGGCGTGATCTCCCGCGGCTACGGCCGCGCGGATGACGCGCAGGTCCGCGTCATCGCCGACGGCGACCGCGCCGAGGACGTCGGCGACGAACCCCTCCTGATCAAGCTGCGCGCCGGCGTGCCGGTCGCGGTCGGCCGCGACCGCATCGCGGCGGCGCGCGCGCTGCTCGAAGCCAATCCCTGGATCCAGGTGCTGGTGTCCGACGACGGCCTCCAGCATTGGCGGCTGCCGCGCCAGCTCAGCGTGCTGGTGTTCGATGAACGGGGCCTCGGCAACGGCCGCCTGCTGCCCGCCGGGCCGCTGCGCCAGTCGCGGGCCCTGCCGCCGCCGCCGGGGTCCTCGGCGGACACGCTGGTGCTCTACAGCACCGGCCGGCCAAGCACCGCCCTGCCCGGTTATGTCGGCACCCGCCAGCTGGCCGGCGCCGTCGCGCTGGCCGACTGGTGGCGCGGCGAACCCGGCCGCATGGAACGCCTGCACGCCCTGCGCGGCAAGCCGCTGCTGGCCGCCGCCGGCCTGGCGCGGCCGCAACGCTTTTTCGACATGCTCGGCGAGCAGGGCCTGAACTTCCGCGCGCTGGCGCTGCCCGACCACGCCTCGCTGGACCCGCTGCCGTGGGCCCGCACGGACGAGGTCGTCATCACCGAGAAGGACGCCGTCAAGTTGCGTCCGGAGGCGCTGCAAGGCTGCCGCATCTGGGTGGTGGCGCTAGACTTCCGCCCCGAACCCGCTTTTGAAGAGGCGTTGCAGCGCGAGCTGCGGCGGCTGCTCCCCCATGGACCATCGACTGATTGAGATGCTGGTGTGCCCCGTCTGCAAGGGCCCGCTGGACGACCGCCGCAACGCCCCCGCCAGCGGCCTGCCGGAACGCGAACTGCTGTGCCCGGCGGACCGCCTGGCCTTCCCGATCCGCGACGGCATTCCGATCATGCTGGCCAATGAGGCCCGTTCCACGGACGCGGAAGGCGACGCTGCGTGAGCACCGCTTTCCATATCGTCGTCCCGGCCCGGCTGGCGTCCACGCGCCTGCCCAACAAGCCGCTCGCCGACATCGCCGGCGCGCCGATGATCGTGCAGGTGGCGCGCCGCGCGGCACTGGCAGGCGCGACGCAGGTCGTGGTGGCGACGGATGCCGTCGAAGTGAAGGCCGCCTGCGAAGCCCATGGCATCCGCGCGCTCATGACGCGCGCCGACCACGCCAGCGGCAGCGATCGTCTGGCGGAGGCGGTCGAGCAGCTCGGGCTCCCGGATGACGCGCTGGTCGTGAACGTCCAGGGCGACGAGCCGCTGATCGCGCCGGCAATGGTCCGCGCCTGCGCCGACCTGCTGGCCGCGAAGCCGCAGTGCGCGATGGCCACGGTCGCGCATGCGATCGACGACGACACCGAGTTCGCGAACCCGAACGTCGTCAAGCTGGTCACCGACGCCCAGGGCCTGGCGCTGTACTTCTCCCGCGCGCCCATCCCCTGGTGGCGCGACGCGCCGGGCGGCGGCGCCCGCGTCAAGCCCGGGGCCGTGCTGCGGCATGTCGGGCTGTATGCCTACCGCGCCGGCTTCCTGCGCCGCTTCCCGACGCTGGCGGTCTCGCCGCTGGAGCAGATCGAGGCGCTCGAGCAACTGCGCGTGCTGTGGCACGGCGAGCGCATCGCGGTGCATGTCAGCGACCAGCGGCCGGGCCCCGGCGTGGACACGCCCGAGGACCTCGAACGCGTCAGAAGGCTGATGACAAGCTGAATCGCGGCCCGGCCCGACAGGGTTACACCGCAGTTCATTCGCCTGCCGCGTCAGCGGACCGTAGGCCAGCGCGTGCTATTCTCGCCCGCAGTTTTCGAGGGCGCGTCGGCCCATGCGACGCGCCCTCTCCCTATATCGAGGAGACCCATGCGACTGATTCTTCTGGGCGCCCCCGGCGCCGGCAAAGGCACTCAGGCCTCATTCATCTGCAACAAGTTCGGCATCCCGCAGATCTCCACCGGCGACATGCTGCGTGCCGCGGTCAAGGCCGGCACCGAACTCGGCATCGCCGCCAAGAAGGTGATGGACGCAGGCGGCCTGGTGAGCGATGAACTCATCATCAACCTGGTCAAGGAACGCATCGCGCAGCCGGACTGCGCCAAGGGCTTCCTGTTCGACGGTTTCCCGCGCACCATCCCGCAGGCCGACGCGATGAAGGCCGCCGGCGTGAAGCTGGACTTCGTGCTCGAGATCGACGTGCCTGACAGCGCCATCGTCGAACGCATGAGCGGTCGTCGCGTGCACACGGGCTCGGGCCGCACGTACCACGTCAAGTTCAATCCGCCCAAGGTCGAGGGCAAGGACGACGTCACCGGCGAAGACCTGATCCTGCGCGACGACGACAAGGAAGAGACCGTCAAGAAGCGCCTGGAGGTCTATCAGGCCCAGACGCGTCCGCTGGTCGACTACTACTCGAACTGGGCCGCCAGTGGCGACGCGCAGGCACCGAAGTACCGCCGCATCGAAGGCATCGGCACGGTCGACGAAATCACCAGCCGCGCCCTCGCCGCGCTGAGCTGAACCCACCCCGACCCGCGACGATGGCGGCCCGCGTGGCCGCCATTTTTTCGTCGACAATTGACGTTTACGTCAACGGCAACCAACAACTCGGAAGGAGACATCCCATGGACATCGCGAACAAGGTCTTCATCGTCACCGGTGGCGCCTCGGGCCTCGGCGAGGGCACGGCCCGCATGCTGGCGCGCGAAGGCGCGACCGTCGTCATCGCCGACCTGCAGGTCGAGCGCGGCGAGGCGCTCGCCAAGGAGCTCAAGGGCGCCTTCGTGAAGTGCGACGTCAGCCAGGAGGCCGATGCCCAGGCCGCTGTCGCCAAGGCGGTCTCGCTGGGCAAGCTGATGGGCCTGGTGAACTGCGCCGGCATCGCGCCGGCCGCCAAGACCGTCGGCAAGGACGGCGCACATGCGCTGGCGACCTTCTCGAAGGTGATCACGGTCAACCTGGTCGGCAGCTTCAACATGATCCGCCTGGCCGCGGAGGCGATGAGCAAGAACGAGCCGGAAGCCACCGGCGAGCGCGGCGTGCTGATCTCGACGGCCTCGGTGGCCGCCTATGACGGCCAGATGGGCCAGGCGGCCTACGCGGCCTCCAAGGGCGGCGTCGTCGGCATGACGCTGCCGATCGCGCGCGACCTGGCGCGCAACGGCATCCGCAACATGACGATCGCTCCCGGCATCTTCGGCACCCCGATGCTGTTCGGCATGCCGCAGGAGGTGCAGGACGCGCTGGCCGCCAGCGTGCCCTTCCCCTCACGGCTGGGTCGTCCGGAGGACTACGCCAAGCTGGTCCATCAGATCGTCACCAACGACATGCTCAACGGCGAGGTGATCCGCCTGGACGGCGCGATCCGCATGGCGCCGAAGTGATGAAAAAGGCCTCCCGGCGCGAGCCGGGAGGCCTTGTCGTCCCTCGCGATGCGAAGGATCAGTGCTTCGCGCTGCGCGAGTACACGGTCCACAGGCCGGCCAGATCGGCCGAACCGTCGGCGCCCTTGACGGTGCGCCACGTGGCCTGCGCCTTGGCCTTGTCGCCGCCCAGGAACTGCGCCAGGCCCAGGTAGAGCCTGGCATCGTCCGGACGCTTCAGGTTGCCCTTGGCAATGCCTTCTTCCATCAGCTTGATGCCGGCCGCGGTCTCGCCGCGCTGCACCTGCGCAAAGCCCACCTTCACCAGCTCGTCGCCTTCACGGGCGCTGCGGGCGGCTTTCTCGGCCTCGGCCGCGCCGGCCTTGGCTTCGGCGATGCGCTTGTCCAGCAGATCGGCCAGACGCTTCGGACGGGCGTTGTCGTCGGTCGGCTTCAGGACGCCGGCCGCGAAGCCCTTGTCCAGCACCTTCTTCCCTTCTTCCGGATAACCGGCGGCACCGGCGAGCTGGGCCAGCTCCATGTAGTCGTTGGCACCGGTCATGTTCTCGGTCACCAGGCGCAGACGCAGCACGTCGACCTGGTAACGGCCGGCGGCGAAGCCCTTCTTGGCCTGCAGCGTGCCCAGCGACTGCGCCCACAGCTGCTTGGTCGGGTAGTAGTTCAGCAGCTTCTGGATCAGCACCGATTCCGTGCCGCCGTCGCCCTTCTTGTTGGCCGCCCACAGCGCCGTGTTCAGCTTGTCCTGCGAGGGCGTGCGACCGGCCTTCTCGTCGGCGGCGATCTCGGCCAGCGTGTCCTTGAGGATCGTGGTCACGTCGCCCGAGCGCAGTTGCGCCGCGGCCTGGACCTGCTTCATCGCCGGGCTGTTGCCGCCGGCGGCGTTGTACTTGTTGACCCACTCCAGCGCCTTGGCGCCGTTGCCCGCGCGCAAGTAGGTGCCGGCGATGGCTTCCATCGTCGGCAGCTTGTTGGCGGCGGGCAGCTTGCCGGCGGCGCTCAGCGCGTCATAGGCCTTGACCATGGCGTCGGCATCGCCCAGGCGCGAGGCGGCGGACAGGCGCAGCCCTTCCAGCGTGTTGTTCTCGTCGGCATTGCGACCGGGCACCGCTTCGGCTTCCCGGATCTTGGCCATGGCTTCCTGCGCCTTGCCCGCCTTCAGCAGGGTCGAGGCTTCCTGCAGCGGCTTGCCCGCGGCGGGGCGCACCTGCGCGGCGGCCTGGGACAGGATGCTCAGGCTGCCTTCCGGCGTGGAGCCCAGCACCAGGGCGGCCGCGCCGACAGCGGCGGTTGCCAGCAGTTTGAATTTCATTTGCTTGCTCTCCAAAGAAGAAAAACGCGCCGCCCTTTCGGGCAGGCGCGTTCTGGTCAGACACCGATCAGGCGGTCATCCGGCTCAGTTCAGGAACTGCTCGTTCCCGACCATCGCCATTTTCTTGACGCCCAGGCGCTGCGCCGATGCCATCACATTGGCAACGTAACCGTACTCGGCCAGCTTGTTCGGCTTGATGTGCACTTCCGGCTGGTCCGGCATCGCGGCGACCTCGGTCATCTTGGCCTCCAGCGCCGCGTGGTTCGGCACCGCGGCGCCGTCCCAGAACACCGTGCCGTCGAAGTCGATCGCCACTTCGTGGACGACCGGCTCGTTGGGCGGCGGGTTGTTGTTCGGCGGCGGCATGTCCAGGTTGACCGAGTGCAGCTGGATCGGGATGGTGATGATCAGCATCACCAGCAGCACCAGCATCACGTCGATCAGCGGCGTCGTGTTGACGTCCAGCATGGTTTCCGGCTCGTCACTGCCGCTGGAGCTTCCAACGTTCATACCCATGTTTCAGCTCCTTCAGCCACCGCGAGCCGGCGGCTCGGTGACGAACTTGATGGACATGATGCCAGCACGCTGGCACGCCACCATGACCTTGCCCACGTTCTCATAGCGGGACTTGTCGTCGCCGCGGATGTGAACTTCCGGCTGAGGATTCAGAACCGCCACCTTCTTGAGGCGCGCCACCAGCGTTTCCACGTCGGGAACCGGCTGCACGCCCCAATAGATGTCGCCATCCTTGGTCACCGCGATTTCGATGTTCTCCGGCTTCGTGACGCGGACGACGTTCGTCTCCTTCGGCAGGGTCACCCCCACCGACTGCGTCACCACCGGCACGGTGATCAGGAAGATGATCAGGAGCACCAGCATCACGTCCACGAGGGGCGTGGTGTTGATGGTCGAGACCACTTCGTCGTCGCCACCGGACGAACCTACGTTCATCCCCATATTGCGTCTCCGGAAACTGCGGTGCGGATTAGCGGCCTGCGACCTTGCGGCTGCCCATCAGGACGCCGTGCAGGTCAGCAGCGAAGGCACGGACCTGGCCCATCACCGACTTGTTGCGGTTGACCAGCCAGTTGTAGCCCAGCACGGCCGGAACGGCGACAGCCAGACCGATGGCGGTCATGATCAGCGCGGCGCCCACGGGGCCGGCCACCTTGTCGATCGAAGCCTGGCCAGCGACGCCGATCTGGGTCAGCGCCTGCAGGATGCCCCACACGGTACCGAACAGGCCGATGAAGGGGCTGGTCGAGCCGACGGTGGCCAGGAAGCCCAGGCCGCCTTGCAGGCGCATGTTGACTTCGCTCACGGCGCGGTCGATGTTCATCGTGACCCACGTGTTGTGGTCGATGTTCTCGGTCAGGGCGCCTTCATGGTGCTCCGAGGCTTCCACGCCGGTCTGGGCGATGAAGCGGAAGGCACCGGATTCGCTCAGGCTCTTCAGGCCTTCCTGCAGCGACGCCTTCTTGAAGAAGGACGCGCGGACGTCCTTGGCTTCACGCGCGATCTTCGAGGTGTCCCACAGCTTCGTGAACAGGATGTACCACGAGCCCATGGACATGATGGCCAGGATGGCGAGCACGGCCTGGTCGACCACGTTGCCGTGGGCGACGATGTTGCCCAGGCTGTACGGGTTGTCCACCGGCTTGGCGGCGGCGGGTTCGGACACGGCGGCGGGAGCGATGTCGGCAGGAGCGGGAGCGGTGTCAGCGGCGGAGGCGGCGGCCGAGGCAGCCTGGTCCTGGGCTTGGGCGGCCAGCGGGGAGACGGCCAGGGTCGCGGCGCACGCGACGGCCGCAAACAAGGCAGACAGACGAGAGATCATGGAGGGTGCTCCTACGAGAAAAGTCTTGAACTCAGGTTGAGAGGTCGGGGCGCGTCAGGCGCCCCGTGTTCGATCGATCGCGGGTGGGACAGTCCCGCGGATCATTCCATGTTGAACACGAATTCCTGTTCGAGGATCGCGTCCGTGCACTGGTATTCCGTCAGCGCCGCCTGGATGGCGTTCTTGAGGGCGCGCTCGGCCTTGCGGTCGTTGGCGCCGCGCAAGGCGGTGAAGGTCACGTCAGCCACCTTGCCGCCCTTGACGGTGAAGGTCGCCTTGTAGCTCGCGGTGCCGCTCCAGTTCAGGGCCGGCATTTCGGGCTTGGCCATCTTGGTGCAGTTGCCGATCGCCGACCGGGGCTTGTCCGACGGCGGTGCCGGGGGCGCCGGAGCGACGGCCGGCGGTGCCGGACGGAACTCCTGCGCCGGGGGCGGCGTCGTGGACTGCACGGCCACCGTCTGCGTCGGCGGCGGGGGCGCCGTCACGACGACTTCCGGCGGCGGCACGAACGGCGGCGGCGGGGCCTTGATGTCCGGCGGCGGCGGCACGACCTTGTCGGGCGGCGGAGGCGGCTTGACCTTCTCCTCGACCACCTTGACGTCGATCGGGCCCTTGACGGCCTCCTTGATCTTGGTCGCCAGACCGCTCGCCAGCGCCCAGATGATCAGGGCGTGGATGACGATGACGATGCCGATGCCAGTCACGCGCGATGACCCAGCTTTATCCTGCGCAAAGTTCATGCGCGCTCCTTCATCAAACTGCGAATTTCTTTCATCGAAGCTACAAGGGGAGTTCGACTCAACACAGCGTCTGGTCGGATCAGGCGTTCGCGCCGCAACCTGGGGTCAGCAGCGCCTGTCTTGCCGGCTGTGCGAGCGACGGAGACGAACGGTGCCACATCGCCGGAGCGCCACGGACCGCCGACCCGCCGAAGGCAGGAGGGACACACGAAGACTCGAAAACCCAGGGCACGATACGAACCCGATTCAACAAAAATGCCCGTCAGCTTGTGGCCGCGGGCGTCTCGAGGATCGATCCAAATCATGTAGCAAAACTACAGATTTCGACCACCTTTCACGACCTTGATCATAAACGACATGCACAAGCCGCAAGCCATGGGGTTTGCCCGAGCATGCGCGCATCGCCCATCGCACAGGGCACCAGCGGTTACAGCCGGTGCACCCTCCGACAATCGAGGACGTCGACCCTGGTATTCTACTGGTATGCACCTCGGCCTCCTCCCCTGGAAGCCTAGGGCTAACCCGCGAAGCCGTTACCAGACGAACTGCCCTTCGAACGGGGCAATCCTCGTGCCAGTCAGGCGGCAATCAGCCATCCGGTGATCGCCTGGCGCTCCGCCATGGCGAATGGCGGCACGTAGGAGACGAAGTGTCGCTGCGGCACCGTGAAGAGCGACAGTGAGTTGAAGTGCGGGAAGTAGGTATCGAGCACCGTTCCATCCTCCGCGGTGAAGTGGAGCATCCCGCCCCAGTCCGGACGCCAGCGCCGCGTGAGGTTGATCACGTAGGCGATCCGGCGGTCCTCGCGGTCCACATGATCGTCGTGGGTCGTCAGGAAGTTACCGCGCGAGTACATGGTCGCCTGCGCGTAGACGCCATTGATTTGAGGGTCACCGCTCAGCTGGCGCATCGGCGAGAGGAACTCGTCGCCCGCCATCCAGCGCATGAATCGCGCGAGCAGGTCCTCGCGCCCGGCGTGGACCGCATGGACCAACGAGTCGGAGAAGAAGGAGAACTGGAAGTGCTCCCGCGCGACCGAGTGGATGCCCTCGGTCAATTGCATGCGCTGCTGCGGCGTCAGGCCGCGCAACTGCTCGCCGGTGAGGCGCCGGTCGCCGTTCAGGTCGCGGTAGACGAGCTCCCAGTCGATCGCGCGCAGGGACTGGTCCAGCGCCTCGGCGACGGCGGGGGTGAAGAAGTCCCGGATCAGCACCCTCCCCTCGGCGCGCAGGGTGCGGCCATGGGCGGCGAGGTCCAGGTCGGGATTCAGATAGTCCATGTCGGCAGCGAAGAGGCGCGCGCAAGGCGCGGCAGACCTGAATGAAAACAGGCCCCGAAGGGCCTGCCGAGTCTATGCCCGGAGCGCCGGTCCACGGGAGACCGGCGATCCGCCCGCCATCAGTAGCGGTAGTTGCCGCGGATGTAGAACGAACGTTGCTGGACTGCCGCGTAGGTCGGGTCGAAACCGACCTGGAAGTAGTCCTGCTGGTTCGTGACCGGCGGCTTCTTGTCGAACAGGTTGCGGATGCCGGCGGTCAGGGTCACGCCCTTGATGCCGCGGAACTGACCCTGGACATCGAACAGGTCGTACGCCTTGACGTGCGCCTTCTCGTCGTAGTCCTCGTAACCGTTCTGGCGGAAGTAGCGGATCGACGCGCCCCAGGCATCCTTGTCCCAGTCCACGGTGAAGGTCTGCTTCAGCTTCACGACCGGACCGCCCAGGTTGTACTTGCCCAGGTTGTCGCGGGTCGTGCCGGTGCCGACGATCGACTCCTCGCTCTTGGTCAGCAGGGTCGCTTCCCAGCCCGGGGTGAACGAGCCGTAGGCGGTGCGCAGGCGGGCACGGGCGCTGAAGTCGAAGCCCGCGGTGCGCAGCTTGCCGACGTTCTCCCACGAGGCGCGGACGTAGTCCAGGTAGCCGGTGGCCGGATCGACGACCAGGCGGTTCGCGAAGATCGACGTGCTGGTGAACGTGCCCGGCACCTGATGCTTGTACCAGTCGCGCATGATGTCGTCACCCGACAGGAAGCGCAGACCGTTGGTGATCTTCATGTCGAAGTAGTCCACGCTCAGCGTGGTGTCCTTGATCATCTCGAACACCATGCCGACGTTGAAGGTCTTCGACTTTTCCGGCTCCAGGGTGGTGTTGCTGTTGTTCTGCACCGTCAGCTGCGTGTCGCAGTAGTTGGTGTTGGACACCACCGCGCAACCCTTGATGCGGTCGTAGTTCGGGTCGGTGAAGTTGCCACCCGAATTGGTCAGCGATGCGGGCGCGAACATGTTGTCCAGCGCCGGCGCCCGGAAGCCCTTGCCGGCCGAAGCGCGGAAGAGCAGGCCCGTCATCGGCGTGAACTTCACCGACAGCTTGGGGCTGGTGGCCGACAGGTCCTTGGTGTCGGCGCTGCCGTCGCGGGAGCTGCCGTGCGTGCCGCTGTACTTGTCGTAGCGGACCGCCGCGTTGATCTCCAGGCTCTTGAGCACCGGGAAGTTGGCTTCGCCGAACACGCCGCCGACATCGCGGTTCGCCTGCACCTTGCCGGCCGTGCCGCTGCCGCCCACCACGTCGCCGGAACCGGCGATATCGGAGTAGCCGTCGAGGTACTTCTCCTTGCGCAGTTCGCCGCCGAAAGCGACGCCCAGGTTGCCGGCGCCGACGTTGAACAGCTCGCGCGACAGCGTGAAGTCGCCGCCTGCGTTGCTGGTCTTCGAATTGCGGTTGTTGCCGCTCAGCTCAGCGCTCCTGAGCGCGGCCAGGCCGGCGGCATCGTTCGGGCCCCAGGGGTTGATCAGGCCGGTCTTGAGCGCCTGGACCAGGCGGGTATCCGAGTAGTTGCCGCTGATGAAGTCTTCGCGCGCCTTGCCTTCCGCATAGACGAACGCGGCCTTGTAGTCGAAGCCGGCCAACGTGCCTTCGGCACCCAGGACGGTGCGGGTCACCTGGTTGGTGACCTGCGTGCGGCGCTGACCGCCGTCCACCATCCGCCAGGCCAGGACCAGGTCGCCGCGGTAGCCCGGGGACACCGCGTCCACCGCGGCCGTCGGGTAGTACTTGCCGCCGGCCGGGTACAGGTAGTCGTCCTTGCCGGTCGTGGTCGACGGCGTCTGCGACGAGCCCAGGATGATCTCGTTGCGGCTGTACGCGACTTCCGCGAACAGGGTGTTGTCCTGGTTCACCGCCACCGTGCCCTTGACCAGGGCGCCGTAGCGGTCGGATTCGGGCACCAGGTCGATGTAGTGCGTGTAGTCGTAGCGGCAGTTGCTGCGGCCGGCGTAGGAGTCCGGCGGCGCGCAGTTCGGGAAGTTGGACGCGCCGGGCACGTAGGCGCCGGTCGTGGCCAGGAAGGTGTTGGCCGGGAAGGTGTTGCCCGAGTCCTTCACCACGCCGATGTCGGGCCGGTTGCCGGTGGAGGCGTAGGAGCGGTCCTTCGCGCGGATCGGGTCGTACTTCTGGTAGTTGAAGGTGCCCAGGATGTTCCACTTGTCCTTGGCCAGATCGCCGATGCCGCCGCCGCCCGACAGGGAGAACACGTCACCCACGGTCTTGGGCATCTCCAGGCCGACGGACACGTCGAAGCCCTGGAAGTCCTTGCGGGTGATGAAGTTCATCACGCCGCCGATGGCGTCCGAGCCATAGGTCGCCGAAGCGCCGTCACGCAGCACCTCGATGCGCTCGATCGCGGCCAGCGGGATCGAGTTCAGGTCCACGCCCTGGCCGGAGAACGGATACACCGGCAGGCGACGGCCGTTCAGCAGCACCAGCGTGCGGCCGCGGCCCAGGCCGCGCAGCGAGGCGCCGACCTGGCCGTTGGCGGCACCGTCACCGATGGACTGACCCAGCGCGAGACCGCCGCCGTTGTTGTAGCTCAGGCGGTCGACGAGTTCCTGGACGTTGGAGGCGCCGGACTTGTTGATCGAGTCGCGGCTGATGACGCTGACGGGGAGCGAGGTCTCGGCATCGATGCGCTTGATCGACGAACCGGTGATCTCGACGCGGTCGAGCTGGGTGTTTTGCGCGGCGACGGGCAATGCCGCAGCGCCGAGCGCGAGCAGCGCAGCGAGATTGATGCTCTTGCGTTTGAACATGAAGACTCCTTAACCAGAAACACAGGTTGTTGTGTTGCCGGGAACACGGGTGGCCGCGATGTCGGCCTGAACCCTCCGAGCGGTGTTCCCGACGTTGGGCCGGGCCAGTTTCTTTTCCGCATTGAAAAGGACTCCCCCGTGTTCACCCTATGGCACACGAGACAAAGCGGTTTACAGAGGGAAATCGCGGGTAAACACTCAAGTGCGGATGGCGAGCAGCGTTGCTGCCGCGCTACGCGCGAATGTCGCCCTTGGCAAGAGTTTTACAGGTGTAAAAGGTCGTAATACGCACCATAAGTGCGCATCTCAGCCACTTCCGTCGACGCGAATCGCCCGAATGCCTCGCTGCGAGGCGATGCCTTCCATCCGACCCATGCCGTTCGTATGGGCGATTCCACCGCCGTTCCGGGGGAACGGTCGTCGACGCACCACGATGGCGCATCGATGTTCGCCACTTTGTATCCGGCAAGAAAAAGGACCGCATGGCGGTCCTCGTGGTGGCTGCTGCAGGCGGCGCAGGTCGCCGATCAGACGGGTGTCTGTCGCTCCACCCGGGGCACGGCCGCGAGCAGCGTGCGGGTGTAGTCCTGCCGCGGGGCACCAAGGACGGCGTCGCAGGTCCCGGACTCCACGATGCGGCCGGCCTGCATCACGGCCACCTCGTCGGCGATGTACTCGACGACGCCGATGTTGTGGGTGATGAACAGGAAGGACAGTCCGCGGCTGCGCTGGAGTTCGCGCAGCAGGTTCAGGATCTGCGCCTGGACCGACACGTCCAGCGCCGAGGTGGGCTCATCGCAGACGATGAGGCGCGGCTCGACGGCCAGTGCGCGGGCGATGGCAATCCGCTGGCGCTGGCCGCCTGAGAACTCGTGGGGGAAGCGCGCCAGCGCGTCGCGGCGCAGCCCCACCTGGTCGAGGAGCTCGTGCAGCAGCGCCAGCCGGGCCGACGCGTCGAGCTCGGGCCGCAGCGCGAGCAGGCCTTCTTCCAGCACTTCCTGCACGCGCAGGCGCGGATTCAGGGACGCGAACGGGTCCTGGAAGATGATCTGCACCTGACGCCGCGCCTCCCGCAGGGCCACCCCGTCGAGGTGGAAGAGATCCGTCGCCACCCCGCCCTGCCCGCCCGGCCCGTCCTGTCCGGAGTGCCACGCCTTCGACCGGGTTGGCGGGCTGGCCGCGGTAGTTGAGGATGC
>CAMPJJ010000084.1 GCA_946886855.1 uncultured Roseateles sp. | reverse complement strand
CGACCTGCTGATCCAACACGACTTCCTGCTCGTCTTCCTCGTGACGCTGGCCGCGCGCATCGGTGCGCCCGTGCCCGCGGCGCCGCTGCTGGTGGTGGCGGGCGGACTGGCCGCCGCCGGGCGGCTGTCGGCGGTGTCGCTGGTCGTGGCGGCGGTGCTCGCCAACGTCCTGGGCGACGCGATCTGGTTCATCGCCGGCCGCAGCTACGGCCACCGGGTGCTGCGCCTCCTGTGCCGCGTCTCGCTCTCGCCCGACGTCTGCGTGCGCCAGAGCGAAAGCCTCATCGCCCGATGGGGCGGCAGCTCGCTGCTGGCCGCGAAATTCCTGCCCGGCATCTCGGTCGTCGCGGCGCCCATGGCCGGCGCGCTCGGCATGGGCTGGCGGCGCTTCATCGCCTACGACGCCGTCGCGGGACTGGTCTGGACGGCGTGTTTCCTCGGTCTCGGACTGGTCTTCAGCGACCAGATCCAGGACGTGCTGGACTTCCTCTCCAACGCCGGCATGTTCGCGGTGGCCGCGATCGTCGCGGTGCTGGCGCTCCTGGTCGGCAACCGCTGGCGGCGTCGCCGCCAGATGGCGAAGCTGCAGGGCGAAGTCGAGCGCATCAGCGTCGAGGACGCCGCCGCGCTCTGCGAGCAGGACATGGCGCCGATCTTCATCGATGTGCGCAGCGACCCCGGCCGCGCCGCCGACCCGCGCACGCTGCCGGGCGCGCTCAACATCCCGCTGACCCGCCTGCCGGAGTACGCGGCGCAACTGCCCGACGATCGCCTGCTGGTGCTCTACTGCAACTGCCCGAACGAGGTTTCCGCCATCCAGGGCGCGCACGAACTCCTCAAGCGCGGTCACCCCCGGGTGCTGGCGCTGGACGGCGGCCTGGACGGCTGGCACGAACTCCAGCGTCGCCAGGGTCGGGACCGGGGCGACAGCGGCGACGGCGATGCGGCGGGACGGTCGTCCAAGGCAGCGCCGGCCGCGTCCCCCTCGTCGCCTCCCGTCATGCAGTCGGCGACGCCTGCCGTCCCCTGATCTGAGGAGGGGCGGCCCCTGCGGCTGGCCCGGCGCTTGCATACTGGCGCCCATGAGCGTCGCCGTCCTGCCTGCCGCCACTCCGGTCCTTGCGCCGACCATCCTCGATCTGGAGGCTTCCGGTTTCGGGCGGGGCAGCTACCCGATCGAGATCGGTTTCGTCGAGGCGGGCGGCCTGCCGTTCTGCTCGCTGATCCAGCCTGCGCCCGAGTGGGAGCACTGGGACCAGCAGGCCGAGGCCCTGCACGGCATCACGCGCGAGCTGCTGCTGCGTCACGGACGCCCGCGCGAGTGGGTCGTCGATGAACTCAACAAGCGCCTGGCGGGTCAGACGGTCTACTCCGACAGTTGGGGTCACGACTATCCGTGGATGAGCAAGCTGTTCGACAGCGTCGGCCGCCTGCCGCTTTTCCGGATCGAGGACCTGCGCCGCCTGCTCAGCGAAGACGAGGCCCAGCGCTGGAACGCGGTGCAGCAGGAGGTCCGTGCCGAGGCCCAGCTGCGGCGTCACCGCGCCAGCGCCGATGCCAAGGTCCTGCAGATGACGCTGATGCGCCTGAAGCATGGGCCCTTGACGCCGACCGCGTCCCTGGATGGCCGCAGCCCTGGCGACTTCGGCAACTGCGGCTGACCGCGCACCGCACCGCCGCACCGCAGCGCAGCGCAGCGCTACTTCGCCGGCGTCTTCCGCTCCGCGCAGAGGCTGCCGCTCGATCGTCCCCGACCTGCCCGCTTCGCCCGATAGAGCTGCTCATCCGCCTGCGTGACGAGGTCGTCGATGTCGGCCAGCCGGGCCCACTGGACGCAGAACCCGACGCTGGTGCCGATGTGGAGTTCGAGCGCACCGATGCGGAACGGCATCGTCAGCGCGTGCACCAGTTTGTCGGCGACGACCTGCGCATCGACCGGCTTGGCGACATGGCCGAGGAACACCGCGAACTCGTCGCCGCCGATGCGGGCCACCAGGTCCTGCGGCCGCAGCGCATGCCGCAGCCGGCCGGCGACGGCCTTGAGCAGCGCATCGCCCACGGGATGGCCGTACTCGTCGTTCACCGGCTTGAAGCGGTCGAGGTCGAGGTACAGCAGCGCCACCAGCTCGTCGCGGTCGGTGGCGCGGCCGAGCGCGGCGTTGACCTGCGACGCGAAGCCCGCGCGGTTGAGCAGTTCGGTGAGCGGGTCCGTGTTGGAGGCCCGCAGCAATCGCATCTGTTCCTGCTTGACGTCGGTGACGTCGCGCGCGACGCCGTAGGCGCCGATGATCGTGCCGTCGTCGGTGACCAAGGGCGCGTAGGTGAGTTCGACGTAGCGGGTCTCGCCGCGGTCGTCGCCGTCCAGCGGCATCGGGCGGCTGACGCCGTCGTCGTCGTCGCGCATCTCGACGACGCTGGTCTCGCCCGCGAAGGCGCGCAGGATCAGCGGATGCACGGCGGGGTAGAGCCCGTCGAAGACATCGGACGCGTGGCGGCCTTGCCAGGAGTTCTCCGGGATGTCGAAGCGGCGTTCGAAGGCCTTGTTGCAGAAGAGCACGCGTTCATCGGTGTCGACCGCCAGCATCATGACGTTGACGCTCTGCGCCATGGCGCCCATCACGGCCTGGTTGCGCTCGCGCTCGCGGCGGGCGGCGAGTTCGGGGGTGATGTCGGCGACCGTGCCCGCGTGCGCCACGATGCGTCCGCCCAGCCGCATCGGCCGCATCCGCAGCCGGACCAGCAGCTCCGTGCCGTCGCGGCGCGCCAGCTGCCGCACGCGGTCCACCGGTTCGCCCACCGCGACCAGCGCGGCCCACTGCTCGCGCGTCAACTCGCGTTCCGACGCGGGCAGGCGGTCCAGCCAGCCCCAGGCCAGATCCTTGGGGTCCACCTCCAGCAGGCGCAGGTAGGTCTCGTTGGCGTAGACGGTGCGGCCCAGCAGGTCGCAGCGGAACAGGCCCATCGGCGAGGCGTCGGCGGTGGCTTCACGCTCCGCCTCGCGCAGCCGGGCGCTTTGCTGCAGCCGGGTGAACCAGGCCATCAGGCCGACCGCGATCACGGTGACCAGCAGCGAGAAACCCAGCACCGCGCGGCGTTGCTGCAGGTAGCCGGCGAGGATGCGTTCGCGCTCGAAGGACACGAACAGGCGCAGCGGATAGTCCTGCAGCACGCGGTAGGAGACGATGCGGTCGAGCCCGTCGGCGGGGCTTCGCGACACGATGAACTGGCCGCTGGCCGGCGGGCTCGGCGGCAGCAGGTCGCCGCCGGGCACCTGCCGCAGGTTGGTGCCGACAAGACCTGGCACCTCCGGCCACCGCGCCATCGCGACGCCGTCGTCGCGTTCCAGCAGCACGGCCATGCCCGAACGCATCGAGCGCGTCCGGTACACGCGCAGCAGCGCGTCGAGGTCGATGAAGCCGACCGTCGCGGTGAACGGGCCGGTCGGCGCGCTCAGCCGCGTGGCCACCGGCAGGACGAAGTGGGCGCCCGGCCGCAGCCGGATCGGCGCGCCGAGGATGACGCTCGGTCCGCCCGGCCGGCCCAGCTCCGACAGGAAGCTCGTCGGGCCGAGGTCCACATAGGGTTCGCCGGTGACCGACGGGATGCGCCACAGGCGGCCGTCCGCGCTGGCGAGCATCACGTCGGTGATCCCGCGCGAGTTGTCGCGCAGCGAGTCGGCCAGCAGGGACACGGTGGCGTCGAGGTCCTGTCGCTCGTTCTTGCGGGTGAGCAGCAGCAGGTCGAGGGTGCGCAGGCTGCCTTCGGTCTCGCGCAGCAGCTGTTCGGTGTCCTGGGCCGCGTTCAGGGCGATGCTGTGCAGGTCGTCCTGCAGGTCCTCGACCAGCGACTTCGGATAGAGCAGCGCGAACCACAGCACCAGCCCCCACAGCACCACCAGCACCAGTCCCAGCGCCAGGAAGGGGCCGAAGACCAGCAGGCGCCTGACCTGGAGGCGCTCCGCGACGGACTGGCTGAAGGGGGAGGCGGGCATCGGTGGGATTGTGGCCGTGCCGCGTACGCCTTCAAAGGCCCAACAGCGGGGGCTCGGGCGGGTTGTTCGGCGCGTCCGGCACGTGGCTGTCCGGATCGCCGCGGGCCAGCTCGCCCAGGCAGCGCAGGCACAGGCATCGATCCGGCCAGCGCGCGGCGAGCTCCCGCCGCAGGCCTTCGCCCAGCCGGGTGCCGAAGCAGGCGCACCAGCCCTCGTTCACGCCGCAGTGGAAACCGCCGCCGCAGCGCGGGCAGGCGGTGTCGAGGGCGTCGACCGGGTCGGTCGAGCCGGTCGAGCCGGTCGAACCGGTCGAGCCGATCGTGCCGCTCATGTCGGTCGTGTCGGTCGTATCGGTCGTGCTGGCGGGGAGCGGCGTCGGCGTGCTCATGACGCCGATTGTCGGCGATGCTCAGCCGAACAGGCTCCGATGCCGCTCGCGCAGCAGGTTCTTCTGCACCTTGCCCATCGCGTTGCGCGGCAGCTCGGTCTCGACGAAGACCTGCTTGGGCACCTTGAAGCCGGCGATGCGGTCCTTCAGCGCCGCGACCAAGGTCCCGCCGTCGAGCGCGGCGCCGGCGCGCGGCACCACCACGGCGATCACGCCCTCGCCGAAGTCCGGGTGCGGCACGCCCACGACGGCCGACTCCGCCACCCCGGGCAGCTCGTTGAGCCAGCCCTCGATCTCCGCCGGGTACACGTTGTAGCCGCCGGTGATGATCAGGTCCTTGCTCCGGCCCACGATGGTCACGTAGCCCCGGTCGTCGCGCCGGCCCACGTCGCCGGTCTTGAACCAGCCGTCGGCGGTGAACTCCTCCCGGGTCTTCTCCGGCATGCGCCAGTAGCCCGAGAACACGTTGGGCCCGCTCACCTGGATGTGGCCGATCTCGCCGTCGCCGGTGCTGGGGCAGGGCGCGCCCGCGTCGTCGACGATGCGCAGGCCCACGCCGGGCAGCGGACGGCCGACCGTGCCGCCGCGGCGCTCGCCGTCCTCGGCCCGGTACGGATTCGAGGTCAGCATCACCGTCTCGCTCATGCCGTAGCGTTCCAGGATGGTGAACCCGGTGCGGCGCTGCCACTCGTGGAAGGTCTCGATCAGCAGCGGTGCGGAACCGCTGATGAACAGCCGCATCCGCGCGCACGCGTCCTTCGTCAGCGTGGCCTGCTCGAGCAGCCGCACGTACAGCGTCGGCACGCCCATGAACAGCGTCGCGTCGGGCAGCCGCGCGATCACCGCGCGCGGATCGAAGCGGTTGAACCACAGCATCTTCGCCCCGGCCAGCAGCGCCCCGTGCGAGGCCACGAACAGCCCGTGCACATGGAAGATCGGCAGCGCGTGGATCAGCACGTCGTCCGCCTTCCAACCCCAGGCGTGCTTCAGCACCTCCGCGTTGGACAGCAGGTTGCCGTGGCTCAGCATCGCGCCCTTGCTGCGACCCGTCGTGCCGCTCGTGTAGAGGATCGCGGCCAGGTCATCGGCTTGCTTCTCGGCCACCTGGTGCGTGTCGGGCATCTGCACCGCGCGGTCCAGCAGCGTGCCGCTGCGGTCCTCGTTCAGCGTGAACACCCAGGGCACCTTGGCCTGGAACGCCAGCTTGCTGATCCAGCCGAAATGCTTCCCCGCGCAGACGACCACGGCCGGCTCCGCGTTGCCGATGAAGTACCCGAGTTCGGCGGCCTGGTAGGCCGTGTTCAGCGGCAGGTAGACGTAGCCGGCGCGCAGCACCGCGAGGTACAGCAGCAGCGCCTCGACGCTCTTCTCCGTCTGCACCGCCACGCGGCTGCCCGCGGGCAGGTCCAGCGAGTCCAGCAGGTTGGCGATCATCGCCGTCGCGCGGTCGATGTCGCGCCAGCTGTAGCGCTGGCCGGCGTCGGGGCCGTCGGCCAGCTCGATCGCGCAGGCGTCCAGGTCGTCGGAGAAATTCGCGCGCAGCGCGGCGAACAGGTTCGCGTTCGGGGTGGCTTTCAAGGGCGTGTTCATCAATCCAGTTTCGCACCGCTGCGCTTGACCACGTCGGCCCAGCGCAGGACCTCGCCGTGCACGAACTTGCCGAAGGCGTCGCCGTACAGGGTCGGCATGTCGGTGCCCAGACCGGTCCAGATGGTCTTCAGTTCCTCCGTCGCGTAGGCCTTGCGCAACTCGGCCTGCATCGCGGCGATCACTTCCCTGGGCGTGCCCTTGGGCGCCCACAGGCCGTACCAGGTGGCGACCTGGTACTGCGGGATGCCGGCTTCCACCGCGCTCGGGATGTCCGGGAAGCCCGGCGCGCGCTTGGAGGACGCCACCGCCAGCGCCTTGATGCGGCCGCCGCGGATGTGCGCGGCCGACGAGCCCAGGCCGTCGAACATCAGGTCCACCTGGCCCGCCATCAGGTCCTGCAGCGCCGGGCCGGCGCCGCGGTAGGGGATGTGGGTGATGAAGGTCTGCGTCTGCAGCTTGAAGAGCTCGCCCGCCAGGTGGTGCGAGGTGCCGTTGCCCGCCGAGCCGTAGTTCAGCTTGCCGGGGTTCTTCTTGAGCAGGTCCAGCAGGCCCTTGACGTCGGTGACGGGCACCTTCTGCGGGTTGACGACGATCACCTGCGGCACGCTGGAGACCAGGGCGACCGGGATGAAGTCCTCCTCCAGCTTGTAGTCGAGCTTCGGGTACATCGCCGGCGCGATCGCGTGGTGCACCGCGCCCATGAAGAAGGTGTAGCCGTCCGGCGCGGCCTTGGAGGCGATCGTCGCGCCCACGGTACCGCCGGCGCCGCCCTTGTTGTCGATGATGAACTGCTTGCCGGTCTGCTTGGTCAGCACGGCGGTCAGCGGCCGCGCGAAGGCGTCGGTGCCGCCGCCGGCGGGGAAGGGCACGACGATGACCACCGGCCGGCTCGGCCACGCGGCCTGCGCGAAGGCCGACGGCGCCATCCCCGCGCCCGCGGCGGACAGGGAGGCCAGGGCGGCGGCGCCCAGCAGGCGGCGACGGGTCGTGGAACTCTGGGTCATGCGTGTCTCCTGTGGGCCTCTGCGGGCCGCGGTGTCGGTGAGCAAGGGGAAACCGGAGTGATGCGGCGGTTTATAGCCGGATCGCCTCCCGCGTGGCTCAGTGGGCGCCTCGGGGATTCCCCAGGGCGTTCGTGTGGCGGAACGGCCTTCGCACCGCGGAGGCGGCTGCTACATTGGTCCGCATCAGATCCGAGGCGGCGCCGCGCGGCGGCAGGCCGACCCCGGACCCCCTTCCGCAAGGCGGCGGGCCCGGGACGCTCGTCCGGGACGCATGCCCAGGAAGAATGCCAAGGAGACAAGGCATGAACGACATTCCCCAGGATGCCGAGGCGGTGCTGCGGCTGGCGGCGCAGTCGATGTTCGACGTGCTGGCCAGCACCGCGCAGGGCGCCATGGTGGTGAACCGCGAGCACCGCGTCGTCTGGATCAGCGAAGGCTACAAGCGCTTCCTGCCCGCGCTCGGCTTCCGGGACGAATCCGAGTTCGTCGGTCGCCGCGTCGAGGAGGTCGTCCCCAACACCCTGATGGCGCAGGTCATCGACACCGGGCAGCCCATCCTCGTGGACCTGCTGACCAACAAGGCGGGGACCTTCCTCGTCAGCCGGCTGCCCTTGCGCGGCCCCGGCGGCGACGTCATCGGCGCGATGGGCATGGTCCTGCTGGACCATCCCGAGACGACGATGCAGCCCTTGATGAACAAGTTCGCCTGCCTGCAGGCCGAGCTCGACGACACGCGCCGCCAGCTCGCCGCCGAGCAGTCCCGCAACCGGCGCGCCAAGCACCGCATCATCGACTTCATCGGCGGCAGCCCCGCCGCCGTCGAGGTCAAGCGCCACGCGCGCCGCGTCGCGCAGACCGAGGCCACGGTGCTGCTGCTCGGCGAGACCGGCACCGGCAAGGAGCTGCTGGCGCATGCCATCCATGCGGCCTCGCGGCGCGCGGCCAGGCCGCTCGTGTCGGTGAACATCGCCGCCGTGCCGGAGACCCTGCTGGAGGCCGAGTTCTTCGGCGTCGCGCCCGGGGCCTACACCGGCGCGGATCGCAAAGGCCGCGACGGCAAGTTCAAGCTGGCCGACGGCGGCACGCTCTTCCTCGACGAGATCGGCGACATGCCGCCGGCCCTGCAGGCCAAGCTGCTGCGCGTGCTGCAGGAGCAGGAACTGGAGCCGCTGGGCAGCAACGAGGTCATGAAGGTCGACGTCCGCGTGATCGCGGCCACCAGCCGGGACCTCGCCGCGATGGTGCGGCGCGGTGAGTTCCGCGCCGACCTCTTCTACCGCCTGAACGTCCTGCCGATCCGGCTGCCCGCGCTGCGCGAGCGCAGCGAGGACATCGGGACGCTCGTCGATGCGCTGCTGGGCGACATTGCGCGACGAAGCGGTCTCGCGCCCAAGACCCTGAGTGCCGCGGCGCTGAAGGTGCTCGAAGGCAAGACCTGGCCCGGCAACGTGCGCGAGCTGCGCAACGCGCTGGAGCAGGCCTTCCTGATGAGCGACGACGACGAACTGCTGCCGAGGCATTTCGGGCGCCATGAATCGGCGATCACCCCGACCGGGACGACGTCGACGATGACGACCGCCGCCGGAGCGGGAGCTGGAGCTGCTGTCGCAGTCGCAGCCGCAGCCGCGTCGATCGAATCGATCACCACGAGCGATTCGGACGTTGCGGGGGCCGGTGCCCCTCCGAGCGACCTTCCGAGCATGCGCAGGAGTGGGAGCGAGGAGGGGTACCGGCCCCCGCAACGTGTGCTCGGTGCAACGGCAACGGCGACCTTGCCTGCCCGCAAGGCCGAGCTGGAGCGTGCTGCCATTGCCCAGGCGCTCAAGAGCACCAACGGCAACCGTGTTGCTGCAGCGCGGCTGCTGGCGATTTCCCGCGCGACGCTCTACGAGAGGCTGGCGAAATACCCTGAGCTGGCGTCTGCCTGACGCGTACGGCAACCCCCGGCCCCTGCATGACGGGCGGATGCCCGCCACATCGTCACGTTTGCCCTGTGTTCATGGGCTTTTTCGAGGGTTCCGGAGGCTTGCCGCACGGTGTGCGACATGCGCATATTCGAGGTCAGGGCAGACGATGAGGACCGGATGGACCGGCCCGCCCAGGAGACTTCATGAACACGCTCACCTCGACCGCGACCGGTTTTCATGCGGAGGCGCCTGCCGGCGCCAGGTCCCCGGCGAAGGATTCGGGCCCCCGTGCCTGGACGCTCGCCACCAAGCTGCGCGTGGCCGTGCTGGCCGCGGTGGTCGGTTTCGTCGTGCTGGTGATGTGGCTGAGCCACCGCTCCGCCATGAGCCTGCTGGACGTCAAGATGATCACGACGGTCGAGCAGGTGAAGAACGCCGAGCAGATCGCCAAGCGCCACTTCGACCGCATCGGCGCCGGCGGCCTCACCGAAGCCGACGCGAAGAAGCAGGCCGCCGCGGAGATCGGCAGGATCCGCTACTCCGGCAACGAGTACATCTGGATCAACGACATGACGCCCAAGATGGTCATGCACCCGATCAAGCCGGAACTCAACGACAAGGACCTGTCCGGCAACAAGGATCCGAACGGCCTGAAGCTGTTCGTCGCCTTCGTCGACACGGTCAAGGCGCAGGGCAGCGGCTTCGTCGACTACCTGTGGCCCAAGCCCGGCGCCAAGGATCCGGAGCCCAAGCGCTCCTACGTCGCCGGCTTCAAGCCCTGGGGGTGGGTGATCGGCTCGGGCGTCTACATCGACGACGTGTCCGGCATCGCCCGCCGCGACGCGACGATCGCCCTCGTGCTGGTGATCGCCTTCGGCGTTGCCGCGCTGGTGGCCGTCGAGTGGTTCGCCCGGGGCTTGAAGCGGCGGCTGAACCAGATGCGCGAGGTGGTCCAGGCCGTGGCCAACGGCGACCTGCGCGCGCAGGCCGCCGGCGGACAGGGCATGGGCAATGACGAGATCGGCCAGGTGCTCACGCAGGTCGCCGCGATGCAGGGCCGGCTCAGCGATCTGGTCCGCGCGATCCGCGACGCCACCGACTCCATCCAGCATGCGTCGCGCGAGGTCGCGATGGGCAGCCAGGACCTGTCGCAGCGCAGCGAGCAGGCGGCTTCCAGCCTGCAGCAGACGGCGGCGTCCATGCACGAGCTGACGCAGCAGGTCACGCACTCCGCGCAGGCCGCGCACCAGACGAATCAGCTGGCCATCGGGGCGGCCGATCGGGCCAGGCTGGGCGCGGACGTGATGGGCGAGGTCGTTCAGACCATGGACGGCATCGCCGGCGCCAGCCGCAAGATCGCCGACATCATCTCCGTCATCGACGGCGTGGCTTTCCAGACCAACATCCTGGCCTTGAACGCGGCGGTCGAGGCGGCCCGTGCGGGTGAGCAGGGGCGAGGCTTCGCGGTCGTGGCTTCCGAGGTCCGCGCCCTGGCCCAGCGCAGCGCCAACGCGGCCAAGGAGATCAAGGCGCTCATCAACGACTCGGTCACGCGCGTCGACGCGGGGGGCGCGCAGGTCGGCCGCGCCGGCGAGGCGATGGGCCAGATCCTGCAGTCGGTGCAGCAGGTCAGCGGCACGGTGGCCGAGATCAGCCAGTCCAGCGCGGGTCAGTCCGACGGCCTCGCGCAGATCAACCAGGCCGTCAAGCATCTGGACGACATGACGCAGCAGAACGCGGCGCTGGTCGAGGAGACCGCCGCCGCCGCCGAGTCGCTGCAGCAGCAGGCGCGCCTGCTCAACGAGCACGTCGCGACCTTCCGCACCTGAGGCGCTGTCCGATGTCTGGACATTGACCGGATTCCAGACACCCTGTCCTTGCTTAGCGCACGCCGCCGTCTGGAATCCGGACAGCGGCGTCGCCGTTTCTGGCGTCCGCGCCTGGCCCGGCGCCGTCGGCACGGACCTTGCGATGTGAGCGGCCGAGGCCGGCGCAGGACCGGTCCGCCCACAGGAGACAAGTTCCATGACCCACGGCTTCATCCGCGCCGCGACGGCTGCGATCCTGGCGTTGTCCGCCGTTGTCGGCGGCGGCACCTCGGCGCACGCGCAAGGCAAGGAGATCCGCATCGCCCATGTCTACAGCCGCACCGGCCCGCTGGAGGCCTACGGCAGGCAGACGCAGACCGGTTTCCTGATGGGCCTGGACTATGCGACCGGCGGCACGATGACCGTGGCGGGCCGCAAGCTCGTCGTCATCGAGAAGGACGACCAGGGCAAGCCCGACGTCGGCAAGAGCCTGCTGGCCGCGGCCTACGGCGACGACAAGGCGGACATCGCGGTGGGGCCGTCGTCGTCGGGCGTGGCGCTCGCGCTGCTGCCGGTGGCTGAGGAGTACAAGAAGATCCTGCTGGTCGAGCCGGCGGTCGCCGATTCGATCACCGGCGACAAGTGGAACCGGTACATCTTCCGGACCGGCCGCAACAGCTCGCAGGATGCGATCTCCAACGCGGTCGCGCTCGACAAGCCGGGCACGGTGATCGCGACGCTGGCGCAGGACTACGCCTTCGGACGTGACGGTGTGAAGGCCTTCAAGGATGCGATCAAGAAGGCCAAGGTCGTCCACGAGGAGTACCTGCCGACCACCACGACGGATTTCACCGCCGGCGCGCAGCGGCTCATCGACCGGCTCAAGGATCAGCCCGGCCGCAAGGTGATCTTCATCATCTGGGCCGGCGCGGGCAACCCGTTCAAGATCGCCGACCTCGACCTCAAGCGCTACGGCATCGAGATCGCCACCGGCGGCAACATCCTGCCCGCGATGGCCGCCTACAAGGCGCTGCCGGGCATGGAAGGCGCGACCTACTACTACTTCGGCCTCCCGAAGAACCCGGTCAATGAATGGCTGGTGGCCAACCACTACAAGCAGTTCAAGGCGCCGCCCGACTTCTTCACCGCCGGCGGCATGAGCGCGGCGATCGCGGTCGTCGAGGCACTCAAGAAGACCGGCGGCGACACGAGCACCAACAGGCTCATCCAGGCCATGGAGGGCATGAGCTTCGAGACCCCCAAGGGCCGCATGACCTTCCGCCCCGAGGACCACCAGGCGATGCAGTCGATGTACCACTTCAGGATCAAGGTGGATCCGGCCTTCGCCTGGGGCGTGCCCGAGCTGGTCCGCGAGATCAAACCGGAGGAGATGAGCATCCCCGTCCGCAACAGGCGATAGGGCCGAAGGTCCGTCGACATCAAGGAGGTTTCCGATGAAGTTCTCCGTTCTGATCCGTTCGCTCGCTGCCGCGGTGGCGCTCGTCGGCAGTGCCCACGCCGCCGTGCCGCTGCCTTCTCTCAACATCGACAAGACCCAGATCACCGTCTCGGGCCTGTCGTCGGGCGGCTTCATGGCCAACCAGCTCGGCTACGCGCATTCATCGACGTTCAAGGGCGTCGGCGTCTTTGCCGCCGGGCCCTACCCCTGCGCCGGCCACAGCAACTACACCGCCTGCATGTACAACGCGACGATCTCGTCGTCCGCGCTGAACACGATGCAGGCCGACCTCAACAACTGGAGCGGCACGGCGATCGACGCCAAGAGCAATGTCGCTTCGCAGAAGGTCTTCCTGTTCGTCGGCCTGAGCGACACGACCGTCGGGCCCAACCCGATGAACGCGGTGAGGACGCAATACCTCAACAACGGCGTCACGGCGGCCAATCTCGAATACGTCCAGCGCAGCGGCACCGCCCACGTGCTGCCGACCGACTTCGACGCCGCCGGCAACAACAGCTGCGGCAGCAGCGCGTCGCCCTACATCGCCAACTGCGGCTACGACGGCGCGAAGGCGGTGCTCACGAAGTTGTACGGCACGCTCGGCGCGCGCAACAACAGCCCCGCCGCGGCCAACTACATCGAGTTCGACCAGACCGCGTTCAGCACCAACCCCGGTCTCGCCGCGACCGGCTGGGCCTATGTGCCGGCCAACTGCGCGGCCGGGCAGGTCTGCAAGCTGCACGTCGCGCTGCATGGCTGCCAGCAGAACTACGCGACCATCGGCGACAAGTTCGTCAGGAACACCGGTTTCTCGCGCTGGGCCGACACCAACAACATCGTGGTGCTGTTCCCGCAGACGAAGGTCGACAACACCTCGCGCTCGACCGCCGCCAGCGGCCTGCTGCCCAATCCGAACGGCTGCTGGGACTGGGTCGGCTGGTACGGCTCGAACTTCGCGCAGAAGGCCGGCACGCAGATCGGCGCGATCAAGGCGATGGTGGACAAGGTGGCCGGCGGCACGACCGGCAACCCGGGCGATCCCGGTGATCCCGGCGACCCGGGCACGCCCGCGACCTGCTTCACCTCGTCCAACTACACCCACTCGATCTCGGGCCGCGCCTACGCGCTCTACGGCATCACCTACGCCAACGGCTCCAACCAGGCGATGGGTCTCTGGAACATCTTCGTCACCACGACGCTGAAGCAGACCGCGCCCAACTACTACGTGATCGGCACCTGTCCCTGATGCTGGAGACCCGCGACCTCACCATCCGCTTCGGCGGGCACACGGCGGTGGACCGTGTCAGCTGCGCCTTCCATCCGGGCACGCTGACGGCCATCGTCGGGCCCAATGGCGCCGGCAAGACGACCTACTTCAACCTGATTTCCGGTCAGCTCGCTGCGAGCGCCGGCCGCGTGCTGCTGGACGGCGAAGACCTGACGCGCCTGGCCGCGCCGCTGCGAACGCGGCGGGGACTGGGGCGCGCCTTCCAGCTGACGCAGCTGTTCCCGAGCCTGAGCGTGCTGGAGAACGTGCGTCTGGCCGTGCAGTCACGGCGCGGCGAGGGCCTGCGAATGCTGTCCGTCTGGCTCCACCATCGTGAGCTGATCGAAGAGGCGCGCGCGATCGTCGAGCGTGTGCGGCTCGGTCATCGCGTCGATGCGACCGCCGCGAGCCTGCCGCACGGCGACCAGCGCAAGCTGGAAGTGGCGATGCTGATGGCGCTCAAGCCCAAGGTCTACCTGTTCGACGAACCCACCGCAGGCATGAGCGTCGACGAGGTGCCGGTGATCCTCGACCTGATTCGCGCGCTGAAGGCCGAAGGAGCGCACACGATCCTGCTGGTGGAGCACAAGATGGACGTGGTTCGGGCGCTGGCCGATCGCATCGTCGTGCTGCACAACGGACAGTTGGTCGCGGACGGCGAGCCCGAAGCGGTGATCGCCTCGCCGGTCGTGCAGAGCGCGTATCTGGGGCTCGCCATGCCGGAGGCGGCATGAGCGCGTCGATGCCCAAGACCCTGCTGCGCCTGGAAGGCGTGCACACGCACATCGGGGCGTATCACATCCTGCATGGCGTCGATCTGGCCGTCGTCGAGGGCGAGGTCACGATGCTGCTGGGCCGCAACGGCGCGGGCAAGACGACGACGCTGCGCACGGTGATGGGCCTGTGGCGCGCGAGCGCGGGCCGCGTGCTGTTCGACGGTCGAGAGATCCAGGCCGCGCCGACGCCGGAGATCGCGCGTCTGGACATCGCCTACGTGCCCGAGAACATGGGCATCTTCGGCGACCTGACGGTGCGCGAGAACCTGTTGCTGGCCGCACGGAAGGCGCGCTCGCTCGATGACCTCGACACCGCGCGGCTGGAGTGGCTGTTCGGGCTGTTCCCCGCGTTGCGCAAGTTCTGGCTGTATCCGGCCGGCAAGCTCAGCGGCGGGCAGAAGCAGATGCTGGCGATCGCGCGCGCGATGGTCGAGCCGCGCCGGCTGCTGCTGATCGACGAGCCGACCAAGGGGCTGGCACCGGCGATCATCCGCAAGCTCATCGACGCGCTTGGCGAGATCAAGCGCGGCCGCGACGGCGCGCGCACGACGCTGCTGCTGGTCGAGCAGAACTTCATGGTCGCCCGCGCGCTGGGCGACGGCGTGGCCGTGATGGACGACGGCCGCGTCGCACATGCCGGCCGCATGGCCGATCTGGCCGACGACGAGGCGCTGCAGCAGCGGCTGCTCGGCCTCTCCCTGGCGGCACACCAATGACCCCGAATCCGCAAACGCATCCGCAATCGCATCCGCATCCGCATCCGCTGGCGAACCCGAACCCGGTCGATCCCGTTCCCAGGGCCCGCTTCGACGCGATCCCGCTGCTGCTGGTCGTCGCGCTGGCGCTGGCGGCCCTGCCGCTGATCGGCTCGATGTCGAGCTGGGCCACGCTGACGATCGCCGGTCTCGCGATGGGGCTGATCGTCTTCGTCATCGCCTCGGGCCTGACGCTGGTCTTCGGCCTGATGGACGTGCTGAACTTCGGCCACGGCGTGTTCATCGCGCTCGGCGCCTTCGTCGCGACGACGGTGATGGGCGCCATGAACGCCTACGGGGGCTTCGTGTCGAGTCCGTCGCTGACGCTCAACCTCGCCGCGGTCGCCGTCGCGGCGCTGGCGGGCATCGTCAGCGCGGCCGCCCTGGGCCTGGTCTTCGAGCGCGTGCTGGTGCGTCCCGTCTACGGCATGCACCTGAAGCAGATCCTGATCACGATGGGCGGGATGATCATCGGCGAGGAACTGATCAAACTGGTCTGGGGCGCCCAGATGATCCCGTTGCAGCCGCCCGAATCGCTGCGCGGCGCGCTCGTGGTCGGCGACGTCGCGGTCGAGAAGTTCCGGCTGCTGGCCGTCGTCGTCGGTCTGGCCGTCTTCGTCGGGCTGCTGTGGCTGCTCAACCGCACCAAGCTCGGCCTGCTGATCCGCGCCGGCGTCCAGGACCGAGAGATGGTCGAGAGCCTGGGCTATCGCATCCGGCGGCTGTTCGTGGCGGTCTTCGTCGCCGGCTCCGGCCTGGCGGGCCTGGGCGGCGTGCTGTGGGGGCTCTACCAGCAGAGCGTGGTCCCGCAGATCGGCGCGCAGGTCAACACGCTGATCTTCATCGTGATCATCATCGGCGGGCTGGGCTCGACGCTGGGCTGCTTCGTGGGGGCGCTGCTGGTCGGGCTGATGGCCAACTACTGCGGCTTCCTCGCGCCGAAGGTGGCGCTGTTCTCCAACATCGGGCTGATGGTCGCCGTGCTGCTGTGGCGGCCGCAGGGCCTGTATCCGGTCGGCCACCGTTGAGCGGAGCGACATCCTCATGCGCCTCCTCCGATCCCTGCTGCGTTCGCTTCTTTCACACGACCTGCCCCGCAGCCGGGTGCTGGCCGCGCTGCTGCTGCTCGTCGTCTTCGGACTCGCCCTCGCGCCGTTTGTCTTCCCCGGGACCCGGGCGCTCAACGTCGCAGCCAAGATCCTCGTGTTCATCGTGCTCGTGGCCAGCTACGACCTGCTGCTCGGCTACACCGGCATCGTCAGCTTCGCGCACACGATGTTCTTCGGCATCGGCGCCTACGGTGTCGCCATCGCGAGCTCGCGGATGGCGCCGGGCTTCCCGGCGCTCGCCGTCGGCATCGGCGGGGCGCTGGCGCTGTCGCTGCTGCTCGCGCTCGTCATCGGGCTGTTCTCGCTGCGCGTGAAGGCGATCTTCTTCGCGATGATCACGCTGGCCGTCGCGGCGGCGTTCCAGGGATTGGCCTCGCAGCTGTCCGACCTCACCGGGGGGGAAGACGGCCTCAACTTCCGCCTGCCGGCGCTGCTCTCGCCGTCGACCGAGTTCTTCGAGTCCCCCGTGCTCGGCGTGGCCATCGACGGCCGGCTGCTGTGCTACTACCTGCTGTTCGTCGCGACGGTGATGCTGGTGCTGGCGCTGCTGCGCATCGTCAACTCCCCATTCGGCCGCGTGCTGCAGGCCATCCGCGACAACGACTTCCGCGCCGAGGCGATCGGCTACCGGCTGGTGACCTACCGGACGCTGTCGACGCTGCTGGCGGCGGTCTTCGCAACCCTGGCCGGCGCGCTGCTGGCGATCTGGCTGCGCTACAACGGGCCGGACACCTCGCTGTCCTTCGAGATCATGCTGGACATCCTGCTGATCGTCGTGATCGGCGGCATGGGCACGATCTACGGCGCGGTGATCGGCAGCGCGCTGTTCGTGCTGGCGCAGAGTTATCTGCAGGACCTGATGCGCGTCGGCGCTTCGGCGGTGGAGGGCCTGCCGGTGCTGTCGCAGCTGATCGCGCCCGAGCGCTGGCTGCTGTGGTTGGGGGTGCTGTTCGTGCTGGCGGTGTACCACTTCCCGAACGGGCTGGTCGGGCGGCTGCGGCAGTCGAGGAGGGGATCGTGAAGTCGACGTCGAACTACCTGCGCTGCGAAGGCCGCGAGATTCATTTCCAAGCCTGGGGCGACGCGGGTGCCGAGCCGGTGATCGCCTGGCACGGCCTGGCACGGACCGGGCGCGACATGGACGAGCTGGCGGCCCACCTGGCGGGGACGGGCCGCTACTTCGTGGTGTGTCCGGACACCCTCGGACGAGGGCTGTCGCAGTGGAGTCCGGATCCGGACAACGAGTATTGCCTGGCGTTCTACGTGAAGCTGGCGGTGGCGCTCGTCGATCAACTGGGGCTCGAGACGTTCCACTGGGTCGGGACCTCGATGGGCGGCGCGATCGGGCTGCTGGCCGCGGCGACCGCGCTGCGCGGGCGCATCCGGCGGCTGGTGCTCAACGACATCGGGCCGGAGCTCGCCGAGCCGGCGATCCAGCGCATCCGCAGCTATGCGGGCTCGCCGTCGGCCTTCGACACCGTGTCGGCGTTGGAGCAGTACTTCCGCCAGATCTATCAGCCCTACGGCTGGATGAGCGACGCGCAGTGGCGCCGGCTGACGGAGAGTTCGGTGCGTCGACTGCCCGACGGGCGCGTGACGCCGCATTACGACCCGGCGATGGTGCGCCAGTTCTTCGTCCATCCGGACGATTACAAACGCTGGACCGAGTGGGACTCGCTGAGCCTGCCGGTGCTCTGCCTGCGCGGGGAAAGCTCGGATCTGCTGTTGCCGGAGACGGCCGACGCGATGCGCGTGCGCGGTCCGCGGGCGGAGGTCGTGACGATTCCCGGCTGCGGCCACGCGCCGGCGCTGAACGTGCCGGAGCACTTCGCGATCGTGCAGCGGTTTCTCGACAATGTCAGATCCAGTTGACCTGCGTCTTCAGAGGATGCTCGTGGCCCTCGTCGACGACTCCGAGGATCCGGCCATACCGAACCTCGCGGCGCAACTTGAAGTAGGAAGCTTTGCGCGCGATCAAGGACCCCCGAAATAACGGCTGATCACCCGTTGTGGCGACGCCTCGTCCCTCGTCGGGACGATTCTTGGGGGTCAGTCGTTGAGCTGCGGCAGATCCAGCCAGCGCGCCAGGCGGCGGCGCAGCGTCAGGAAGTCGAGCGGCTTGGTCAGGTGCTCGTCCATGCCGGCCTTCAGGCTGTCCGCGACGTCGCTGTCCAGCGCGTGCGCCGTCAGCGCCAGGATCGGGAATCGCGGCAGCCGGCCCTGGGCCTGCTGCTCCCGCAGCCGGCGCGCGCATTCCAGGCCGTCCATGCCCGGCATCTGGATGTCCATCAGCACCAGGCTGGGAGCGGCCTGCTCGCACAGGTCCAGCGCCTCCTGGCCGTTGCGCGCGAGCTGGGTCTTCAGCCCCATCAGCGCCAGGAACTCCAGCGCGACGACCTGGTTGATCGGGTTGTCCTCGACCAGCAGCACGAAGGGCTCGCCGGGGGCCGGGCGTTGGCCGGACACGGACGCATCGGTCATCGTCGACGGGGGCGCCGGCTTCGCGGACGCATCCGACGTCATCAAGACGAGCGCGGTCTCGGAGATCTCGGGAACCTCGGAAAAGGGATGGCCGTCGTTTCTGTCCATGTCGCTTGTCGTCCCCGATCCGATCGGGATGCGGGTTTTCCCTAAAAAATCGTCCGCCGTTCGGGTGGAGCCGGGAGCGGGTGTTGCTCGGCGACGACGGGGTCCATTGTTGCCGCACGCCCTGAAGACTAGCAAGTGTGCGGAAGTCATCAATCGGAGGCCTTGACAAGAGGTAGTCGAAGGCTTCCTGAGCGGTGGTCTGCTTGCATTTGCTTACCACTGTGTCGTGGCGGACGCCACGGCGCCGGTCGTCCCCCGCTTCGCCCCGCCGTTCGGTCCCTGCTGCCAATCCAGGGTCCGGCGCTCCCTAGAATCATCGCCCACTGCCTTTTTCGAAGCGCGAGAGCCGACACCACATGTCCGATTCCGATATCCGCATCCGGGGCGCCCGGCAGCACAACCTCAAGAACCTCGACCTGGACATCCGCACGGGGGAACTGACGGTGGTGACCGGGCCCAGCGGGTCGGGCAAGTCCAGCCTGGTCTTCGACACGCTGTATGCCGAGGGCCAGCGCCGCTACGTGGAGACTTTCTCCGCCTATGCGCGCCAGTTCCTGGACCGCATGGACCGCCCGGCCGTCGACAAGGTGGAGGGCGTGCCGCCCGCCATCGCGATCGACCAGACCAACCCCGTCCGCACCAGCCGCTCCACCGTCGGCACGATGACGGAGCTCAACGACCACCTGAAGCTGCTGTTCGCGCGCGGCGCCGCGCTGTTCGACCGCGAGACCGCGTTGCCGGTCCGCCACGACACGCCGCAGACGATCTACGCCGAACTGCGCGACCGCACGAAGTCCGACGACCCGCGCCTGGTGCTGACCTTCCCGGTCGAGCTGCCCGAGTCGGTCAGCGCCGGCGAGGTCGAGCAATGGCTGTCCGCCTCCGGCTTCACGCGGGTGCAGTCCGAGCGCATCGTCAACGGGCGCAAGGTCCTGGACGTCGTGGCCGACCGCTTCCGCATCCAGGGCGTCGAGCAGGCGCGCGCGATGGAGGCGATCGAACTGGCGCTCAAGCGCGGCAGCGGCCGTCTGACGGTGCACGTGCTCAGCGCCGAGGAGGGCGTCGAGCCGACGCTGTGGCGCTATTCGACCGGACTCCATTGCCCGGAGAGCGACATCCGCTACGCCGATCCGCAGCCGGCGCTGTTCTCGTTCAACTCGGCGATGGGCGCGTGCGAGACCTGCCGCGGCTTCGGCCGGGTCATCGGCGTGGACCTCGGCCTGGTGATCCCCGACGAGCGCAAGACCCTGCGCGGCGGCGCGATCAAGCCGATGCAGACGCCCGCCTGGAAGGAGAGCCAGGACGACATGCTGAAGTACGCCGGCGATGCGGGCATCCCGCGCGACACGGCGTGGAACCAGATGACGCCGGCGCAGCGCGACTGGGTCATCGGTGGCAGCCCGAACTGGAACGGCAACTGGAACAAGCAGTGGTACGGCGTCAGCCGGTTCTTCGAATACCTGGAGAGCAAGGCCTACAAGATGCACATCCGGGTGCTGCTGTCCAAGTACCGCAGCTACACCGAGTGCCCGACCTGCCGCGGCGCGCGGCTCAAGACCGAGGCGCTGCTGTGGCGCGTCGGCTCCAAGGCGCTGGCGGACGCGGCCTTGCCGGCGGACAAGCGCTTCATGCCGGCGGGCGTGAAGTGGTCGCGCGATCAGCTGGAAGCGCTGCCGGGCCTGTCGGTGCACGACCTGATGCAGCTCCCCATCCATCGGCTCAGACGCTTCATGGACGAGCTGCAGCTGCCGGGCACGCTGCTCGACGAAGCGCTCAAGCTGCTGCTCTCCGAGATCCGCAACCGCCTCAAGTACCTCGTCGACGTCGGCATCGGCTACCTGACGCTGGACCGGCAGAGCCGCACGCTGTCCGGCGGCGAGGTGCAGCGCATCAACCTGACGACGGCGCTGGGCACTTCGCTGGTCAACACGCTGTTCGTGCTGGACGAGCCCAGCATCGGCCTGCATCCGCGCGACATGAACCGCATCGTCGAGGCGATGCAGCGGCTGCGCGACGCGGGCAACACGCTGGTCGTGGTCGAGCACGACCCGGCCGTGATGCTGGCGGCGGACCGGCTCATCGACATGGGCCCGGGACCGGGCCAGCTGGGCGGGCAGATCGTCTTCGACGGCACGCCGGAGCAGATCCGGTCGGCCGACACGCTGACAGGCTCCTACCTCGGCGCGCGCAAGCACGTCGGCATGGGGCTCAAGCGCGTCGTCGAGGAGAGCACGCCGCGCCTGATCCTGGAAGGCGCGCGCGAGCACAACCTCAAGAACGTCAGCGTCGAGTTCCCGCTGCAGCGCATGGTCGCGGTGACGGGCGTGTCCGGCTCGGGCAAGAGCACGCTGATGCAGGACGTGCTCTATCCCGCGCTGGCGCGCTGGTTCGGCCAGGCCACCGAGACGCCCGGCCAGCACGACCGCCTGCTCGGCGCGGACTGGCTGGCCGACGCGGTCTTCGTGGACCAGTCGCCGATCGGCAAGACGGCGCGTTCCAACCCGGCGAGCTACGTCGGCGTCTTCGACGAGATCCGCAAGCGCTTCGCCGACACGCCCATGGCCAGGGAGCGCAGCTACGGCGCCGGCATGTTCAGCTTCAACGCCGGCGACGGTCGCTGCCCGACCTGCGGCGGCTCGGGCTTCGAGCACGTCGAGATGCAGTTCCTGTCCGACGTCTACCTGCGCTGCCCCGATTGCGACGGCAAGCGCTTCCGCGCCGAACTGCTCGAGGTCAAGCTCGAACGCGCCGGCCGGCAGCTCAGCGTGTCGGATGTGCTGGAGCTGACGGTGGCCGAGGCCCTGGGCGTCTTCAAGGACGACCGCGAGGTGATCAACAAGCTGCAGCCGCTGTCGGACGTCGGGCTCGACTACCTGACGCTGGGGCAGCCGGTGCCGACGCTGTCGGGCGGCGAGGCGCAGCGGCTCAAGCTGGCCGGCTACCTGGCCGAGGCGGCCTCCAAGCCGCGCCAGGCCACGGCGACCAAGGGCACGCTGTTCCTGTTCGACGAACCGACGACAGGCCTGCACTTCGACGACATCGCCAAGCTGATGCGCGCGATGCGCAAGCTGCTGTCGGCGGGGCATTCGCTGATCCTGATCGAGCACAACCTCGACGTCATCCGCGCGTCGGACTGGGTCATTGACCTCGGCCCCGAGGGCGGCGAGGACGGCGGCCTGGTCGTCGCCACCGGCACGCCGGAGCATCTGAAGGACCATCCGACCTCGCACACCGCGAAGGCGCTGCGCGAGTACGCGCTGGAGATGGACCGCGCGCCGGTGAAGGTGTCGGAGGGCCAGCCGCTGCAATCGCTGCTGCGCCGGCGGCGCCAGGAAGACGAGGTCATCCGCATCGTCAATGCGCGCGAGCACAACCTGAAGTCGGTCAACGTCAGCATCCCGCGCGGCAAGTTCAACGTGGTGACCGGCGTGTCCGGCTCGGGCAAGAGCACCCTGGCCTTCGACATCCTGTTCAACGAGGGGCAGCGCCGCTACCTGGAATCGCTGAACGCCTATGCGCGCTCGATCGTGCAGCCGGCGGGGCGGCCCGAGGTCGACGCGGTGTGGGGCATCCCGCCGACGGTCGCGATCGAGCAGCGTCTGTCGCGCGGCGGTCGCAAGAGCACGGTCGCGACGACGACCGAGGTCTGGCACTTCCTGCGCCTGCTCTACGTGAAGCTGGGCGTCCAGCATTGCGCGCACGACGGCACGCCGGTCAAGCCGCAGAGCGTCGAGGCCATCGCCGCGCAGCTGCTGCGCGACTACAAGGGGCGGCACATCGGGCTGCTCGCGCCGCTGGTGGTCAACCGCAAGGGCGTCTACACCGACCTCGCGAAGTGGGCCAAGCAGCGCGGCCACACGCACCTGCGCGTGGACGGCGAGTTCCTGCCGACGAGCCCGTGGCCGCGCCTGGACCGCTTCAAGGAACACAGCATCGAACTGCCGGTCGGCGACATGACGATCGCGCCGGAGACCGAGGCCGAACTGCGCGAGCTGCTGGCCAAGGCGCTCGACCATGGCAAGGGCGTGGTGCACGTGCTGTCGCCGCTGGACGGCCTGCACGACGCGCTGCGCGGCGGCAAGCCGACGCGCGGCATCGGCGAGCTGCGCGTGTTCTCCACGAAGCGCGCCTGTCCGCAGTGCGGCACCAGCTATCCGGAGCTGGACCCGCGGCTGTTCAGCTACAACTCCAAGCATGGCTGGTGCACGACCTGCGTCGGCACCGGCCTGGCGCTGACGCGCGAGCAGCGCAAGGCGCTCGACGACACGCTGCAGGACAAGGACAACCGCGGCCGCGAGCAGAGCTTCCCCGCGGAGGAGGCCGAGATCGAGGACCTGAGCGATGCGCCGTGCCCCGACTGCCACGGCGCGCGGCTGAATCCGGTGGCGCGCGCGGTGAGCTTCGAGCACGAGACCATCGGGACCGTCGCGTCGTGGAGCGTGAAGGAGGCCCGCGAGTGGATCGCGGGTCTGACCCTGACCGGCCGCGACGCGGAGATCGCGCGCGACGTGGTCGTCGAGATCAAGGGCCGCCTGGAGTTCCTGGAGGAAGTGGGGCTGGGCTACCTGACGCTGGACCGCGCGGCGCCGACCCTGTCGGGCGGCGAAGCGCAGCGCATCCGGCTGGCGGCGCAGCTCGGCAGCAACCTGCAGGGCGTCTGCTACGTGCTGGACGAGCCGACCATCGGCCTGCATCCGCGCGACAACCAGATCCTGCTGAAGGCGCTGGCGACGCTGGGCGACAAGGGCAACACGCTGGTGGTCGTCGAGCACGACGAGGACACGATCCGGCGCGCCGATCACATCATCGACATCGGTCCGAGCGCGGGCAAGCGCGGGGGGCGCGTGATCGCCGAGGGCACGGCCGAGGAGATCGCGAAGAACCCCGATTCGCTGACGGGACGCTTCCTGTCGAGACCGCTGGTGCACCCGCTGAAGGAGCGCCGCGTGATGGCGGCGGACGCGCCCAAGCTGACGGTGCTCAACGCGTCCCTGCACAACCTGCGCGGTGTGACGGTGGACGTGCCGCTGCACCGGCTGGTGGCGATCACGGGGGTGTCGGGGTCCGGCAAGTCGACGCTGGCGCGCGACGTGCTGCTGGCCAACATGGCCGCGGCCGTGCCGCTGCGCCGGGCGCCGTCGAAATGGCTGGGCTGCGACGCGATCGAGGGTCACGCGCAGGTGGACCGGGTGCTCGAGGTCGATCAGACGCCGATCGGCAAGACGCCGCGCAGCTGCCCGGCGACCTACATCGGCTTCTGGGACGCGATCCGCAAGCTGTTCGCCGAGACGCTGGAAGCGAAGGCCCGCGGGTACGCGCCGGCCCGCTTCAGCTTCAACACCGGCGAAGGCCGTTGCCCGGGCTGCGAGGGCCAGGGCATGCGCACGATCGCGATGAGTTTCCTGCCGGACGTGAAGGTGCTCTGCGACCAGTGCCACGGACAGCGCTTCAACCCCGAGACGCTGGCCGTGAGCTGGCGCGGCAAGAGCATCGGCGAGGTGCTGCAGATGGAGGTCGACGAGGCGGTGGAGTTCTTCGCCGCGATGACCTCGATCTCGCACCCGCTGAAGCTGCTGCAGGACGTGGGGCTGGGCTACCTGACGCTGGGGCAGCCGAGCCCGACGCTGTCGGGCGGCGAGGCGCAGCGGATCAAGCTGGTGTCCGAGCTGGTGAAGGTACGCGACGACGTCACGCGCCGCGGCCAGAAGGCGCCGCACACGCTGTACGTGCTGGACGAGCCCACGGTGGGGCTGCACATGGCGGACGTCGAGAAGCTGATCCGCGTGCTCCACCGGCTGGTGGACGGCGGGCACAGCGTGGTCGTGATCGAACACGACCTGGATGTCATCGCGGAAGCGGATTGGGTGCTGGACCTCGGTCCGGAAGGCGGCTCGGCCGGCGGGCTCGTGGTCGCGCAAGGACGTCCGGAGACGCTGGTCGAGCAGGGGACGCACACCGGGAAGGCGTTGCAGCCGGTGCTGGCGAGACGATGAACTTCGGGCGACCGCTTCGGCGGACGCTCGAACCCGGCCCTTCACACCACCGGATACGCCCTGATCTCGATCAGATGCTTGTTGGGATCGTTGAAGTAGAGCGTCGGCGCCGCGCCGCGGGCGCCGATCTCTTCACCGGGGCCGGTGTTGGTGCCGACTGCGTGGAAGCTCGGTCCGTAGTCGATGCCGGCGGCCTTCACGCGTTGGAAGATGTCTTCGAACTCTTTGGGTGACACCGAGAACGCGTAGTGCTCCATGCCGGGCGTGCCCCAGGGCGCCAGCTGCAACTGGCAGTCACGGCCGACGCGGATCACCGTGAACGGACCCGATTCGCCTTCGTTCGAGAAGCCGAGGATGCCGACGTAGAACGCGACGCTGTCGGCGAGGTCGTTGACCTTCAGGATGAGGTGATCGAGGACGGCCATCGCGGCACTTCCGGATCGATCGGGCCGTGCGGCGTGCTCAATGCGGCTTGCGCCGCTGCCGCTGCTCGAAATCGTCGCCGTGATAGACGTTGCCGTCCCAGGTGCCCGAGCGATGCTTCGCGCGGGCGATCGCGTCGAGCGCCGCATCGTGGGCCGCGCGGCGGCGGTCGCGGGAATTGAAGCGACCTCGCAGGCTGAACTGGCTCATGCGAAGTCCGGTCCGCTTCAACCAGCCGCGCCAGGCCAGTTGATGCCGGCGCGGCAAAGCCATGTCGATCGCGAGGAACACGCAGGTCAGCAGACCGAGAGCGGCGAGGACTTTGGCGAACATACGTCGGCGCTGTGAATCACACCTTGCAGGTGTGCAAGCCAACCACTATACGCGAGGCCCCGCAGCCCGTCTGTCAGTCGCGATGCCGGCCGTGACCATGGCCGTGGTCGCCCCGATCGCCGCCGCGGTCGCCCCGATCGCCGCGGTCACCGCCGCGATCCCAGC
>CAMPJJ010000083.1 GCA_946886855.1 uncultured Roseateles sp. | reverse complement strand
TCCCCGGGGAGGGGGAGAGCGGGGAGTCCTCCGGCGCGTGTAAACTCCCGCCCTTCACCGTATTTCCGACGCTGCTCCAGGCAACCGGTCGCCCCTTCGGGTCCGAGGCCGGCGAGTCTGTGACTTCGGGCGGGTGTTTCTCAGTTCATTACCGGAGCCAACATGGGCAACAAGATCATCACCGAAGCCGATCGCAAGGCGGCACCCCGTCCCGTCGCGCCCAAGGGCGTGACCGTGACTTCGCATCGCGGTCAGAAGAGCAGCCTCGAGCGCGGTTCGCACACCCGTTCGAAGAAGAACCCGGGCAAGCGTCCGCACTCGGGTTGAGGTCGCGGGGAGTTCCTCCCCATCGATCCGACAACAGGCCCATGCCACCCGGCGGGGCCTGTTTTGCTTTCAGCGAGGCGCACCCCGTGACCCTCGCACCGACGCCCGATCAATCGCCATGATCCGCATCAACGAACTCCGCCTGCCCCTCAACCACCCCGAGGACGCGCTGCGCCCGGCCGTCGTCGAACGGCTCGGCATCCCCGACGCGCAACTCACCGCCTTCACCGTCTTCAAGCGCAGCTACGACGCCCGCAAGAAGACCGCGATGGTCCTGATCTATTCCGTCGACTGCGAAATCAACGGAGGGGGCGATGCCGCCGCCGAAGCCGCGCTGCTCCAGCGCCACGCCGGCGACACGCACATCAAGCCCTCGCCCGACACCGACTACCAGTTCGCCGGACAGGCGCCGGCCGACTTCTACGCCCCTGCCGCTGGCGGCGCCGGTGAGGTCGGCGGCCGCCTGCGTCCCGTCGTCATCGGCTTCGGTCCCTGCGGCCTCTTCGCCGCGCTGATCCTGGCGCAGATGGGCCTGCGGCCCATCGTGCTCGAACGCGGCAAGCAGGTCCGCGAACGCACCAAGGACACCTGGGGCCTGTGGCGCGAAAGCGTGCTGGACCCCGAGTCCAACGTCCAGTTCGGCGAAGGCGGCGCCGGCACCTTCTCCGACGGCAAGCTCTACAGCCAGATCTCCGATCCGCGCTTCCTCACGCGCAAGGTCCTGACCGAGTTCGTCAAGGCCGGCGCGCCGGAGGAGATCCTCTTCGTCAGCAAGCCGCACATCGGCACCTTCCGCCTGGTGAGCATGATCATCAAGATGCGGGCGGACATCGAGCGCCTGGGCGGCGAGATCCGCTTCCAGCAGAAGGTCACCGACCTGCTCATCGAGCCCGATGCCGACGGCCAGCGGCACGTGCGCGGCGTGACGCTCGCGTCCGGCGAGCAGCTCCGCGCCGACCACGTCGTCATCGCGCTCGGCCACAGCGCGCGCGACACCTTCACGATGCTCCACGAGCGCGGCGTCCACATGGAGGCCAAGCCCTTCTCCATCGGCTACCGCATCGAGCATCCGCAGTCCATCATCGACAAGGCCCGCTTCGGCCCGAACGCGGGGCATCCGATCCTCGGCGCGGCGGACTACAAGCTGGTCCATCACGCGGGCAACGGCCGCGCGGTCTACAGCTTCTGCATGTGCCCCGGCGGCACGGTGGTCGCGGCGACGTCGGAGCCGAACCGCGTCGTCACCAACGGCATGAGCCAGTACTCCCGCAACGAGCGCAACGCGAATGCGGGCATCGTGGTCGGCATCACGCCCGAGGACTACCGGCAGGACGGCAAGAAGGACGGCAGCGCCGTCAACCCGCTCGACGGCTTCGCGTTCCAGCGCTTCTGGGAGTCGCGCGCCTATGAGCTCGGCGAAGGCGACTACCGGGCGCCGGCCGCGCTGGTGGGCGACTTCATCAAGCGCCAGCGCAGCACGGCGCTCGGCAGCGTCGAGCCGAGCTACAAGCCTGGCGTCACGATGACCGACCTGCAGCAGAAGGGCTTGGGCAGCCTGCCGAAGTACGCGCTCGACGCGATCCGCGAGGCGCTGCCCGCCTTCGAGCGCCAGATCCGCGGTTTCGCGATGAACGATGCGGTGCTGACGGGCGTCGAGACGCGCACGTCCTCGCCGCTGCGCATCACGCGCGGCAAGGACTACCAGAGCCTGAACGTCCGCGGCCTGTATCCGGCCGGCGAGGGCGCCGGCTACGCCGGCGGCATCATGTCCGCCGGGGTCGACGGCATCGAGGTGGCCGAGGCGGTGGGGAAGTCGCTGCTGGGGCTCTGAGCCGATGGCGGGGCTGGGCGTCCGGTCCCCCGATCCGGCGCGCCGGCCGCAGTGGCACAATTCCTGGCACTCTCGCCGCACGCCATGGCTACCACCTCTCTCAAGAAGTCCGATCCGCAGAAGTCTGTCAAGCCGTTGACGGTCAAGGGCACGGCCGTAGCCGTGTTCTCGGGCGGCATGGCGCTCGTTGATACCTCCAGCGGCAGCTTCATCCCCGTCAAGCGCACCAAGCGCGACGAGCAGACCAGCAGCTTGATGAAGAAGGTCGGTGAGGCGCTGGAAAAGCCGGGGGTGTCGCGCAAGACGGTGTTCCCGCCGGGTGCCAACATCAGCTTCGTCTATTCCGCCGACCCCAGTGATCCGTCGATCCTGGTGCGGAAGTCGGCCGATGGCAAACGCGAGCGAGGTCGTCTGGTCCATGGCCGTTTCCAGGCTCTGACGAACAAGTGACCGGACAGGTTCCGCCGTCCTTGTCCGGGCTGCTCAAAGGTCTGGGAAAAGGGCAGACAAAGCCCATGGCCATCGTGCTGGCCGGACACAACGGATCGGGGAAGTCCACGCTGTGGCGCGACAAACTGGGGCCGACCCTGCAGATGCCGCTGATCAATGCGGATAACCTGACCTCGTCGATCCTGCCCAATGAATCGCCGCTCCCGGCGTGGGCGCAGAGGCTGCGCAACGACGACGACCGTTGGGCTCGCCTGTCGCAGGAAGGCGTTCGCGCCTTCAAGACGCTCGTCATGCGCGACGGCTTGCCCTTCGCTTTCGAAACGGTGTTCTCGCACTACGTCCGACATCCCGATGGACGGATCGAGTCGAAGGCAGACGACATCGCGGAGATGCAGAACGAGGGCTATTTCGTGGTGCTGGTCTTCGTCGGCCTGGCGCATGTGAATCTGTCCGTGACGCGGGTGGCGCAACGCGTCGAGCAGGGTGGGCACAACGTGCCGCTCCGCAAGCTTCAGACGCGATTCCCGCGCACGCGTGCGGCGATCGGGCACGCGGCACCGCTGGCCGATGCGACCTTGATGTTCGACAACAGCCTCGACGGCCGACTTGGCTTTTCGCTCGCGCGTGTTCAGCGTCGCGAGGAGGTGCTGTTCGATGTCCGCGCCGCAGGCTCCAGCGTCCACCCGCACATCCAACGTCTGGCGGGTGGATGGCTGGACATCGTGTGCCCGACGAATCAGAAGTCCGGTCCCGCGGACTCCTGACACGCACCGGAGCTACACGCTCAGACCGCCTGCCAGAGTGTCGGCGACGACGCCGGATTCCAGCCTGCGCCGGCCCAGGCCGTGTGCGCCTGCAGACAGCGGTACTGCTTGCCCTGATAGCTCACGATCTGCCCGGCGGTGTAGCTCGACCCTTCCGCCCATGCAGGCGTGCCGCCCGGCGGGTTGGTCGGGGGCGTCGCCGGCAGGATCACGTCCAGCGCGTAGCTTGCGCCCGAACTGGCGTTCTGCAGATAGACGTCCATCACCGTCGCGCCTCCTGGAACGACGACGCTGCCGCCTTGCAGGGTGCCGACCTTCAGGTAGCCCGATGTCTGGTTGACCTTGGTCGCGATCTGGCCCAACCACGCGGCCTTGGTCGCCGCCGTGGTCAGCGCCACCGAGATGGTCTCCAGGTCGTTGCCCGCGCTGTTGAACACGCGCAGCTTGACCTGGCTGCCCGACGGCAGGTCCTGCGCCGCCGAGACCTGGCCGATCTGCTTCAGTCCCGACGGCGTGCCGGGCGGCGTCGTGCCGCCGCCGAAGTCCACGTCCGAGCAGGCGTAGAAGGCTTCGGTGCTGTCCGCCCGCTGCCAGGCCGAGAACAGCACGTGCTTGCCGGTGCGGCGCGGCAGGCTCAGCTTCATCGTGTAGGTCTTGCCCACCGTGACGATCTGGTCCGGGCCGAGTTGCTGCACCTGTTCCAGATCCGACCAGCGCAAGGGCGAGCTGGTCGGATTCCAGCCGTCGCGCGTCATGAAGAAGGTCCAGTTCAACGAGCTGTGCGGTGCGGTGGCGTTGTAGCGGTACTCGTACTTGCCGTCGGCCCCCGGCGAGTAGGCCGTGCTCGGCCAATCGGCGCGGGCCAGGTCGAAGCCCTTGAACTTCTCCTGCCCGCCGGCGCAGATCTTGAGGTCGGGCACCACCGCCTTGTGGTTGCCGTTGGCGGCGGCCTGGTTGACGCCGTTCCAGTCGTAGATCGCCTGCTCCCCGCCGAACGCGATCGCGGCCTGACAGGCCGGCAGCGACGGGTTCTTGTAGCAGTTGTACTGGCGCGAAATCGGGAACTCCGGCGCGCCGTGGGCGAACACAGCGCTGGGTGTCAGCACGGCGGCCAGGCCAGCGGTCAGGGCGGTCGAGAGTGTGGCCAGCGCGGCGGCACCGGCGGATCGGGCTCGGACAGTCATTCAAGTCTCCTGAAGTGTTGGGATGAACGCTTCAGTGCGATGGGCCCGACATCGCACCAAAGAAGTACCACCATAGGACCTGATAAATACCAAAACAAGCCACATCTGCGTAACGGCCGTCGCTGAAGATTTTCTAGCTTTCGTTTCAGGCGAAGGGATTATCATGAACGGCCGCAGTCTTGCTCTCTGAGCGAAGGCTACAGTTCAACCCAGCTGCCGCCATACCATGCGCCTCGACCTCACCACCTTGAATCTCGTGCTGGCGATCGAACAGACTCGATCCATGACCCGCGGGGCCGAGCGCGAGCACCTGGCGCTGGCCGCGGCCAGCAAGCGGATCTCGGACCTGGAGACGCGCCTGGGGGTGCAGCTGTTCGAGCGTCGCGCCCGCGGCGTCGAGCCCACCGAGGCCTGCCGCGCGCTGGTCCGCCACATCCGGTCGCTGCATGCGTCGCTGCATGCGCTCGAGAGCGAAGTCGTCGAATTCGCCCGCGGCATCAAGGGACACCTGCGCATCGCCGCGAACGCCGGCGCGATCGCTGAAGCGCTGCCGCCCGACCTGGCCGCGTTCTCGCAAGCCCATCCGCAGATCCGCATCAGCCTCGAGGACCAGACCAGCGCCGAGGTGCAGGCCGCCGTCGCGGAAGGTCGCGCCGATGTCGGCGTCTTCACGACGCCGCTGCTCGACAACCGCCTGCAGACCTGGTCCTACCGCACCGGCCGCCTCGCCGTGCTGGTGCCGGCCGGACACGAACTCGCCGGGCGCGAGTCCGTCAGCTTCGACGACTTGCTGGACCATGACCTCGTCGGTCTGCACGGCGGCGCCGCGGCGCAGGAATTGATGATGCAGGAAGCCATGACCCGCGGCCGCACGCTCAAGGCGCGGCTGCAGGTGCGCGGCTTCGACGCGATCGCGCAGCTGGTCGAGGCCGGCCTGGGCGTCGCGGTGCTGCCCGACGCGCCGTCGCGCCGCTTCGCGCAGGTCTTCGACGTCAAGCGCCTGACCCTGGATGAAGCCTGGGCCCAGCGCGACTATGTTCTGGGGGTGGCCCGCCAGGAGCGCCTGCCGACCGTCGTCCAGCGCTTCGTCGACGCGCTGTGCCCGGCCGCCAAGGAGGCCGCCGCCGCGGGGGCGACCGCAACCCCGGCCATTCCCGTTGCCAAGGCCGGCTCGAAGTGAGCGCTCCATCGTCCGCAGCCGGTTGAGCCGCCCTTGCTCAAAGTTTCCCCTGAAGTTTTCCCTGAAGTGATGGAGAGCCCTCCCATGACCGCCAACATCTCCAACGCCGCCCACGCCGGTGCGCCGCGCACCCTCTACGACAAGCTCTGGGACGAGCACGTGGTGCACACCGAGGAAGACGGCACGTCCGTCCTCTACATCGACCGCCACCTCGTCCACGAGGTCACCAGCCCCCAGGCCTTCGAAGGCCTGGACCTGGCCGGCCGCAAGGTCTGGCGCCTGTCGGCCAACCTGGCCGTCAGCGACCACAACGTGCCCACGACCGATCGCAGCCAGGGCATCGCCGATCCGGTGTCGCGCCTGCAGGTCGACACGCTGGACAGGAACTGCGACCGCTTCGGCATCACGCAGTTCAAGATGAACGACAAGCGCCAGGGCATCGTCCACGTGATCGGACCGGAGCAGGGCGCCACGCTGCCCGGCATGACCGTGGTCTGCGGCGACAGCCACACGTCCACGCACGGCGCCTTCGGCGCGCTGGCCCACGGCATCGGCACGTCCGAGGTCGAGCATGTGCTGGCCACGCAGACGCTGCTGGCCAAGAAGGCGAAGAACCTGCTGATCAAGGTCGAGGGTCAGGTCATGCCCGGCGTCGGCGCCAAGGACATCGTGCTGGCGATCATCGGCCGCATCGGCACCGCCGGCGGCACCGGCTACACGATCGAGTTCGCCGGCAGCGCCATCCGCGCCCTGTCGATGGAAGGCCGCATGACCGTCTGCAACATGGCGATCGAGGCGGGCGCGCGCGCCGGCCTGATCGCCGTCGACGAGACGACGCTGCAGTACGTCAAGGGCCGTCCGTTCACGCCGACGGGCGTCGAATGGGACCAGGCCGTGCAGTACTGGCGCACGCTGCACACGGACGCCGGCGCGACGTTCGACGCGGTCGTCGAGCTCGACGCCGCGCAGATCCGGCCGCAGGTCACCTGGGGCACCTCGCCCGAGATGGTCCTGTCCATCGACGACCGCGTGCCCGATCCCGACAAGGAGAAGGACGCCGTCAAGCGCGGCGCCATCGAGCGCGCCCTGCAGTACATGGCGCTGGAGCCCAACAAGGCGATCAACGACATCCGCATCGACAAGGTCTTCATCGGCAGCTGCACCAACAGCCGCATCGAGGACATGCGCGAGGCCGCGGCCGTCGTGAAGCGCCTGGGCGGCCGCGTCGCCGGCAACGTGAAGCTGGCGATGGTGGTGCCGGGCTCGGGCCTGGTGAAGGCGCAGGCCGAGGCCGAAGGACTCGACCAGATCTTCAAGGCCGCAGGCTTCGAATGGCGCGAGCCGGGTTGCTCGATGTGCCTGGCGATGAACGCCGACCGGCTGGAGCCGGGCGAGCGCTGCGCCTCCACCAGCAACCGCAATTTCGAAGGCCGGCAGGGCGCCGGCGGCCGCACCCACCTGGTGAGCCCCGCGATGGCTGCCGCCGCCGCGATGGAAGGGCACTTCGTCGACGTGCGCCGAGTGTCATGACCCACCCCGTACGCGCTTCGCGCGCCCCCTCAAGGGGGCGTCACCGGCCGCCCGGCAAAGCCGGTCGTCGGTGCCCGCTGGGTCAATGCGGCCAGCGTTGAGCATCCAGAAATGAGAAGGAACGAGTGATGGACAAGTTCACCGTGCACAAGGGCCTCGTGGCCCCGATGGATCGCGAGAACGTCGACACCGACGCGATCATCCCCAAGCAATTCCTGAAGTCGATCAAGCGCAGCGGCTTCGGCCCGAATCTCTTCGACGAGTGGCGCTACCTCGATCACGGCGAGCCCGGCCAGGATCCGGCCAGCCGCCAGCCGAATCCGGACTTCGTGCTGAACCAGCCGCGTTACCAGGGCGCTTCGATCCTGATCGCGCGCAGCAACTTCGGCTGCGGTTCCAGCCGCGAGCACGCGCCCTGGGCGCTGCAGCAGTACGGCTTCCGCGCGCTGATCGCGCCGAGCTTCGCCGACATCTTCTTCAACAACACCTTCAAGAACGGCGTGCTGCCGATCGTGCTGCCGGAGAGCCAGGTCGCGCGCCTGTTCGACGAGGTCTTCGCCTTTCCCGGCTACCAGCTGACGGTGGACCTGGAGCGCCAGGTCGTCGTCAAGCCCGACGGCGAGGAGCTGCCCTTCGATGTCCAGCCGTTCCGCAAGTACTGCCTGCTCAACGGCTTCGACGACATCGCGCTGACGCTGCGTCACGCCGACAAGATCAAGGCCTTTGAAGCCGAACGCATTGCCACCAAGCCGTGGCTGAACAATCGAATTACTCGCTGAGGACCTCATGAAGATCGCAGTCCTGCCTGGTGACGGCATTGGCACCGAAATCGTCGCGGAGGCCGTCAAGGTCCTGAACGTGCTCGAGCTCCCGTTCGAGCTCGAGACCGCGCCCGTCGGCGGCGCCGCCTACGAGGCCGCCGGCCACCCGTTGCCCGAAGCGACGCTCAAGCTCGCGCAGGACGCGGACGCGGTGCTGTTCGGCGCCGTCGGCGACTGGAAGTACGACAAGCTCGAACGCGCGCTGCGCCCGGAGCAGGCCATCCTCGGCCTGCGCAAGGCGCTGGGCCTGTTCGCCAACTTCCGCCCCGCGATCTGCTACGAGCAGCTCACCCATGCGTCCAGCCTCAAACCTGAGCTGGTCGCTGGCCTGGACATCCTGATCATCCGCGAGCTCACCGGCGACATCTACTTCGGCCAGCCGCGCGGCCGCCGCACCGCCGTCGACGGCCACTTCCCGGGCAGCGAGGAGGCCTTCGACACGATGCGCTACTCGCGTCCCGAGATCGAGCGCATCGCCCACGTCGCCTTCCAGGCGGCGCGCAAGCGCAACAGGAAGGTCACCTCGGTCGACAAGGCCAACGTGCTGGAGACCTTCCAGTTCTGGAAGGACGTCGTCACCGAGGTCCACAAGGACTATCCGGACGTCGAGCTCGACCACATGTACGTCGACAACGCCGCCATGCAGCTCGTCAAGGCGCCCAAGAAGTTCGACGTCGTCGTCACCGGCAACATGTTCGGCGACATCCTGTCGGATGAGGCGGCGATGCTGACCGGCTCGATCGGCATGTTGCCCAGCGCCTCGTTGGACAAGCACAACAAGGGGCTCTACGAACCGAGTCATGGCAGCGCGCCGGACATCGCGGGCAAGGGGATCGCCAATCCGCTGGCTACAATCCTCTCCGCTGCCATGATGCTCAAGTTCTCCCTCAACCAGCCCGAAGCCGCCGCTCGCATCGAGTCGGCGGTTCAGTCCGTGCTGGCCCAGGGTCTGCGTACCGCGGACATCTGGAGCGAGGGCACCCAGAAGGTGAGCACCCGCGAGATGGGTGATGCCGTCGTCGCCGCCATTGCTTCGGGCAAAGGCGTGACCACGACCGCTTCGACCATTGCGACCACGACCAAAACCATCAAGAGCTAGTCCGCTCCGGTTCGTCTCGCCCCACTCACACACCCGGCGAAGCGAGCCGGGCAGGCTCCCCGGGTGGGTGACGGTGTTTGGGCGATGCCCGGCCAGCAGTGCCGGGCCTTTCAATGAACGAAGGTACGCAAATGACGACATTGGTTGGTTTGGTGGGATGGCGCGGGATGGTCGGCTCGGTGCTGATGGACCGCATGGCGCAGGAGCGCGATTTCGATCTGATCGAGCCGCTGTTCTTCAGCACTTCGAACGCGGGCGGCACCGCCCCGGCGTTCGCGAAGAACGAGACGGCGCTGCAGAACGCCTTCGACATCGCGCAGCTCAAGCGCTGCGAGATCATCATCACCTGCCAGGGCGGCGACTACACGAGCGAGGTCTATCCCAAGCTGCGCGCCGCGGGCTGGAACGGCCACTGGATCGATGCCGCGTCCTCGCTGCGCATGGCCGACAACGCCGTGATCGTGCTGGACCCGGTCAACATGCCGGTCATCAAGAACGCGCTGTCCAAGGGGGGCCGCGACTGGATCGGCGGCAACTGCACCGTCAGCTGCATGCTCATGGGCGTGGGCGCGCTGTACAAGGCCGGCCTGGTCGAGTGGATGTCCACGCAGACCTACCAGGCCGCGTCCGGCGGCGGCGCGCAGCACATGCGCGAGCTGCTGACCCAGTACGGCACGCTGAACGCGGAAGTGAAGGCGCTGCTGGACGATCCGAAGAGCGCCATCCTCGAGATCGACCGCAAGGTCATCGCCAAGCAGCGCGCGCTGTCCGCCGACGAGATCGTCAACTTCGGCGTGCCGCTGGGCGGCTCGCTGATCCCGTGGATCGACAAGGACCTGGGCAATGGCACCTCCAAGGAGGAGTGGAAGGGCATGGCCGAGACCAACAAGATCCTCGGCCAGGGCGAGGGTTTCGGGACCGCCGCCATCCCGGTCGACGGCTTCTGCGTGCGCGTCGGTGCGATGCGCTGCCACTCGCAGGCCCTGACCCTCAAGCTGCGCAAGGACGTGCCGCTGGACGAGATCGAAGCCATGATCGCCGCGGACAACGAGTGGGTGAAGGTGGTGCCCAACACCCGCGAGGCCACGATCAAGGACCTGACCCCCGTCGCCGTCACCGGCACGATGACGATCCCGGTCGGTCGCATCCGCAAGCTGGCGATGGGGCCGGAGTACGTCGGCGCGTTCACGGTCGGTGACCAGTTGCTGTGGGGCGCGGCGGAACCGCTGCGCCGGATGCTGCGCATCCTGCTGGATCGTTGATCCGGTCGTCGACGGCCCTGGCCGGCCGTCGTGGCTGAAACGCCGGCTGGCGCCCGGCATGCCGAAAGCGGTGGCGGTGCCACCGCTTTTTTTCATGGGGACTAGGGAATGCCAGGAGTGGGGCGCGTTGCCTTCTAGCGACAAGCCCGTAACGACCTGTGAATCAAGGCTAGCTCATCGATGTTATTCATGAGCTACCTCAGCAACGATGCGTATATGCTTGCCACCGTTGTGATTTTCTACCGCGGGAATGGCTGGGAGCCTGCCCGGGCGCATCAGTCGCACAACAACAATACGTCAGACAGGCGGTCCTTTGGATGGGCCGCCTTGTTGCTTTGGGGGACGCCTTGAAAAAACATGCGAGCGCATATGCGCGATTTGCGCTGAGCCAGGTGGCCGCGGTCACTGTGTTGGGACTGGCGGCGGGTTCCGCTTACGGCCTCGGGCTTGGGAAACTGACGGTGCAATCCGCGCTCGGCGAAACGCTGCGCGCGGAGATCGACGTCAGCAGCCTGACGCCGGAGGAAGCCAGCTCGCTCAAGCTGCGCGTCGCGCCGCCTGAGTCCTACCGGGCTTCCGGTCTGGACTACAACGCGGTGCTGGCCAGCACGCAGGTGCAACTGGCCCGCCGTCCCGACGGCCGGCCTTACCTGCGCCTGAGCAGCGATCGCGCGGTCCAGGAACCGTTCGTCGACGTCATCCTCGAAGTCAACTGGTCCAGCGGCCGCCTGACCCGCGAGTTCACGCTGCTGTTCGATCCGCCGAGCAACACCAACGTCGCCCGTTCGAGCGAGCCCACCACGTCCCCGGTGATCTCGGCCCCCGCGCCGGCCTCCACGCCGACCGTCGTCGCGCCGCCGCCCGTGGCCCGCACGCAGGCCCCGGTGTCGTCCGCGCCCGCCGCGCCGGTGAGCCAGCCGCCCGCGCCCGCCACGGCCCGCGCGCCGCGTCCGTCGCCGCCGGCTCCGTCGCCCGCCGCGCCGGCCACGCCGGGCTCCGAATACACCGTTCAACCCGGCGATACGCTGTCGCGCATCGCGGGTCGCACCCAGCCCTCCGGCGTCTCGCTGGACCAGATGCTGGTCGGCCTGTACCGCAGCAATCCGGACGCGTTCATCAACCAGAACATGAACCGGCTGAAGTCGGGCGCCGTCCTGTCGGTGCCGGGCAGCGAGTCCGTCCAGTCGATCACGCCGCAGGAAGCGCGCCGCGTCATCCAGGCGCAGAGCAGCGATTTCGGCGGTTACCGCCAGCGTCTTGCGGAAGGCGCGCCGGCCCTGAAGGCCGACGAGAACAGCCGTCAAGCCAAGGGCTCGGTGCAGGCAGCCGTCGAAGACCGCAAGCCTGCCAACTCGGCGGCACCGGACAAGCTGACCCTGAGCAAGCCCAGCGGCGTGCCCGGCGTCGAGTCCAAGGTGTCGAAGGACACCGAGAAGAAGGATTCGGCGGCCAGAGTGGCCGAGCTGACGCGCAACGTCGAAGAGCTGAAGAAGCTGTCGAGCGCCGCCTCGAAGCCGAGTACCGCGCCGACCACCGCGCCGACCACGGCCGCCGCGCCGGCGCCTGCTCCCACGCCGGCGCCGACGCCTGCACCGGCCCCGGCCCCGGCGGTGGTGCCGCCGGTGACCGTCGCCGCCAACGTGCCGGCGGCTGCATCGGAGGCGCCCGCCGCGTCCACACCGGCGTCCGCTGCCATGGCTGACGCCGCGGCGTCGCGCCCGGTCGCCGCCTCGGCACCGCGCGCCGTCCCGGCGCCCAAGGCCGAGCCTGAAGAGCCCGGCTTCCTCGACTCGCTGAGTGACTACCTGCCCGCGCTCGTCGCCGCCTTGGCCGTGATCGCCGGCGGCATCGGCTACAACCGCTGGCGCGCGCGCCGCGACGCGGCCTCGCGTTCCGAGACCGCCTTCGCGGAAAGCCGTCTGGCGCCGGATTCGTTCTTCGGTCACAGCGGCGGTCAACGCGTCGACACGCGCGATGCGTCGACGACCGGCCAGTCGTCGATGAGCTATTCGCTGAGCCAGCTCGATGCGATCGGCGATGTCGATCCGGTCGCCGAAGCCGACGTCTACCTGGCCTATGGCCGCGACCTGCAGGCCGAGGAAATCCTGAAGGAAGCGCTGCGCGCCAATCCGGAGCGTCTGGCCATCCGCCTGAAGCTGCTGGAGGTCTACGGCAAGCGCCGCGACATCAAGGGCTTCGAGCAACTGGCCGTGCAGCTGTATGCCGAGACGAAGGGGCAGGGCGAGGACTGGGCGAAGGTCCAGGAACTCGGCCGCCAGGCCGATCCGGAAAATCCGCTGTACCAGCCCGGCGGTGCGCCGACGATGTTCGAGAACGACGACGAGCGTCCCGAACCGATGAACGCGAGCACCTTGCCCGCGACCGGTCTGGCGCATCCCGGCGGTGGCGCGCTGGCCCGCGCGGCGGCGACCGCCGCGGCGGGTGTCGCGGCCGCCCCGCGCGACAGCGGTCCGTCCAGCCTGATGGACCTGGACCTCGATCTGGACCTGGGGTCGCCGCCCGCGCCCGCGCCGGCGATGGCCGCCACGCAGGCGCTGCCGTCGGCCGCCAGCCAGGCGCCGATGAACATGGACCTGGACCTGAGCACGCCGCCGCCGGCGCCGACCGCCGCCAGCGCCCGAGAACTCGAGTTCGACCTCGGCGATCTGGACGACCTGGGCGGCAGCACGCCGGCCTCGGCCCCTGCGCAGGATCCCTCGTCGCTGGACTTCGACCTGTCGAGCATCGACCTGGATCTGCCGACCGACGCGCCCGCCAGCCGTGACGAGCGCACCCTCGGCAAGGTGGACGAGATCGAGGACGTCACGTCGATCGATCTGCCGGATCTGGATGCACTGCCCGAGGCCAAGCCGGTGGCACGGGACACGATGAGCCTGGACGACCTGGGCGTCGACCTCGACAGCATCGACCCGAACGACGACGAGGCGCTGCAGCGTCAGCTGGAACTGGCCGAGGAGTTCCGCCAGATCGGCGACACCGAAGGCGCTCGCGACGTGCTGCAGGAGCTGGTCGGCAAGGCCGACGGTCCGATGCGCGCCCGCGCCCAGCAGATGCTGGACCAGCTTCGCTAAACTGCGAGCGGTTCACGACAAGGCGCTCGGCCTGGCCGGGCGCCTTTTCTTTTTGGCGTTCACTTTCCCCTGAGATCCGGAGACCTGCATGCGCGTGGCGCTGGGCGTGAGTTACCGCGGCGAGGCCTACAAGGGCTGGCAGAGCCAGCCCGGCGGCGGCACTGTCCAGGACGCGCTGGAGGCGGCGCTCGCGCAGTTCGTCGCGCAACCGGTCCGCACCATCTGCGCCGGCCGCACCGACACCGGGGTGCACGGCCTGAACCAGGTCGTCCACTTCGACTCGCCGGTGGCGCGCGAGGTGTTCTCGTGGGTCCGCGGCGTCAACCGCTACCTGCCGCGCGACATCGCGGTCCAGTGGGCGGCGTTCCCTGGCGAGGACTTCCATGCGCGCAACCTGGCGCGCGGCCGCCGCTACTGGTACCTGCTGCTGGAGTCGAACGTGCGGCCTTCCATCCAGGCCGGCGGGGTCGGCTGGACCTTCCGCCCGCTGGACGGCGACGCGATGCGCGACGCGGCCTCGCGGCTGGTCGGCGAGCACGACTTCAGCTCCTTCCGGTCCGCCGAGTGCCAGGCGGCGTCGCCGGTGAAGATCCTGCGCGGCATCGAGATCCACAAGCGGGGCCCGTACTGGCGCTTCGAGTTCGACGGCATCGCCTTCCTGCATCACATGATCCGCAACATCATGGGCTGCCTGATCGCCGTCGGCGCCGGGCAGAAGCCGCCGTCGTGGATGGACCAGGTGCTGGCCGCGCGCTCCCGCGATGCCGCGGCGCCGACCTTCCCGCCGGACGGGCTGTACTTCGTCGGCCCGAGCTACGACGATCACCTGAACCTGCCGCGCCACACGGCGGCGATGGACTGGCTGCCTTGAGGCCGTACCGAGCGAATCGAACGAATCGAACGAATCGAATGAATCCGACATGACCCGCACCCGAATCAAGATCTGCGGACTGACCCGCGAAGCCGATGTCGATGCTGCCGTCGAGGCGGGTGCCGACGCGATCGGCCTGGTCTTCTACGAGAACAGCCCGCGCGCCGTCAGCATCGAGCGCGCTGCCGAACTGGCGCGGCGCCTGCCGCCGTTCGTGACGCCGGTGGGGCTGTTCGTCAACGCGTCGCCCGAGGCCATCCAGGCAGCGCTGACCGCGATCCCGACGCTGGCGCTGCAGTTCCACGGCGATGAGACGCCGGAGGACTGCGATCGCTGGGCGCGGCCCTATCTGCGCGCGGCACGGATGGCGCCGGGCTTCGATTTGCTAGACTTCGCATCTCGGTTCTCCCACGCCCAGGCCGTGCTGGTCGACGCCTTCGTCGACGGCTACGGTGGCGGCGGAAAGGTCTTCGATTGGTCACTGCTGCCTCCAAGCGTTCCCTCTCCGGTCGTTTTGTCTGGTGGGTTGAGTGCAGCCAACGTGATCGATGGCGTGCTGAAGGTGCGGCCCTGGGCCGTTGACGTCAGCTCCGGCGTGGAGGCCTCCAAGGGCCTCAAGGACGCCGGCAAGATCCGCCAGTTCTGCGATGCCGTGCGCGAGGCCGACCGCCTGAAGTCGGCTTGAATCCCTGCTTCCCGTCGCTTCCTGCGATCCCGGCGGATTCACGCGCGGGCCTCCTCATTGAGGACCCCTCATGTCCAAGACTTTGAATCCCTCCGCGACCCCCTCCGCGACCCCGTTCGTGACCCCATTCGTGACCGGCCCGCTCGCGGGCTATGCGCAGCCTGACGCGCAAGGCCGTTTCGGCCCCGTGTCCACGGAGAACGCTCACGGCTACTACGGCGGCCGCTTCGTCGCCGAGACGCTGATCCACGCGCTCGACGAACTCAACCAGGCCTACGCCCGCTACAGCCAGGACCCGGAGTTCATCCGCGAGTTCCAGTACGAGCTGGCGCACTTCGTCGGCCGGCCGAGTCCGATCTACCACGCCAGGCGACTGAGCAGCGAGCTCGGCGGCGCGCAGATCTTCCTCAAGCGCGAGGACCTGAACCACACCGGCGCGCACAAGGTCAACAACACCATCGGCCAGGCGCTGCTGGCCCGCCGCATGGGCAAGAAGCGTGTCATCGCGGAAACCGGCGCCGGCCAGCACGGCGTCGCCACCGCGACGATCTGCGCCCGCTACGGCATGGAGTGCGTGGTGTACATGGGCTCCGAGGACGTGAAGCGCCAGTCGCCCAACGTCTACCGGATGAACCTGCTGGGCGCGCGGGTCGTGCCGGTGGAGTCGGGCTCGAAGACGCTGAAGGACGCGCTCAACGAGGCGATGCGCGACTGGGTCACCCACATCGAGTCGACCTTCTACATCATCGGCACCGTGGCCGGCCCGCATCCTTATCCGATGATGGTCCGCGACTTCCAGCGCGTCATCGGGGACGAGTGCCTCGTGCAGATGCCCGAGATGACCGGCGGCAGACAGCCCGACGCCGTCATCGCCTGCGTCGGCGGCGGCAGCAATGCGATCGGGATCTTCTACCCGTACATCCCGCACGCGGACGTGCGCCTGATCGGCGTCGAGGCCGCGGGGCAGGGCGTCGACACGCCCAAGCATGCGGCGACGCTGAGCGCCGGGTCTCCCGGCGTGCTGCACGGCAACCGCACCTACCTGCTGCAGGACGGCGCGGGCCAGATCATCGAGACGCACTCGATCTCCGCCGGCCTGGACTACCCCGGCGTCGGCCCCGAGCACGCCTACCTGAAGGACATCGGCCGCGCCGAGTACGTCGGCGCCACCGACGCCGAGGCGCTCGCCGCCTTCCACCGGCTGTGCCGCACCGAGGGCATCATCCCCGCGCTCGAGTCGAGCCACGCGCTGGCGCATGCGATCAAGCTCGCGCCGACGATGCGGCCCGACCAGCACCTGCTGATCAACCTGTCCGGCCGCGGGGACAAGGACATCGGCACCGTCGCCGACCTGTCGGGCGCCGAGTACTTCGACCGGCCTTCGATGGCCGGCCACGCCGTGAAGGGAGGTGCGCAATGAGCCGCATCGCCGCCACCTTCGCCCGGCTGGGCGCCGAAAGCCGCAAGGCATTGATCCCCTATGTCACCGCCGGCGACCCGTACGCGGACGTCACCGTCGAGCTGATGCTGGCGATGGCCCAGGCCGGCGCCGACGTGATCGAGCTCGGCGTGCCGTTCTCCGACCCGATGGCCGACGGCCCGGTGATCCAGAAGGCCAGCGAACGGGCGCTGGCCAAGGGCATCACGCTGACGCATGTGCTGGAGATCGTCCGCGACTTCCGCCGGCGGGATGATGCGACGCCGGTCGTGCTGATGGGCTACGCGAACCCGGTCGAGCGCTTCGGCCTGACGCGCTTCGTCGCCGAGGCCAAGGCCGCGGGCGTCGACGGCGTGCTGATCGTCGACTACCCGCCCGAGGAGTCCGAGGTGTTCGCCGCCGCGCTCAAGGGGCAGGGGCTGGATCCGATCTTCCTGCTGGCGCCGACCTCGACCGACGAGCGCGTCGCCCGCATCGGTCAGCTCGCCAGCGGCTACGTCTACTACGTCTCCCTCAAGGGCGTGACCGGCGCCGGCCACCTGGACACCGGCGCCGTCGCCGACGCGATGCCCCGCCTGCGCAAGCATGTGCGCATTCCGCTGGGCGTCGGTTTCGGCATCCGCGACGGGGCCACCGCAGCCGCCGTGGCGCGCCATGCGGACGCGGTGGTGATCGGTTCGGCCCTCGTCCAGCTGATCGAGTCCCAGACAAGGGATAATGTCGCGACCCAGGCAGCGGCCTTCATCCGAGACATCCGCGCCGCGCTGGACGCCTGACGGGGCGAGCGGCCCCGTTGCGCGCCTGGCGATAGACATAGGAGCCCGCCATGAGTTGGCTTGAGAAACTGCTTCCCCCGAAGATCCAGCAGACCGACCCCGACCAGCGCCGCACGGTGCCGGAAGGCCTGTGGATCAAGTGCCCGTCCTGCGAAACGGTGCTGTACAAGACCGACCTGGAGCAGAACGTCAACGTCTGCCCGAAGTGCGGTCACCATCACCGCATCGGCGCCCGCGCCCGGCTGGACGCCTTCCTGGATGGCGAGGGCCGCTACGAGGTCGGCCAGGAAGTGCTGCCCGTGGACGCGCTGAAGTTCAAGGACAGCAAGAAGTATCCGGACCGGCTCAAGGAAGCGCTGGAATCGACCGGCGAGACCGACGCGCTGGTCGTCATGGGCGGCGCCGTGATGAGCATCCCGGTCGTGGCGGCCTGCTTCGAGTTCGACTTCATGGGCGGCTCGATGGGCTCCGTGGTCGGCGAGCGCTTCGCGCGCGGCGTCGAGACTGCGCTGGAGCAGAAGACCCCCTTCATCTGCTTCACCGCCACCGGCGGCGCGCGGATGCAGGAAGGCCTGCTGTCGCTGATGCAGATGGCCAAGTCCAACGCCGCGCTCACGCGCCTGGCCAAGGCGAAGCTGCCCTATGTCAGCGTGCTGACCGATCCGACCATGGGCGGTGTGTCGGCGAGCTTCGCATTCGTCGGCGACATCGTCATCGCCGAACCCAAGGCGCTGATCGGCTTCGCCGGCCCGCGCGTCATCGAGAACACCGTGCGCGAGAAGCTGCCCCCCGGCTTCCAGCGCGCCGAGTTCCTGATGGAGAAGGGCGCCATCGACATGATCGTCGACCGCCGCAAGCTGCGCGAGGTCATCGCCCGCAACCTGGCCATCCTGCAGCGGCAGAGCTCCGACGCGGTCGCCTGACGTCGCGACGGCGAACCACCCCGGGGGTGGTGACGGCACTCAGCACGGCCAGACCACGCCCGGTCTGGCCGTCTTCATTTGAGCCTTGGAATTCCTGATGTCCACCATTTCGAACGATCTGTCCATTCCCGTGCTGACCCCCGGCGGCGACGCGCAGCAGGTGCTCGACGCCTGGCTGGCCCGCTGCGAGCGGCTGCATCCGAAGGAGATCGACATGACGCTGGCGCGCGTCGCCGAGATGCGCCAGCGCCTGGACCTGCACTTCGGCCCGGACACACCGGTGGTGATGGTCGCGGGCACGAACGGCAAGGGCTCGACCTGCGCGATGCTGGAAAGCGTCGCGCTCCAGGCCGGGTACCGCGTCGGGCTCTATATCAAGCCGCATCTGGTGCACTTCCAGGAGCGCTGCCGCGTCGGTGGCCGTCCGGTCGAAGCCGCAGCGCTGCTGCCGCACTTCGAAGCCGTGGAGCAGGCCCGCGGCGAGCTGGCGCTGACCTATTTCGAGTTCACGACGCTGGCGATCCTGCACAAGCTGGCGTCGGAGCCGCTGGACCTGGTGATCCTGGAGGTCGGCCTGGGCGGGCGTCTGGACGCGGTGAACGTCATCGACGCGGACTGCAGCGTCATCACCAGCATCGACCTGGATCACACCGAGTACCTTGGCCCGGACCGCGAGTCCGTCGGCCGCGAGAAGGCGCACATCATGCGGCCGGGCAAGCCGGCGATCGTGTCCGATCCGATGCCGCCGGCCTCGATCGCGGCGTACGCCGAATCCATCGGCGCCGAAGTGCGCCAGCTCGGGCGCGATTTCAGCTATTCGGGCGATCGCCAGCAATGGCAGTGGGCCGGCCGTGCGCGGCGCTACAGCGGCATGTCCTACCCGGCGCTGCGCGGCGTCAACCAGTTGCTGAACGCCTCCGGCGTGCTGGCTGTCTTCGAGGCCCTGTACGAGCGTCTTCCGATCTCCGCGCAGGCCGTGCGCGCGGGTCTGGCGCTGGTCGAGCTGCCGGGGCGCTTCCAGGTGATCCCCGGCTCGCCGATGCTGGTGCTGGACGTCGCGCACAACCCGCACGCCGTGGCCGCGCTGGCGCAGAACCTCGACCAGATGGGTTTCTACCCGCGCACCCGTGCGGTCTTCGGCGCGATGGCGGACAAGGACCTCGCCAACATCCTGGCGCGCATTTCCCCGCTGATCGACCACTGGCATTTCTGCGACTTGCCGATCGCGCGTGCGGCGAGCGCCCAGGCGCTGCGGACGCGTTTCGACGAGGCGCGGGCGGCCGGCACGCTGCAGACGCCGAAGGCGGTGGGCGCCTCGCTGCATCCGGACCCCGCGTCGGCCCTGGCCGCAGCGGCGGCCGAGGCGGACCCCGCTGATAGAATTTTGGTCTTCGGTTCGTTCTTCACCGTGGGCGGCGTGCTCAAGAACGGCATCCCGAGACTGGGCGGCGGCGTCCAGCCGGAATCCGACGCTTGAGGGGCGCGGCAATGAGCGCATTGCAACGCTGCATTCGAATCTCTCGCAGTTGAAGTCGGCGGCCCTGTCCGTACCTACGGAGGGGCCGCTTTCCGCTCCGGGGCCGTGGGTCCCGAGGGCACTCCCGCGGCGACGGCGCGGCATCAACCAGGTTCTCCGAGTACATGGGTTTTCTGTCCTTCCTGAAGCGCGGCGAAGCGAACGACTCCGGCGACCGAGGCGGCGATCGTGGTGAACGGGGCCGTTCCGGCGATGGCGGACGGGGGCGTTCCCGCGGCGGCGCGGAGGCCGTCGACGATGTCCAGCAGCTGCGCCTGCGGGCACGCCGGCGCCTGATCGGCGCCGCGGTGCTGGTGGGCGTCGCGGTGATCGTGTTCCCGCTGCTGTTCGAGACCCAGCCGCGTCCGATCCCGGTCGACCTGCCGATCGACATCCCGCGCAAGGACGGCGCGACGCCGCTGACCATCCCCGCGCCGACGGCGCCCACCTCCCGCGGCCAGACCGCCGGGGGCGACGCCGGTCGCGGCATCATCACAGAGTCCGCCGAGCAGGCCGCCGCCGACCGGGCGGTCCCGTCGCCTGAAACCTCACGTGACGTGCCACGTGAGGTGCCGCACGACCCGGTGGCCGACCAGGTGGCCCAGGCCATGCCCCCCACGCGCATGGACACCAAGCCGGACGAGCGCGCCACGATCGCCGAACCGGCCCGCCCGGCACGCGTCGAGCCGAAGCCGGAATCCAGACCCGATCACAAGCCCGAGACCCGAGCCGAGGCCAAGCCGGAACGCAAGCCCGAGCCCAAGGTCGAGGCCAAGCCGGAGCGCAAGCCGGAAACGAAGCCTGAAACGAAGCCCGACACGCGTTCGGCCGATGCGGCCCGCGCGCAGGCGCTGCTGGACGGTCGCCCGTCGTCGGACCGGAAGCCTGACGCTGCCGCCGGCGGCGCGCGTTTCATCGTGCAGGTCGGCGCCTATGCCGACGGCAAGGCCGCTCAGGACGTGCGGGCGAAGGTCGAGCGCATGGGACTGAAGACCTACACGCAGGCGGTCGACACGGCGGACGGCAAGCGCATCCGCGTGCGGGTGGGACCGTTCAACTCGCGGGACGAGGCGGACAAGGTCGCGGCGAAGGTCCGCGGTGGCGGCCTGTCGTCGGCCGTGCTGACGCTCTGACGGGCCGGCACGGAGCACGTCACGATGCACGAGCATGAACCCGCCTCAGCGCACCTCCGATCTCCGCGATGAACTGGGTCGACCTCGCGCTGCTGAGCCTGCTCGTCATCTCCGTCCTGCTGGGCGCGTGGCGGGGGCTGGTGTTCGAATTGATGACCATCGCCGGCTGGCTGGTGGCCTATGCGGCCTCGCCCTTCGTGGCACCGTTCATCGAAGGCCTGCTGCCGGCGGAGAAGATCGGCCCGGCGCTGATCCACGCGGTCGGCCTGGTGCTGGCCTTCATCCTGGTGCTGCTGATCTGGGGCCTGGGCGCGAAGCTGATCCGGGCGTTGATCCATGCGACGCCGTTGGGCGTGCTGGACCGGCTCGGCGGCGCGGCCTTCGGCGTGCTGCGCGCGGCGCTGCTGGCGCTGCTGGCGACCGTCATCGTCGACATGACCCCGGCCGTGCGGTCGCGCCCATGGACGGAATCCCAGATCGCTCCCTGGCTGCAAGCCACCCTCGCGCAGGTGAAGCCGCTGTTGCCCGCGGCCTTGCACGACTACATTCCGGCCTGAGCGTCACAAGCGCTCCGGCCGTTGCCTTTCTCGCGTTTTTTCGTCGTTTTCCTCCTGTTCCCGAAGCATTAAGGACCTCCCCATGTGCGGCATCGTCGGTGTGATTTCCAAGGCGCCGGTCAACCAGCTGATCTATGACGCGCTGCTGCTGCTGCAGCATCGCGGCCAGGACGCGGCCGGCATCGTCACGATGCAGGGTCAGAAGTGCTTCATGCACAAGGCGCGCGGCATGGTGCGCGACGTGTTCCGCACCCGCAACATGCGCGGGCTGCCCGGCAGCGTCGGCCTCGGCCAGGTCCGTTATCCGACGGCCGGCAACGCCTATTCCGAGGAAGAGGCGCAGCCGTTCTACGTCAACGCGCCCTACGGCATCGTGCTGGTCCACAACGGCAACCTGACCAACGCGCATGCGCTGAAGGCCGAGCTGTTCGACGTCGACCGCCGTCACATCAACACCGAGAGCGACACCGAGGTCCTGATCAACGTGCTCGCGCATGAGCTCGAGATGGCCGGCCGCGACCTGCCGCTGACGCCGGCGCAGATCTTCAAGGCCGTGGGCACCGTGCACAAGCGCATCAAGGGCTCCTACGCCGTGATCGCGTTGATCGCCGGCCACGGTCTGCTCGCGTTCCGCGACCCCTACGGCATCCGCCCGCTGTGCTTCGGGCAGGCGGCGGACGGCGAGGTCATGGTCGCCAGCGAGAGCGTGGCGCTGGAAGGCACCGGTCACGTGCTCACGCGCGACCTCGCGCCCGGCGAGGCCCTGTTCATCGACACCGCCGGCACGGTCCACACGCAGCAGTGCGCCGAGCACCCGACGCTGAATCCCTGCATGTTCGAGTTCGTCTACCTGGCGCGCCCGGACTCGGTGATGGATGGCATCTCGGTCTACCAGGCCCGCCTGAACATGGGCGAGACGCTGGCCCAGCGCCTGATCTCGACCATCCCGCCGAGCGAGATCGACGTCGTCATCCCCATCCCCGAATCCAGCCGCCCGTCGGCGATGCAGCTCGCGCACCGCATCGGCAAGCCGTACCGCGAGGGCTTCGTCAAGAACCGCTACGTCGGCCGGACCTTCATCATGCCGGGCCAGTCCACGCGCAAGAAGTCGGTACGCCAGAAGCTCAACGCGATCGGCCTTGAATTCAAGGGTCGCAACGTGCTGCTGGTCGACGACTCCATCGTGCGCGGCACGACCTCCAAGGAAATCGTCCAGATGGCCCGCGAGGCCGGCGCCAACAAGGTTTACCTGGCCTCGGCCGCGCCGCCGGTGCGCTTCCCCAACGTCTACGGCATCGACATGCCGACCAAGGAAGAGCTGATCGCCCACGGCCGCTCGATCGAGGAGATCCGCCAGTTCATCGGCGCCGACGCGCTGATCTACCAGGACGTCGACGCGATGAAGCGCGTGGTCGGCCAGCTGCGTCCGGGGCTGAACGGCTTCGAGGCCTCCTGCTTCGACGGGAGCTACATCACCGGCGACGTGTCGGTCGAGGACTTCGCGACCATGCAGGCGCAGCGCAAGTCGCAGCCCGAGGAAGAGGACCTGCCGGCGCGCAGCCGTCTGGCGCTGCAGAGCGGAGGAGACCAGTGATGAGCGATGACAAGAAGGGCCGCCTCCCGCGCGTGGACCTGCCGGCCGACGTCCGGATGGACACGCTCGCAGTCCGCGAAGGCCTGCCGCCGTCGCCCTGGGGCGAGAACTCGGAAGCGCTGTACCTGACCAGCTCCTTCGTGCATCCGGACGCGGCCACCGCCGCGCGCCGCTTCGCCAACGAGGAGGAGGCCTTCGTCTACAGCCGCTTCACGAATCCGACGGTCATGATGATGGAGCGCCGGCTCGCCGCGCTCGAAGGCACCGAGGCCTGCATCGGGACCTCGTCCGGCATGTCCGCGATCATGCTGCTGGTCATGGGCCTGCTGAAGTCGGGCGATCACGTGGTGTGCTCGCGCTCGGTGTTCGGCTCGACCATCAAGCTGCTGCAGGGCGAGTTCGGCAAGTTCGGCGTCCAGACGACCTTCGTGTCGCAGACCGATCTGGCCGAATGGAAGAACGCGCTGCAGCCCAACACGAAGCTGCTGTTCGCCGAGACACCGACCAATCCGCTGACCGAGGTCTGCGACGTCGCCGCGCTGGCGGAGATCGCGCACGCGCACGGCGCGCTGCTGGCCGTCGACAACTGCTTCGCCTCGCCCGCGCTGCAGCAGCCGACGAAGATGGGCGCGGACTTCATCATCCACTCCGGCACCAAGTACCTCGATGGCCAGGGCCGTGTGATCGCGGGCGCCATCTGCGCTTCCGCGAAACACGTCGAGGAAGTGTTCACCCCGGTGATGCGCTCGGTGGGCATGTCGCTGTCGCCGTTCAACGCCTGGGTCGTGCTCAAGGGCATGGAGACGCTGTCGGTGCGCATGAAGGCGCAGACCGCCAGCGCCGCCGTGCTGGCCGAATGGCTGGAAGCGCATCCTGGCGTCGAGCGCGTCTACTACCCGGGCCTGAAGTCGCACCCGCAGCATGAGCTCGCGATGCGCCAGCACGGCGGGCAGGGTGGGGCGGTGGTGTCGTTCATCGTGAAGAGTCACGCGGACGACAAGGGCCGCGCCGCCGCCTTCCACGTCATCGACCACACGAAGGTCTGCTCGATCACCACCAACCTCGGCGACACCAAGACCACCATCACGCATCCGGCCAGCACCTCGCACGGCCGGCTCACCGAGCCGCAGCGCCAGGCGGCCGGCATCACGCAGGGCCTGATCCGCGTCGCGGTCGGCCTGGAAGACATCGAAGACATCAAGGCCGACCTGGCCCGCGGTTTGAATTCCCTATGACGACTCCCTCCACCCCGGTCCGCACCCGCATCGCCCCGTCGCCGACGGGTTTCCTGCACCTCGGCACGGCGCGCACGGCGCTGTTCTCGTGGGCCTACGCGCGCCATCACGGCGGCGAGTTCGTGCTGCGCGTCGAGGACACCGACGTCGCGCGCTCGACGCAGGATTCGGTCGACCAGATCCTCGCCTCGATGAAGTGGCTGGGCCTCGAGTACGACGAGGGCCCGATCTACCAGATGCAGCGCCTGGCGCGCTATCACGCGGTGATCGAGCAGATGATCGCGGCCGGCACGGCCTACCGCTGCTACTGCTCGCCCGAGGAACTCGCGACGATGAAGGCCGGCCAGGAAGCGCGCGGCGAGAAGCGTCGCTACGACGGCACCTGGCGTCCGGAAGCGGGCAAGAGCTTGCCGGCGATTCCCGCGGGGATTGAGCCGGTCGTGCGTTTCAAGAATCCGGTCGACGGCGACGTGACCTGGGACGACCTCGTCAAGGGGCCGATCACGATCAACAACCGCGAGATCGACGACCTGATCCTGCTGCGTCCGGACGGCGTGCCGACCTACAACTTCGCGGTGGTGATCGACGACTGGGACATGAAGATCACCCACGTCTTCCGCGGCGACGAACACATCAACAACACGCCCTGGCAGATCAACCTCTTCAACGCGCTGGGCGCGCCGCTGCCGTCGTTCGGGCACATTCCGGTGATCCTGGGCGACGACGGCCTGAAGCTGTCCAAGCGCCGCGGCGCGGTCAGCGTGACCGCATACGAGGAGAACGGCTACCTGCCCGAGGCGATGCTGAACTACCTGTCTCGCCTGGGCTGGAGCCACGGCGACGACGAGCTCTACAGCGTGGCGCAACTGGTGTCCTGGTTCGACGGCAGCCACATTTCCAAGAGCCCGGCGCAGTGGGATCCGGCCAAGCTGGAGTGGGTCAACGCGCACTACATCAAGCAGGCGGACGATGGGCGCCTGGCGTCGCTGGTTGCTGCGCAACTCGCCAAGCGCGGGCTTGCCGCGCCGGAGCGCCTGGAAGCGATGTGCGCGCTGTTCAAGGATCGTTGCAGCACCACGGTGGCCCTGGCGGACTGGCTGGCGATGTATGTGTCGCCGGTGACGCCGACCGAGGCCGATCGCGCCCAGCACCTGACCGATGCGGTGAAGCCCGCCGTGCTGGCCTTCGCCGACAAACTCGAAGCGCTGCCGGTCTGGGACAAGGCCGCCATCAGCGCGGCCATCAAGGAAACCATCGGCGGGCATGGCTTGAAGATGCCGCAATTGGCGATTCCCGTGCGGGTGCTGGCCTGCGGTCGTTCGCAGACCCCGTCGGTGGACGCGGTGCTGGAACTTTTCGACAAAGAAATTTTGTTGAACCGCTTGCGTTCCGTTTAAAACTCGATCTATACTCTCGTTCTCGCTTGAACAGCGCGACGTTCGAAACGAACTTCGAAGCGGCAGACGATGAATCAAAACGGGGAGCGCGAGCTCCCCGATGAAATTCAAGAGCCGAAAAGAAGCCGGATCGAATCCCCGAAGGGGGTATAGCTCAGCTGGGAGAGCGCTTGCATGGCATGCAAGAGGTCAGCGGTT